>DGNI01000179.1 GCA_002388885.1 Parvularculaceae bacterium UBA4496 | reverse complement strand
GACCATGGAGGACATCGTCAACCTGCCGCTGAAGGTGAGCGGCGATGCCGTGGTGCGCTTCCGCGACGTTGCCAGCCTGCGCCGCACCTTCAAGGATTCCGACGGCTTCTCACGGCTCAACGGCCAGCCGTCGCTGGCGCTGAAGGTCTCCAAGCGCACCGGCGAGAACATCATCGAGACCATCGAGAGCGTGCGCGCCGTGGTCGAGGCACAGCGCACCGCCTGGCCCGCGACGGTCACCGTGGCCTACAGCCAGGACAAGTCCACCGACATCCGCAACAACCTGCTCGACCTGCAGAACAACGTGCTGAGTGCCATCCTGCTGGTCATGGTCGTCATCGTCGCCGCGCTGGGCATCCGCTCGGCCTGCCTCGTCGGCATCGCCATTCCCGGCTCCTTCCTGACCGGCATCCTGGTGCTGGCGGTGGCCGGCCTCACGGTCAACATCGTGGTGCTTTTTGCGCTCATCCTCGCCGTCGGCATGCTGGTCGACGGCGCCATCGTTATCGTTGAATACGCTGACCGGCGCATGGCCGAAGGCGCTGCACGCCGCGCCGCCTATCTCGAAGCGTCAAAACGCATGTTCTGGCCGGTGATTACTTCGACAGCGACTACGCTCGCTGCATTCGCGCCGTTCCTGTTCTGGGAGGACACACCGGGGCAGTTCATGAAATATCTGCCCCTGACATTGATCTTCGTATTGCTCTCCTCGCTGCTCGTGGCGCTGGTCTTTCTGCCGGTTATCGGCTCGCTCTTTGGCATCCCTGAGTGGATGAAGAAAAAGCTGAAGATGAAAGGCAAAACCGAAGGACCGGCAAAACAGTACGAAGTCGATGAGATCGACCCGACAACCCTTAAGGGACCGATTGCAGCTTATTCTCGTTTTCTGAGAGAACTCGTTTCGCGCCCGCTGCTGGTCATGGCCGGCGGCGCCGGACTTGCCGCATTCTGTATCGGTTCTTTCATCATTGCTGCGCCGGAGTCTGAATTTTTCATTCGCAACGATGATGATCAGATCAATTTGCTGGTCATGGGGCGCGGCAATCTTTCCGCCGAACAGAATATCGAGATCGTCAAGGAAGTGGCCGCACGGATCAAAGACCATCCGGCGATCAAACACATCTATCTGCAGACGGGGCCGGAACTCGGTCGCGGCAACAACACGCCCGTCGAAACCGTCGGTCAGGTCGGCCTTAATCTTGTTTATTATTCGGAGCGCGACCACTCGCGCGAGGTTGTCGAACAATTGCGCGCGCGGGTCAGCGATATTCCGGGTGTTCATGTTGAAGTACGCCAGCGCGAGTCCGGCCCGCCAGTGGGCAAGGACGCGCAGGTTGAAATTTCCTCGCCCGATTTCGACTCCATGGTCGCCGCCGCCAAAAAGACGCGCGAATTCCTCGACACGACGACGATCGAAATCGAGGGCGCCGAAGTGCCGGCCTACATGGATCAGGAAGACACGTTGCCCCTGCCCGGCATCGAATGGACGATGGAAATCGACCGCGCGCTCGCGGGCCGGTACGGTCTTTCAGTGCAACAGGCGGGCGCCGTGTTGCAGTTCGTCACCGATGGCCTGTTGATTGATAAATACCGCCCGCAGGACGCGGATGACGAGGTCGATATCCGCGCCCGCTACCCCGAAAAACACCGCAATATTTTTGCGCTTGATCAGGTGCGCGCGCAGACCCCGCAAGGGGCTGTTCCCTTGTCGAATTTCGTTTCGCGCGTCGCCGAACCGCAGGTCGACCGGATCATCCGGCGTAACGGCGCGCGCATCATCGAAGTGAAGGCCAACGGCAACACGCAGGTCGAGGGTCATGAGGTCAGTCAGGACCGCGCTATCAATCATCTTAAAAACTGGCTCGAGACAGGCGCACTGGGCCAAGGCGTTTCATGGACCATGCGCGGCGCAGATGAAGAAACCGCCGACGCAGCGGTGTTCTTCCAGAACGCCATGATCGCGGCGCTGTTCATGATCGCCATGATCTTGCTGCTCGAGTTCAACAGCTTCTATCACGCCATACTGACATTGAGCGCCGTCATCATGTCCGTTCTCGGCGTGTTGCTGTCGATCGCACTGACCGGTCAGTACATCTCCATCATCATGACCGGCACGGGCATCGTCGCGCTCGCCGGTATTGTCGTGAACAACAATATCGTTTTGATCGACACTTATCAGTATCTGCGCCGCAAGGGGCTTTCCGTTGAAGAAGCCGTGGTAAGAACTGCCGCACAACGCATCCGTCCCGTATTGCTGACAACGGCGACGACTATTCTCGGCCTGTTGCCTATGGTGTTCGAGATCAATGTGAACTTCGCCGCCGGTACGATCACACACGGCTCGTCTACATCCGACTGGTGGGTGCTCTTGTCTTCCGCCGTCGTTTACGGCCTTGCGTTTTCAACAATCCTGACACTGATCCTCACGCCGGTGATGCTCGCTGCGCCGACCGTCTTGCGCAAGCGGCTTTTCCCGAAACATTCGATTGATGAGGAGCCGAAACAGATCGGCTCGCTCGACAGTGATTCCCTTCAGCACGCGGCGGAATAGGCTTCTACTCTTCGGTCTCGCTCTCTTCACCCTCGGGCACGTCGAAGATTTGTCCTGGGTAAATCAGATCCGGATCGCGGATCTGATCGGCGTTCGCTTCATAGATGATCGTGTATTGCGCGCCGCGGCCATAGGCGCGCCGCGCAATGCGCCACAGGCTGTTGCCCGGCTGTACGATCACCCTGCCGTCCTGTAAGTTGATATTGTCCGGGTTTGCACGCTCGAACGGCAGCTCGATGGCGTATGCCGGCCGTCCGTCTTCATCGAGCTGGATCACCAGCAATGAATAAACGCCAGGCGCGATCTGCGCTTCCGGCGCAATGGTCCAGCGGCCGTCTGCATTCGCCGCGGTCTGACCGAGCAACTGACGATTGATAAACAGCTGCACCACGCGCCCGGGTTCTGCGCGTCCTGAGAAAATTACTGCGCCGGTTTCGTCATAGTCGATGACATCGAGCGATAATGGTCCGAGGCCAGCAGCCGCCTCGCGCGGTTCCTGCAAGACTTCGGTTGCGCCGCCCGGTGTTGTACGCAGGACAAGCGGCAGGTCGCCTTCGCGTTCCGGCACGTAAATCAAAATCGTGTCTTCGGAACGGATCGTCATGCCGTCCGGCGTCGTCATCGAAAGGCTAAGCTCAACGGGTCCCGCGTCTAACGGCGTATCGGTAGTGACGACCCATGAGCCGTCCGATTCAGCCGTGGTTGTCGCAAGCTCGTCATCATTGGCGAATATGGTGACTTCCGAGCCCGGCTTGGCGCGGCCTGCAATCACGGCGTAACCGGTGCGGTCAACGCGCACGATGTCAAAACTGGGCAGCGCGGGGTCGGCCGGCGCATCCTGTTGTGTTTCGTCCGTGGAATCTGAGGAATCTGTTACGACTGCCGGCTCGTCAGGGCTTTCGATGATCTTGAAACGTTCGGCGGCTTTCCAGCCGATAAACCCGAGAACCATCAGTAACAGGATAATGACAATGACGCGCACGAGAGGACGACTCCTTGAAAACGCTTTGCGAACCCCAATTTACTTTACCCTTAAGAAATTCTGCGTACAATGCCCACCCAACAACAAGAAACGTGTAAGTCTATGAAATCATTATGTGTTTATTGCGGGTCCCGGCCAGGGAGCGACCCCGCATTTAAAGAAACCGCTATCCAAGTCGGAAAAGAAGCAGCCCGCCGCGGCTGCCGAATTGTCTATGGCGGGGGGAAACTCGGCCTGATGGGCGCGACCGCGGGCGCCGCGCGCGACGCGGGCGGCAAGGTTTTCGGCGTGATCCCTGATTTTCTCGTCGAGCTCGAAGGCATACTCGAAGGCGTTGATCACAAGGTCGTCTCAAACATGCATGAACGAAAGATGATGATGTTCGAGGAATCGGACGCCATCCTGACGCTGCCCGGCGGCATCGGCACGCTTGAAGAAATTATCGAAGTTCTGTCATGGGCGCGGCTCGGCCTGCATCGCAAACCGTTGATCGTTTTGAACGTCAACAATTTTTGGTCGCCGCTGAAAGAACTGCTGCATCACGTTGTGGACAGCAAGCTCGCTGACAAGGAATTGCTCAACGATATCGCATTTGTCGATAATGTGCCGGCGGTGTTCGACCACGCCGAAAGCAAAATGCTTCGCGCAATGGCGTGACGCATGGGGCTTAGGCTTTTTCGCCTCTAAGACGTGCGCGGGCTTTTTCAGAACCAATAAGCGGCAGGAGCGCGGCCATTTCCGGTCCGCGCTCACGGCCCGTCAATGCGAGACGCAACGGCATGAACAGCGCCTTTCCCTTGGCGCCGGTTTTGTCCTTGAGCGCGCTCGTTAGTACGCTCCAACTATCCGCATCAAGACTATCAGGAACAAGCGCCGCCGCCTCATTGGCGAAATCCTGATTCTCGATAACAGGTTCTACCTCGCCATCGATGACGCTCACCCACTCGGCAGCATCGGCGAGCCGCGTGATGTTGCCCTTCACGGCTTCCCAAAGCGGCGGGGTAACGCCAAGTTTTTGCAGTCGCGACGATACGGCGTCGTAGGCGGTTTCATGCAAAAGTTTCGCGTTCAAAGCTTCGAGTTCGGCCATGTCGAAACGCGCCGGCGCGCGGCCAAGCCGGTCAAAGTCGAATGTTTCCGCGAGCGCCGATAAATCCGCTTGCGGCAGTACCGGATCGGCCGTGCCGAGTTTTGCAAGGAGGCTTGTAATCGAAGCCGGTTCCAGCCCGTCATTGCGCATGGCCTCGATCGACAGGGAGCCCAGACGTTTGGAAAGCCCCTGTCCGTCGGCGCCGATCAAAAGCGAATGGTGCGCGAATTGCGGCGGCTCGCCGCCCAGCGCTTTGAAGATTTCAATTTGCACGCCTGTGTTGGTGACATGATCTTCACCGCGCATGACGTGGGTGATGTTCAAATCAATATCGTCAACACAGCTCGGCAGCGTGTAAAGATAAACACCGTCCTCGCGGATCAGCACCGGATCGGAAACGCTCGCCGTGTCGACGGTAGTTTCACCCCTGATGAGATCGGTCCAGTGCACTGGAGTTTGCGAAAGCCTGAACCGCCAGTGCGGCTTTCGGCCTACCGCTTCATAGGCGGCGACCTCATCGGGCGTCAGCTTTAACGCAGCGCGATCATAAACCGGCGGCAGGCCTCGGGCGCGCTGAATCTTTCGCTTGCGGTCAAGTTCCTCGGCCGTTTCGTAACAGGGATAAAGCAGACCTGAACTGCGCAATTTTTCCGCCGCAGCGTCGTAATCGGCAAACCGTTCCGACTGGCGCATGGTTTCGTCCCAGTCGAGCCCCAGCCATTTCAAGTCAGTGCGGATGCCGTCTTCATATTCTTTGGTGGAGCGCTCCCGGTCCGTATCGTCGATTCGCAGGACAAATGTCCCGCCGGATTTGCGGGCGAACAGCCAGTTCCACAGGGAAGCCCGCACGTTCCCTACATGGAGCTTGCCGGTAGGCGACGGCGCAAAACGGACTTTGACGGTCATTGGAATCTCGGAAAACCTTTTAGCGGCGAGGCATTAGCGGGGATGACCGCTCCGGTCAAATGGGTGCGTAAGATGTCGCATTCCTACGGCATTCGCCAAGCAGCTTGCGCCTGCTTCCGGCGTCTGCAAGCATCACCGCCAAACCAGAGGAAACAACAAGAAGGGTGCTCCCGTGAAAAGACATCTTCTCATCGTGCTGCTGCTTGCCTTTACAGGCGTCACGTTCGCGGCCGTTCAGGCTCAGACATACGAGCGATACGACGAAAAGAAATTGCGCGCCGAGTTAAAGGACATGGCTGATATTACGCGCAAGGTTAATGTACCCATGCGCGACGGCGTTCACCTGTCGACGGACGTTTACGTCCCGAAAAACGCCCGCGGTCCTGTACCCGTCGTGTTCTGGCGAACGCCATACAATTACAATACCCTCGCGGGATCGCGTCTCTTCATGGCGGCTGAGGCTGTCAGCCGCGGGTACGCCTTCGTCATCCAGAACGAACGCGGGCGCTATTTCTCTGAAGGCGAATTCGAACTTCTAGGACATCCCCGCACGGACGGCTTTGACGCGCTCGAGTGGATTGCGGAACAGCCCTGGTCCAGCGGCAAGGTCGGCACGCTCGGCTGTTCGTCGTCCGCTGAATGGCAACTGGCGCTCGCCGCCATGGATCACCCGGCGCATGCGGCCATGGTGCCGATGGCGTCGGGCGCTGGCATCGGCCGCGTCGGAGAGTTTCACGAGCAAGGCAACTGGTATCGAGGCGGCGCCGAACGCACGCTTTTCCATCCCTGGCTTTACGGCGTCGACAACCCGTTACGCGCGCAGATTCCCGACGGTCTTGATCAGGAAATGCGTGCGCATATTGCAACCTATAACGATCTGGCCACCGACAAGCCGGAGGTCAACTGGAAGGAGCACATCTGGTATCTTCCTTATGACGAACTGCTTTCCGAACTCGGCGAACCCCCGGCGACCTTCGAAAAGCTCATCAAACGCACGCCTGGCGACCAGGCCTGGTTTGAGGGCGGCCTTTATCATGACAACGAGGGCTGGGGCGTACCGTCATTGTGGTTTAACTCATGGTATGACGTTTCGATCGGCCCCAACATGGCGCTCTATAATCATGCGCGCGCCAAAGGGAATGACGCCAATGTTCGTGACAATCAGTATGCCGTCATCGCCCCGGTCGACCATTGCAAATACTGGGACCGCAGCGACGGCAACAAAGTCGGCCAGCGCGACTTGGGCGAGATCCGCTTCGACACCACCAACGAGATTTTCAAATTCTTTGACCGTTTCCTGAAAAATGATCGCCGTGCGTTTCCCGACCGCACGCCGAAGGTGCGGTTTTTCGCCATGGGCGAAAACGAATGGAAATCCGCAGATCAATGGCCGCCAAGGCAGGCCCGCGAAACAAAGCTTTACCTTTCGAGCGAAGGCAAGGCGAACAGCCTTTACGGTGATGGCGTGTTGACGTTTGACGCGCCTGCGGGCGACCAGACGCCAGACACGTTTAAATACGATCCCATGGCGCCGGTGCAGACCATCGGCGGCGGTGATTGCTGCAACGGCGGCACCGTTATTCCCGGCGCATTCGACCAGCGCCAGATCGAGACCCGGCATGACGTACTGGTTTACACATCCGAACCATTGAGCGAGCCGGTCGAAGTTTCAGGCTTCGTCGATGCGGTGCTGAATGTCTCATCCGACGCGAAGGATACTGACTTCACCGTGAAGCTGGTGGACGTTCTGCCCGACGGCACGGCGTATATCATCGACGATACGATTTTCCGCGCACGTTACCGCGAGGGTTACGACAAGAGTGTACTGATGGAGGAAGGCGAAATCTACGAAATCGACTTCACGCCGATGACCACATCCATCGTCTTCGGCAAAGGCCACCGCATCCGCGTTGAAGTCTCCTCGTCGAGCTTTCCGAAATATGTGCGCAATCTCAACACCGGCGGCGACAACTACAATGAAAGTGAAGGAGTCGTCGCGACCAACACCATCCATCATTCATCGGAAAATCCGTCCTATATCGTGCTGCCGATTGTCAGCCGGTAACGGGTAAGGGAGATACAAAAAATGTTCCGGAAAATTTTCATCAAAACACTCGCCGCGTTTTCGCTGCTGGCAGTTTCGTTCTCGCCGGCGCTTGCCGAACATCACGAGCGCCCCGCCGCGGCTCCCGAAGACGTTGCAACCGTCGACGCGATCATGGCGGCGATTTACGACGTGATTTCCGGCCCCGCGGGCGAGCCGCGCGACTGGGACAGGTTCCGCTCCCTCTTTCACCCCGACGCAAAACTGATTCCTGTCGGGCAGAACGGCGCTACCTTCATTACGCCGGAAGGCTATGTGGAACGCGGTACGGCGACATTCGCGGAGAACGGTTTTTTTGAGTATGAAATCGGCCGCAAGACCGAACGCTTCGGCGATATCGTGCACGCGTTCAGCGCTTACGCCGCAAAACGCAACGCAGACGACGCCGAACCGTTCCTGCGCGGGATCAATTCCTTCCAGCTTTTGCACCACAATGACCGCTGGTGGATCGTGAATATCTACTGGCAAGCAGAAACGGAAGATAACCCGGTGCCGGAAGAATATCTCACTAAAGACTGACGGAAGGGATCACCGATCCCGCCACCCATTCGTAATCGGATAGCGGCGGTCGCGGCCGAA
>DGNI01000106.1 GCA_002388885.1 Parvularculaceae bacterium UBA4496 | reverse complement strand
TCAGGCCGTAGTGAAGATACGCCATTGCCTTGTTATGGCTGCGGCTGCCGTAGAAAAAGCGCGGGTCCGGGCTTAGCCGGAAGGGCGCATCGGTGAGCCGGAAATACTCTTCATACATGACTTAGAAATCCAGGGTTACCCCCACGAGCGCACTGTTTTCGCTATACTCAAGCAGCGGATTTGGCGCGAAGCGCTCGGTGTGGGAATACTCAACAAAACCCGAAACATTTTCGTAAATCCGATAGGAGGCGCCGACGCGTCCGATCAGCGTATTGGTGACGCCGTTGTCAGCCGCCAGGTTGTTACACTCAACCATAGCGTCGAACATCGGATCGTTACTGTCGAAACCGAAAATCTCCGGCGTCATAATACAGGTCGCCGGATCGAAAGCGGTGTCTGCATGGCGGAAGAAAAGCGATCCGTATCCAGTCAGGCGGCGCGACATACGGCGGCGCAGATCGATGCCGCCTCCGATTGTTTCGATCTGGCGGAAGCCGAAATTATCATCCGAATAATATCCGCTGATCGATAGTTCGGTGCGCCCGAACTGACCGGCGAGGGAAGCCGATGCTGAGTCGGTTACGGCGACGCCAGTGGTCTGGGACCGGCCGAAATTGAGGCTATTGGCGTACCAGTTTGCGGACTCAATGATGCTTCGAGCCGAAAGCTCCTGACCCTCACGCAACGCATCTGCAAACTCCAGCGTCTGACGCTGTGTCGCCCGGAACTGTGACGACACAGATTGTGCGCGGGTTCTGAACGAGCGGCTTGCGGCGGCGGAGAAAACAAAACGGTCGGATATGGCGTAACGCGCTTCGGCGTCGATGAATTCATCGCCATAGCGCTGTCCGTATTCGATGCGAATGAGCGAGCGGGGGCCGGGTTGCGCCGTGAAGCCGGCGCGCCAGAAAAATCCGGAAAGATCGTCGTCGTTGAAGAACGAAATCGGCGTTCCGTTGATCAGAAACGGCGTCGTGTCGACCTCGTCGTAACCGGCCGCGCCGGAAATCGCGAACTGATCCGAGAACGCGAAATGCGAGGCAATAGAAACTGTTCCCTGTTCGTATTCGAAGTCAGGGAAAACGCCGACGCCGTCCTCAGATGTTTCGCTGCCATAGGCGGTCAGGCGGAAACCCAGCCTGTCAAACGCACGGCCCGTATCATATTGCGCGAGAACTTCGTGCGTGATCGAGTCATTGAGCGAGTTGCCGGTAAAGAACGCAGCTGGCGAGGCTTCTTCATCAACGAAAACTTGCGAGAAGCGGTAGCGCAATTCCGCGGTCGATTCGTCCGAGAATTCGTGGAATACGTAAGGGCTCGCTGAGTAGGCGTGTACGTCAGCGCGTTGTCCGCGGGCGGCGTTGATGTTGCCGGAGAAGCGGGCATTGTCGCCGATGAGCTGGCGCGACGTCGAACCGGAAAGATCGAAATACAGCCAGTTGTCGGCGGCGGTGAATGTGCTGGTCGCGCCGATGTTTTGATTGATGGCGAGGTCGCTATCGTCGATCAGATAGGAAAAGTCGAGATCGCCGAGTATGAGCGCCGTCACTCGCGGCGTTGAATAGATCGCGCCGCCAGTAAGGAAGGTCGACAGGATGTATTCTTCGTCTTTCAGCGCGCCGCGCTCAAGATTGATGTTGTCGGAATAACCGGCGCGAACAGAAACGCCCGCTGCATATCCGAAATAATCCGTTGAAAGCTTCAAGGGCGCATTTGGCGACGTCACCTGCGCAATAGCGGCGCCGGCTGTCACGCTGACCGCGACGCCCGCCAGCAAGGCTTTTTTTACGCTGGCGTTCCAATTCGGTTGCTTGTTGATTTTCCCCATGGGTCTAATCCTTGCTCGAAGCTTTTTTGGTTTCCGGTTTTTCGCCGCTGTCGGCCCGGTCGTAATATTCATAGGATCCGTAATGGGCCCCGCCTGCGCCAATCTGGCACCTGTTGAGCATAATAGACACATTCGGGTTAACGTCGATTAACTCATCGATAGCAGCAGCAACGGCTGATTCGGGCGTGGAATTGGCCTCCACCACGAAAACGATCTCGTCAGCATATTTGGCGAGCACCACGGCGTCCGTGGTCGCAAGCACCGGCGGCGCGTCAATGATCACAAGCCGGTCTGGCTGGGCCATCGCGATTCCGGTCCATAGGCGCTGACTGTCGGCGGTGGCGAACAGGTCGGTCGGCCGGTCCACGCGTGCGCCCTCGGCGAGGATGCGCAGCTTGGAGTCTTTTACCCGCCAGCCCAGTTCCTCGGCATCGAGGTTCTTGTCGAGCAGGCAGTCGGCCAGACCTGCTGCAGCCGGGAGGTTGAAGCGGGCGCGGATTTTCGGCCGCGCAAAATCCGCATCCACGAGCAAGGTTTCGATATTGTCTTCCAGGGCAAAACTCAGCGCCAGGTTGGCCGCCGTAAACGTCTTGCCTTCGCCGGCGCGCGTTGAAGTGACGAGAATGATGTTGCGCTGTTTGCCGGGCGTTCTGAATGCCTGACGGTCGCCGCTGGCCCGCAGATATCCGATGCGGCGAAGAAGACGGCGTTTGACAGCGCGAAGTTCAAGCGCGAGCTGGCTTGACGGGTCTTTCGCATCGTAAAAACCTTGCGCCGCCAACTGTGCAAAATCGAGCGTCGCCATTTCAGGTTCGCGCGGCGTCGGCAATTTCTCCTCCGCCGTTTCGGTCTTGTCCTTGTCTTTTTTCTTTTTCGCCTTCTTGCTGAACGTTGTTTTCAACACATTTGCGCCGGCTTTTTCAACTATACTCATGACCGCGCCTCGACTTCATACGTTACTTGTGCGGACCGTTCACTGGCGGCGGGCGCGCCGGAAGGAATGCGGAACACCGTTAGATACGCATAAGCGCCCGCAATCAGAACCAACGCGACGCTCGCCAAAACAAGACGCGTGCGGTCGCGCTTGCGGTCTGCGATCACAGTTTGCGATGCAACCTCACTCAGCGCGCCAAGAACAGGCAGTCCAAAAGCATGCTGCAACTCGCTCGCTTGCGTGTAGCTCTTGTCGAGGATCGCAAGACCCAGGGCCGCCGCTGCGCCCGCGCCGCCGGCGAGAATGAAAATCCCGAGAATAAGCAGGAGCCGCGGCGGATCGCTTGGCGCCAGCGCCACGGTCGGCCATTCGAACACCTGATATTCAACACCTCGGCCGGCGGCGCCGAGATTGCGGGTAAGGTCGAGCCGGTCGCGGCGCGATAGGAGTTCTTCATAGGTTTTCTGCGTCTGCTCGTATTCGCGCACGATCTGGCGCAGTTCCGCCTCAACGGCCGGCGCCTGTCCGGTGGCGAAATCGAGCGTGTCGAGCTCACCTTTCAGTCGCTGTTCGCGGGTTTCAAGTGTGCGAATGGAATCACGCGCGACGCTCAACTCCGATTGCAGGCGCACATATTCCGGATTGGAAGCAAGGACGGAGTCGTCGCTTTCAAGTTCTGCAATCCGGGCGAGGACGCCGCGAATGTCCGGATGACTTTCTTCATATTGCGAACGCAGCGACGCGAGTTCGACACGCAGCCGCTCAAGCTCGCCGCCGGATGTTCTGCGCGGCGTTGCGGACATGAGATTTTGCAAGGTGACAATACGGCCCTTCGTGCGCTCCAGTTCGTCGCTGACTCGCGTCAGTTCGTTTTCTTTCAGCTCGCGCTGCCGCGCCGTTCCCTGAATGGTCGTCAGCTCCGCTGCATGTTCGGCGCGGAACGTCGCCACGGCGCGTTCGTTGGCGACGAGCCGCTCTTCATATTCCTCAATCTGCAGATCGAGTCGGCGGCGCGCCGCTTCGCTTTCCGTCAGGCTCGCGCCGAGATCCTGTTCGATCAGCATGTTGAGGACGGAGTCGACGACCGCCTGCGCGATCGCCGGATCGCTGTTCTTGTAGGAGATGATGAAATACATCTCCTGCGGGCTTTCGATTTTGATCTGCCCTGCGACCCAGTTGACCATGCCTTCCATCTTGACGCGCCGGTCCATGGCGTTGCGCGCCTCGATCGTTTCGGCGAGACCAGATCTGTCGATGATCTGCTCGACGTTGGGGCGCGTGAGCAGTTGCTGCTGCATCACGTCGACACGGCGTGTGTAATCGGGACGCGCCGTAAAGCCTGTCAGCACAGGCTCCAGGATGGTTTCCGTCTGTACAAAGACATGCGCCCGGGACTCATACTTGTCCGGTATGAGCCAGAGCGCTAGCCAACCGGCTAGCGCGCAGGCCCATGTTACGCCGACGATAAGCCAGCGCCGGCGCCATAAGCCATTAAGGCCGCGAATGACCGGTTGAGGTAGATCTGAAAACTTGAACAAACTGCGTTCCCCTCAACGCCGGGCTGCGTGTTCTAACTAGAACACGCTTTCCGGGATCAAAATTACATCGCCCGGCAACACAGGCACATTCGCCGCGATGTTGCCCTTGCGCAAAAGATCATCGAGCTTCAGCCGATAGGACTGGCGATCCTCGCCCTGACCGCGGATCAACACGGCGCGATTGCCGGCAGCGAATTCCGTCAGCCCGCCAACGGCGACCATCACGTCCAGCGTCGTCATGCCAGCCTGATAGGGAAGGGCGATAGGTTGTTGCGCTTCGCCGAGAACGCGTACCTGCTGATCGAAGGTCGATGAGAAGTCGCTGACGATGACAGTAACTTCCGGCGTTTTCACGAACTCGCGGAGCGCTCCCTCTATATCGTTGGCGAGAAGCGACGGCGTCTTGCCGGCGGCGACCATGTCCTCAACCAGCGGCGTCGAGATGCGGCCGTCAGGGCGTACGGTGACATTCGTTGAAAGCTCCGGCGCGCGCCAGACGAAAATTTCAAGCTTGTCGAGCGGGCCGATCAGATAGTCCGGCGCTGCCGAAGCGGCGTCGGAAGCGGAGGAAGGCGCAGCGGCCAGTTTCTCGCCGCTGATTGTCGAGCAGGCCGCAAGCGCCAGTCCGGCGAGGGCGGCAAGCGCGAAACGGAACAGATTCGTTGTCTTCGTCATGGTTAAAACCCCTGTGGCGTCCTTGTGAGCGTCAAGCTGGCGCATGAGCGCTGAAAATACGGGCGTCAGTGTAAGGGCAACGCAATTTCTTTGCCATGCCCGGACCGCTCCCCGTTAACCAGAATTAAGGCGCAAAACTCCTGAAACGCCGCGCCTTTGTGTCATTTCCTGTCTCTCCCGATTCCGGCGGAAAACAAGAGGTGGTCGCCCGGTGGCTAGCGGCTGCCGAGCCCGAAAAGCGCCACGCGCACGGTCATCAGCACGATCAGTAGGTCCAGGGCCGGGGAGAAATGGCGGATATAATAGAGATCGTATCGAAGTTTGTTACGCGCGCCCTCGACGGAGGCTGCATACTCGTATTTGACCTGCGCCCAGCCTGTAATGCCGGGTTTGACAAGGTGACGGCAGTGATAGAGCGGAATTTCCTGCTCCAGATCGCGGACGAATTCCGGCCGTTCGGGTCTCGGCCCCACAAAACTCATATCGCCTTTGAGGACGTTGATGGTCTGTGGGATTTCATCGATTCGGAATTTCCTGATGAAGTGGCCGACCCTGGTGATGCGGGCGTCGTTAATTGACGCGTATTGCGGGCCGTTGGTTTCGGCGTCCGTCACCATCGAGCGGAATTTGAAAACCTCAAACTCTTTGCCGCCAAAGCCGACACGCCGCTGGCGATAGAGGAGCGGACCGTTGCTGTCGAGCTTGATGGCGATCGCGGTGAGGACGAGCAACGGCGCCATAAACACGATCAGCCCAAGGCTGAAGAGAATGTCGAAAAAGCGTTTAACTCTGGTGGTTTGCGGAGAATTCATCAACCCGGCGGCGGTTTGAATATCAGCCGCTGAAGTTGCGTCGGTATTGATAGCGCCCGATGGCGCATGACCAAGCGAACCAGGTTCTGCTTCCCTGAGCAAAATATCGGTCAATGCAGGCCGATTGTGTGTGAAAAACAGAACGCGCGTAGCCACAGCAGCGGTTGCAAGCGCTGCGGCGAGCCCGAAAGCGTAAAATCCAACCATCTCCCCCAGTTCCCCACAACTGGCTAAGGCGAAGCCGCCTTACGGCTCCTCTGTCCCGGAACGCGACAGAACAAGCCTCTCCCCGCATATTACATGCCTAACGAAAAGTTAAGAATGAAAATGGGGCGAGATTGCGTCTGGGGAAGAAAAAATGGCCGGAAAGCCGGAATTCAGCTCAAAAAAGAACGGGCGCGAGCAAGAGGGCCCACATACCGCCGGCGGCAGTAAACCAGACCGAAACACACACCAGCGCGGGCAACCGTTCATCGGCTTCGGAACGGCGTATTTCTGCGGTGTTGGCTGCGGCGGAGCGCATCTGACCTGTTCCTTATCGGTTCATGTCGAGGCTAGTCGCCAGAGTTTCAAGGATTCGTTAATCCGGCTCAGGCTACGGGCGCTTGAGCGAGTTCAGCGCATTCTTAACGGGGGGCAGCGTATCACCATCATGAGACGGCGTTCGTTACCTTTTTGTCAGCCTCACGGCTTTTGATCCATGCGCATTTTGCTGTTTTCAACCCTGTTTCCGAATGCCGCGATGCCCTCGCACGGCGTATTCGTCGCGAACCGGATTGAGGCTTTCCGGAAAAAATACGATGCTGACATAAAGGTCGTCGCGCCTGTTCCGTGGTTTCCGTTTCGTCATGATATTTTCGGCGCATATGCAGACTGGGCGCGCGCGCCGGAAATGGAGATGCGCGGCGTTATTGAGGTTTTTCATCCCCGTTATTTCGTACCGCCGAAGACCGCCATGAATTTCGCGCCGGACGCATTGACGCGATGTTTGCGAAAATCAGTTCGTAAACTGATCGAAGGCGGATGGGATTTCGATTTGATTGACGCGCATTATTTTTATCCGGACGGCGTTGCCGCAGCGCGCGTTGCACGAGAATTTAATAAGCCGCTGGTCATTACCGCCCGGGGCGCCGATGTAAACTTGCTGCCAGAGTACCAAGGCCCGCGACGAGCAATCATTGACGCCGCGAACAGAGCTGACGCCGTTATCGCCGTCGCTTCCGCATTGAAAGACGCACTTGGCGACATCGGCGCGCAAAGGGAAAAGATCTCCGTTCTCCGCAATGGCGTCGATCTTGACGTGTTCTATGAAACCGAAAGGGAAACAGCACGCCGCGCGCTTGGGCTTAACGGTCTTGTACTGGCGAGCGTCGGTCATCTGATTGGCAGAAAAGGGCATGATCTCGTTATCCGTGCCCTGCCGGAGCTGTCCGAAGCGACCCTGATTATCGCCGGCGACGGTCCGGAGAAAAAGGCGCTTGCGGCACTGGCTAATAGCCTTGGCGTTGCGGAGCGCGTAAAATTTCTGGGACGTGTAGCGCATGAAGAACTGGCGGATGTCTACAGCGCTGCCGAAATTCTCGTGTTGGCGTCGTCCCGCGAAGGCTGGCCGAATGTGCTGCTCGAAGCCATGGCATGCGGCACGCCGTGCGTTGCAACGGATGTGTGGGGAACCGGCGAAGTGATCCGTTCGCCCGACGCCGGACGGCTCGCATCGGAACGCACGCCAGAGGTAATTGCAGACGCAATCAAATCGCTTCTGCAAAAACCGCCCGGCCGACGAACGGTAAGAAAATATGCAGAGGCGCATTCATGGGATGAAACTGTGGATCGCATGGCGGAAATTTTCACAGAGCTTAGCGAAAAGTCGCGCGTCCGTAAAAATGTGAAATCGTCACCGCTGCTGTTCTCGGAATCTGAGTACCGGCCGAAACTCATCGTCACAATCGATACGGAAGAACAATTCGACTGGAATAAATTCAAGAAAGTCGACTACGCCATAAATGATGTTGATGGCGTTGAGCAGTTCCAATTTCTCTGCAGCGAACGGGGCATTCATCCGCTATATTTCCTGACCTGGCCATTTTTGAACCACGAAAGAACGGCCAGGTATTTTCAAGGATTGCAACAGGATGGCGGCGCTGATTGCGGCCTGCATCTGCACCAATGGGTAACGCCGCCTCTTTCAGAAGAGGCAGGTGATTTCGAGGGCGAGTTCAATTCGTTTCAGAAGAACCTGCCGCGCGCCGTTCATAGTGAAAAATTGCGGTCTCTTGCTGATGCCTATGAGCGTGTATTTGACGCGCGCGCTTTATCGCATCGCGCCGGGCGATATGGCATCGCGCCAGAGAACTACGAACTGCTTGCCGATATAGGCGTCGAATTCGACTTTAGTCCCGGCGCAGCGTTTGATTTTTCAAGCCGCGGCGGCCCGGACTTTTTCGCCATGTCGAACAAGCCATTTTCCGTTGAGTATAAAGATAAGCGCGTTTTCGTCACGCCGGTTTGCGGCGCCAGGGCTATTCGCCGAACGCCGGTCTTTTTAAGTCAGGAAATGGAACCGGCTGGATTCACTTCTTGCCGTAAACGGCAATTCAGCAATTTCACCATTCCATTGCGGCTGTCTCTGGAGGGCGCTGCATTGTCGGATCTCAAGGCGCTGACGAAACGCCTCATATCCGACGAAACACCCGTCCTGACATACACGCTTCATTCGACCAGCCTGACGCCCGGCGCCAACGATTACGTTCGCGAGAAATCTGACGTCGATCGCCTGCTGGAAAATACGGCCGGCTTCTTCGACTGGTTCCGTAACGAAGCGGGTGGTGAGGTCATATCGCTGGACGAACTCAAGACTTTTTACGGCGCCTGAGCCTCGGGCCGCCATTCTCCATTAACACGGCGTTAAGCATATAGCCGATAGTTTTTGCCTTGAGTTAAGCCTTTGGGAAACGCTGATGCTTGCATCGGAAATTTTTCGCCTGGTCTTCGGTTTCGCCGCAGTGCTTGGCATGATCGGCCTTTGCGCAATTGCTGCGAAAAAGGCAGGTCTTTCCGCCATGACCGGAGTCACAGGAAAAAAACGTCGCCTTTCCATGCGCGAAATGTTGCCGATCGATGCACGACGTCGGCTCGCTATCGTCAAATGTGACGACACGGAATATCTGATCCTGCTGGGACCGACCGGAGAGACGGTCGTCGACAAGGATCTGAAGGCGGTCATCGCAGAGGAAGAACCGGTTTCCTATGCGGCCAATCCATTCTCCTCCTTGAGCGAGTTTACGGAAAAATTTCGCGCTGCGAAGAAGAACGCCGCGTAATTGGACGCCAATTGCCGCCATTGCCGCCGGCGTGAGGCGCTTGGCTTGCCCCTTAAGAAAAGCTAAACTCCTCCGTTCAGGGTAGAGGGCAACGACGGGGTACCAACATGATCCGCATTTTACTGCCGCTGGCGATCGTCGCCGCGATGTTTTTCGGGCCAATGTATTCATACGAATCCGACAATCCGGTCAGCGGTCGCGAAGAGCAAACCATGGTCACAGGCGACCAATTTATCGGCGGCGCTATCAACTGCGTTCGCAAGCTGCAGCTGCCGATTGGCGAGGACTGCGCGTCGGACGGCGCCGTCAATGATTCTAAAATGGTCAGCCGCGTCATGTCATGGTCTGCGAGCCTGTCGCTGGGCGCAGCGCTGATTGGCGTTCTCGGAATGCTGCCTTTTGTCAGCCGCCTGACCAGTCTGGTAACGCTCGCGGCGGGCCTTGGCGCGCTTGCCGCCATGGGGTTCTTCATTGTTTCCATGATGGGCACGAAGATCGGGCTCGGCGGCGTTCAGTGGGGCGCTTATCTCGCTTCTGGCGCCGCGCTGCTGACGACGATCTCAGGGTTGTCGGGGATGCGGGGAAGGTAACGCCCGCAGCTTTGATCTATCTGATCAAAAAAAAGGCCGCCGATATCGGCGGCCTTTTTTCGTATCTGAGTTTCGGATCGCCTAGCGCAGCGGCGAGCGGCCGGCGTTCAGGAACGACGGCGTTTCATTGGCCGCAACCATGTCGGCGTCGTCATTGCTTGTCACCGGGCGCGGGGCAGGCGGCGCCGAAGGACGCGCACGGCGGAAATCGCTGGCTGATGACTCCGACAGCGGATCATCGGAATGGCGGCAATTGCCTTCGAAATGCGCGCCGGTTTCAACCGACAACGAGCTGTGCAGAATATCGCCCTGGATATGCGCCGATGACGCAAGCGATACTGATTTGGCGCGAATGCCGCCTTCAACGCGGCCGCGCACAGTCACTGTCTCGCAGACGACCTCGCCTTTGACCGAGGCTTTTTCGCCGATGATCAGCGAGCCAGCCTTGATATCGCCTTCAAGCGATCCGTCGAGCTGGATCTCTCCCGCGGAATTCACATTGCCGCGCATCACCACGTCAGAGGAGATGATCGAGGGAACACCTGCTGATTTCATGACGCCTGAACCCTTTCTCGGTGCACTCTGCTGGAAACCTGCCTGATGCGGCGGCGGGGGCGGCGTATCCGCCAGAGAACCCTTTTGCGCTTTTTTTCCATCAAGCGATTTGTTCTGTTTAGCTTTCGAAAACATATCTACCTGCCTCAATAAAACGGCGTGGGTTGAGCGGTTTGCCCTTGTAGAGAATTTCGTAGTGAACATGCGGTCCGGTGGAACGACCGCTATTGCCCAATTCCCCCACCTTGTCGTGAAGTTTTACCTTCTGCCCCGTCTTCACCGAAATGCGATTCATGTGCGCATAGCGCGTAACAAAGCCGTTTCCGTGGTTGATTTCAACACAGCGGCCAAAACCGGAGCGTGTGCCGGCGAATTTGACCACGCCGTCCGCCGTAGCCGTAACCGGAGAGGCCCATGCCGCCGCGAAATCAATACCGTTATGACGTGAATACTTGCCGTTGATCGGGTCGCGACGCACGCCGAAGCCGCTGGTAAATCGCCGGCCGACGATGAGCGGCGAGGACAGCGGCACGTTCTGGATTGCCGTCTGCAGCGCTGCAAGCTCGTCGACGGCGGCAGCCGTACGATTGGCGTGCAGATAAAAATCTGCATCGGCTTCGCCAGCGGTCAGGTCGATAAACGGGCCGCCCTGCGCAAGCATGGTGTTCGAGATTTTCGCCGGGGTTACCACGGATTCAACCGGGATGCCGGCGGATGTCAGCACTTTCGTCAGATAATCGCGCTGCGTTGTGGCCTTTTCCTCAAGCGAAGCGAGAAGCAGCATCTGTTCCGTATAAAGATCAGCGGCGGCCTTGTTCATCGATTTGATCGCTTCAGAAGCGGCGCCTTTCTGAGGGGAGGCGGCGTTCTCGCTCTCGATCTTTTCGGCAGCCTTCTTGCGCGCAGCCGAAATGCGCGACTGGCGGGGCGTTGGTTCGCCGGGCGTTACGTCGATCATCACGCGGTTGCCGTTGGTCGGACGCTGGCCGCTAGGCCCGCCGGCTTGCGACAATCCCGCTGCAAGCGCATCAAGGCTCTGGTCGATCGAGGCTTTACGCTCGACCATATTCTGCAGGAGCTGATGGCGTGATGAAATATCCGCCATCGTCTCATCGAAATTCTGCTTGATGATCTGGTTGAGTTCGCTGACGTCGTCATAGGCGCGCTGCGCGTCATGGAGGCGCTTGGAGTAAGTGGTCTCCATGATTCGGCTGTCGCGGTCCTTGGCGACGATAATCTGCTCTTTGAAGACGACGTTGACCGAAGCGTAAGCGACCCAGAGCAGCGCTGCGCCCACAATCGTGGCAAGCGCAATCTGAGTCTTCGACGACATCGAGATGAAGTGAACGACGCCGTCGCTTCGGTGATAAATCTGCCGTTCCTTGAAGATACGGCTGAGTACGCGCCTGAATTTGCCGGAACGACGGCTCATTTATACAAACGCCCCTTGCACGCGCCAACCCACGCTACGATGCCACCCTGGTCGCATTGCAGCGTAAAACAGGGCATTACGCAACCGTTATGTGATGGTGTAACGGTATTTTTTCCCAAATCAGCCATAGAAAGATACTTAAACGCGCTTTTCGTTTCTAATCGGTTCATAAAACGCACGCGGCATGCCAGCTTTTTCCCGCGCCTTATGGTTAAAAGGCGGTTTAAGCCGCCCCGCGAAATACGCTTCCCTCAACGCGCCAAAAGCCATCAGAGGATCAAGGCTTCTAGCCGCACAAACTGCATCGAACCAGCGTTTTCCACAGGCGACGTGCCCCACTTCATCGCGATAGATGACTTCAAGAATTGCGACGCTTTCTTCATCGCCCACAGCGCGCAGTCTCTCGATCATGTCTGGCGTGACGTCAAGTCCTCTCGCCTCCAAAATGAGCGGCGCAACCGCTAGCCTGGCGAGGACGTCATGGCTGGTGTTTTCAGCCGCCTCCCAGAGTCCGTTATGGGCCGGGAAATCGCCGTAAGCGCTGCCAATAGCGTTAAGGCGGTCCGCAATCATTCCGAAATGATGCGCTTCTTCGGCGCCGATCCGCACCCAGTCCGCAGTGAAGGCCGCGGCATCGAGCCCGGTTTCCGCGATTTCTGCGGAAAATCTCGCCGCCATGTCGAAGGCAAGGTCGATGGCGTTAAATTCGATATGAGCGATGGCGTGGAGGAGGGCGGCTCGGCCCTGTTCAGAACCGAGCTTCCGGCGCGGCGCCTCTCCAGGCGGGACTAACACGGGTTTTTCCGGCCTCGCCGGGGCATCGGGCGGCGTGGATGCCGCACCCAAGGGCGCGCTACCCCTGCGCAGGCTCTCTGCAGCCGCCGCTGCCGCAGTTTTTGCAGCGGGGGCCGCACGGCGAAGTACGCTGTCAGCCGCTTCGAGTAACGATTGNNTCCTTTACCGTCAAAGGGCCTTCACTTCCGCGAGAACTGCCTCAGCATGGCCGGACACTTTCACCTTGCGCCAGATTTTGCGGATCACGCCCTGTCCGTCGATTAGGAAGGTCGCGCGCTCGATCCCCATATATTTGCGGCCATACA
>DGNI01000078.1:14897-22043 GCA_002388885.1 Parvularculaceae bacterium UBA4496 | reverse complement strand
CTACCAGCTGAGCTAACCGCCCTTGAAACCCGCCAGTAAAGCGGCGGGGCGCAGTCCATAACGCGGCGGCGCAGCCCCTGCAAGAACCCGCAGCGGACTTTCGCCGGAAAATGCAAACGCCGGCCACAGGACTTCGCCCGGGACCGGCGTTTCCCAGAAAAATTCGCGCCTAGTTAAGCGCGTCCTTGAGGCCTTTGCCGGCCGAAAATTTCGGCTGGATCGAGGCGGGAATCTGGATCGTTTCGCCGGTGCGCGGATTGCGCCCTTCGCGGGCCTTGCGCTGAGCGGCGGAGAACGTGCCAAAGCCGACGAGACGAACGTCGTCACCGGCTTTCAATGCATTGGTGATCGCATCAAAGACCGCGTCCACCGCCTTCGCCGCGTCCGACTTGCTCATGTCCGACATGTCGGCGACCTTGTCGATAAATTCGTTTTTATTCATTCCTCCGGCCTTTCTGTATCGTGCTGGGAGCTTTTGAAACTGTGACTCCCCTTGATTTTACGCGGGGTTCATGTCGCTTTGCCAAGGAAAAATGGCTTAAAATAAGGGTTTGCTTTCCACAGCGGGCCTAAAGCCTTGTAATGGTTTATTATTTTTCGTGAGCCGGGAGCCGCTCACGGTCCCAAAATTCGTGCTCATGCTCAATGCAACGCTCAATGAGCTCGCGCCAGACTGGCTCAGCGATTCGTTTTGACAGACCGGCCGTTTCAGCTTCAGCCAGCACTTTCGCAACCACTTCCTCAATCCGCCAGGGAACGCGCACGTCTTCCTTGCGCGGTTTGATGCGGGCTGCGGCCTCCATGTAGGACTGCCGCTCGGCGATGAGCCGGACCAGCGCCCGATCGAGGCGGTCAACCTCATAACGGACCTCTTCCATGGTCTCGCAGCGTTTCGCAGGAGTCTTTGCGTCAGGAAATTCCATGGCTATTACATGGACCGAAAAGCGCCCGTAAAAAAGGCGCGGAACCGCAACACAGCGCCGCACCTTTTTTACTTTTCAGGCCTTTCCGGAGGCTTCGTCAATGGGTGACGACGGGCCCCTCCCCGGTCTCGGGGGCAGCCGGCGGCTCAACCGGTTCTTCCCACTCAATCGGGGTCAGTTTTTTGGTGAGAGCATGGGCCAGCACCTCGTCAACGGTGCCGACCGGAATGATTTTGAGGCTCTCTTTTACATTGTCACGAATATCGGCGAGATCTTTCTCATTCTCTTCAGGTATGAGCACGGTTTTGACGCCCGCGCGCAGCGCGGCCAAAAGCTTTTCTTTCAGGCCACCAATGGCCAGGACGCGGCCGCGCAGGGAAATCTCGCCGGTCATGGCAATATCCTTGTGCACCGGAACGCCTGTCAGAACAGAGACAATCGCAGTCGCCATGGCGACGCCGGCGGAAGGTCCGTCTTTTGGCGTGGCGCCTTCCGGCACGTGAATGTGGATGTCCGTCTTGTCAAAGACCGGCGGCTCAATGCCAAACTCGACCGAGCGGCTCTTTACATAAGATGAAGCCGCAGAGACTGACTCCTTCATGACCTCCTTGAGGTTGCCGGTCGGGGTCATCTTGCCTTTGCCGGGCATTTTTACCGCTTCGATGGTGAGGATGTCGCCGCCAACGGAAGTCCAGGCAAGCCCCGTAACGACACCGGTCTGATCCTCGCGATCAATCTCGCCATACCTGAATTTAGTTACGCCGGCGTAGTCGCTGAGGTTTTCCTGCGTAACTGTGACGCTCTTCGCGGCTCCGGTTTCGAGATCGCGGACCGCTTTGCGCGCAAGCTTCGCGAGTTCCCGCTCAAGGTTTCGAACCCCCGCTTCGCGTGTGTAGCGGCGAATAAGGGTCAAGAGACCTTCATCGTCGATATTCCACTCGTCTTCCTTGAGACCATGATTTTCCAGAAGCTTGGGGATAAGATGCCGGCGCGCGATCTCGACTTTTTCATCTTCCGTGTAACCGGGGATGCGGATGATCTCCATCCGGTCAAGTAAAGGCTGCGGCATGTTGAGTGAGTTCGCTGTCGTGATGAACATGACATCCGACAGATCATAATCGACTTCGAGATAATGATCCTGGAACGTGCCGTTCTGTTCAGGGTCGAGCACTTCCAAAAGCGCCGAAGCCGGGTCGCCGCGGAAGTCCTGCCCCATTTTGTCGATCTCATCGAGTAGAAACAGCGGGTTCGACTTCTTCGCCTTTTTCATCGACTGAATGATCTTGCCCGGCATCGATCCGATATAGGTGCGCCGGTGACCGCGGATTTCAGCTTCGTCGCGCACGCCGCCAAGCGACACGCGCACAAATTCGCGGCCCGTCGCTTCTGCGATCGACTTGCCGAGCGAGGTCTTGCCCACGCCCGGAGGACCAACGAGGCACAGGATCGGGCCTTTGAGTTTGTTCATACGTTTTTGCACGGCGAGATATTCGACGATGCGTTCTTTGACTTTCTCAAGCCCATAGTGATCCGCATCAAGCACGTCCTGCGCTTTCTTCAGATCGCCCTTCAGCTTGGAACGGTTGTTCCACGGAATAGCTGTGAGCCAGTCGAGATAATTGCGGACAACGGTCGACTCCGCCGACATCGGGCTCATCTGGCGAAGCTTTTTAAGCTCGGCGTCAGCCTTGGTCTTTGCTTCCTTTGAAAGCTTGGTTTTCTTGATCTTGTCTTCGATCTCGGAAAGCTCGTCTCGGCCGTCATCTGTCTCGCCGAGTTCCTTCTGGATCGCTTTCATCTGTTCGTTGAGATAATATTCGCGTTGCGTCTTCTCCATCTGGCGCTTAACGCGGTTGCGGATTTTTTTCTCCACCTGCAGGACGCTCATCTCGCCTTCCATGAGCGCGTAGACGCGCTCAAGGCGTTCAGAGACGCCGGCGATTTCGAGCAGCTCCTGCTTTTCATTGATCTTGATGTTGAGGTGTGAAGCGACCGTATCGGCGAGCTTGCCGTAATCGTCGATCTGACCGATCGAAACCATCACCTCCGGCGGCACGCGCTTGTTGAGTTTTACATAGCCTTCGAACTGGCTGACGACTGAACGCGCCAGCGCCTCAAGTTCGGACTCATTGCCGTCTTCTTCTTCGAGATAAGAGGCCTGCGCTTCGAAATATTCGTCTTCGCGAACATATTCTTCAATCACCGCACGCGCTTCGCCTTCGACCAGTACTTTCACCGTGCCGTCGGGCAGCTTCAATAGCTGAAGCACGGAAGCGATAACGCCAACTTCAAAAATGTCTTCCACTTCCGGATCATCGTCGCCGGCGTCCTTTTGCGCCACCAGCAGAATTTTCTTGTCATTCTGCATTACGTTTTCCAGCGCATTGACGGACTTCTCGCGCCCCACAAACAGGGGAACGATCATGCCCGGGAAAACAACAATGTCGCGCAGCGGCAGAACCGGATAAGTGACGTGTTCGCTCATTCAAAACTCCTCTGGCGCCATCGCTAAAAGACCGCGCGCCACGACGGCCATTTGGGCGCTCAGGACACCCTATTCAACCAATACCCGCTCACGTTCAGCGGCGCTTCGCATTATGAAGCATTCGATCAGGCGAAAACAGAACCGCCGCTGCATCGTACACAGCGGCGGCTGATATGGCGTTAATTTGGTCCGTTCTGGCCGAAATTCAAGCTGAGAGGCCGGTTCCGGGGAAAGAAAGCCTCTATGCGCTTGCGTCAGCTTCGACGGCGCTCTTTTCCCGCTCGGAGTAGATGTAAAGCGGCGTGGCGTTGCCTTCGACGACTTCACCGTTGACCACGACCTCAACCACGCCTTCGAGCGTTGGCAACTCAAACATCGAATCAAGCAGGATTCCCTCCATGATCGACCTCAGGCCGCGCGCCCCGGTTTTACGGGCGATGGCCCGACGGGCGATGGCCGCCTTGGCGTCATCGGTGAAGGTAAGCTTGACGTCCTCCATCTCGAACAACCGCTGATACTGCTTGATCAGCGCGTTCTTGGGCGATGTCAGGATCTGGACCAACGCTTCTTCATCGAGGTCTTCCAGCGTCGCAATGACCGGCAGACGGCCGACGAATTCCGGGATCAGACCGAATTTGAGGAGGTCTTCAGGCTCAACTTCCTGAAGGATCGCGCCGATGCGGCGATCGTCTGCGCTTTTGACTTCCGCGCCGAAACCGATGGACGAGCCCTCGCCCCGATTGGCGATAACCTTTTCAAGGCCGGCAAACGCGCCACCGACAATGAACAGAATATTCGTCGTATCAACCTGCAGGAATTCCTGCTGCGGATGCTTGCGCCCGCCTTGCGGCGGCACGGAGGCGACGGTGCCTTCCATGATCTTCAACAGCGCTTGCTGCACGCCCTCGCCCGACACATCGCGGGTGATCGACGGATTATCGGACTTGCGTGAAATCTTGTCGACTTCGTCGATATAGACGATGCCGCGCTGGGCGCGCTCGACATTGTAGTCAGCCGACTGAAGAAGCTTGAGAATGATGTTTTCGACGTCCTCACCAACATAGCCGGCTTCGGTGAGCGTCGTCGCATCAGCCATTGTAAACGGCACATCGAGAATACGCGCGAGCGTTTGCGCCAGCAGCGTCTTGCCCGAACCGGTTGGGCCGATCAGCAGGATGTTCGACTTCGCCAACTCAACATCATTATTCTTCGCCGCGTGATTGAGACGCTTGTAATGGTTGTGCACAGCAACGGCGAGAACCCGCTTTGCCTGTGACTGACCAATCACATAATCATCGAGGACTTTGTGAATTTGCTGCGGGCTTGGCACGCCATCACTGGCCTTCACAAGCGAGGACTTTGATTCCTCACGAATGATATCCATGCAAAGCTCTACGCATTCATCGCAGATGAATACGGTCGGGCCCGCGATCAGTTTCCTGACCTCGTGCTGGCTTTTGCCGCAGAATGAACAGTAAAGGGTGTTTTTCCCGTCACCGCTGCTTTTGCCGCCGATTTTGCTCACTATACCTGCACTCCTTCGTCGGCGCCTTGATCAGACGCGTCATGGCCTTGTCTCACGCGCCCCGCTGACGAGCCCCGCGCACCCCGGAAAACTGCACAATCGGCGCCATGACATCCGGGATAAACGACATAGGACCATATTCCGCCCAAACCAATCAAGAAACCATTTCCTTAAAGCCTTAACATTCAAGGTGAATTTTAGGACTCGGCGTCGCCGGCCATGACCCGTTCCGAAAGAACTTTGTCGATCAGGCCGAAACTGACCGCTTCTTCCGGGTCCATGAAATGGTCTCTATCAAGGGTTTTCTCAATAGTTTCATAGGATTGGCCGGTGTGATCCACGTAGATCTCGTTCAAACGGCGCTTCAGCTTGATGATATCCTGGGCATGCCGTTCGATATCCGAAGCCTGGCCCTGGAAGCCGCCTGAGGGCTGGTGGACCATAATCCGGGAATTCGGCAGTGAATAACGCATGCCCTTTTCCCCTGCCGCCAACAGCAGCGAGCCCATGGAGGCCGCCATACCCACGCACATGGTCGAAACCGCCGGCCGGATAAAGCGCATGGTGTCGTACATGGCGAGGCCCGCCGAGACGACGCCGCCCGGCGAGTTGATATAGAAGGCTATCTCTTTCTTGGGATTATCGGCCTCTAGAAAGAGAAGCTGGGCGATCACGAGGGTCGAGACCTGATCGTGGACGGGCCCGGAAAGGAAGATGATCCGTTCTTTTAAAAGGCGGGAATAGATGTCGAAGGCGCGCTCGCCCCGGCTCGACTGCTCGACAACCATCGGCACGAGCGTGTTCATGTAAATATCCTGGGGGTCCTTCATCGACATCCTCTTTCTAATCGGTCTTTTCTTGTTCGCCGACTATAGCGGCTTCCGGGCGGCGAGTGGTTAATTTCATTCCTTAACATGGGGATCGAATTGGCCGACGCCAGCCCCATAAAACAACCTTAGCGCACCTCACTTAAGCGAGGGTTATTCTTCTGAAATTGCAAGGCGTTGTTTCAAACAAGGGACGATCCGCCTTAAAAACCGTCCCGAAAAGAAAACGGGCCTCGCACGGCGAAGCCCGGATTTAGCGGATCGCTAATAAAGCTTGATCAGAGTTTACGCAAAAGCCTCTTCGCCTTCAGGCTCTTCCATAAGCTTTTCCTTGGTGACGGTTTTGTCCTTCACCTCGGCGCGCTCAATAATGTAGTCGACAACCTTTTCTTCGAATAAGGGCGCGCGTATCTGTTGAATGGCCTGCGGGTTTTGCTGGTAAAACTTCAGCACTTCCTGCGGGGAGACTTCCTGCCCCTGCATCTGCAGCATCTGGGCCTCGCGCATCGCCTGCTGCTGGATCGCCTGCTGAAGTTCGTTGGAAGGCACCTGCACCTCGGCGCGCTTGCCGATCTCCGCCAGAACCAGTCCCAAACGCACCCGGCGCTCGGCGATCTTGCGATATTCGGCTTTTAGTTCGTCGTCAGTCTTGTCCTTGTCCTCTTCGTCGCGCTCAGAGTTTTCGACCTGACGCCAGATCTGTTCGAACTCAGCATCGACCATGCCTTTCGGCAGTTCGAAATCATGCGCCTCGTCAAGCTTGTCGAGCAGCGCGCGTTTCAGATGGCCGCGTGAAAGGCGCTTGTAATCTTCTTCGATGCGTTCCTTGATCCGCGTTTTAAGTTCGTCGAGACTTTCGAGGCCGACCTTTTTGGCAAGCTCGTCATCGATCTCGACCTTTTCAGGCGCTCTGACTTCAACGACTTTCACGTCGAAAACTGCATCTTTGCCGGCCAAATCCTTGGCGTGATATTCCTCCGGAAACGTCACTTTCACTTCGACGTCGTCGCCGGTTTTTGCGCCCACAAGCTGGTCTTCAAACCCGGCGATGAACTGGTCCGAGCCCAGTACAAGCTCAAATCCTTCGCCTTTGCCGCCTTCGAATTCTTCCCCGCCAACTTTGCCGACAAAATCGATGACGATCTGGTCTTTATCCTTGGCCTTGGCCGTCTTGCCGCGCTCTTTGTAGGTCACCTGCTGCTCAGCGATATTGCTGACAGCTTCGTCAACATCACTTTCCGGAATCTCGGCAACGGGCCGCGTCAGTTTTAGTCCGGCCACGTCCATAGGATCGAATGTCGGCAGAATTTCCGCATGCACATCATACTCTAAATCTGCTTTGCCATCGATAACGTCTTCAATCTTGGAATGGAAATGCGGATGCGG
>DGNI01000078.1:14704-14868 GCA_002388885.1 Parvularculaceae bacterium UBA4496 | reverse complement strand
GAGGTCTCGGTCACTATCTCCTGGATGATTTCGCTCATCATCCCCTTGCCGTACATTTTCTTCAGGAAGGAAACTGGCGCCTTGCCCTTGCGGAAGCCCTTCAGGTGAACGCGCCCCTTTACCTCCTCAAGCTTGGCGACAAGCTTTTTGTCGAGTTCATCGGC
>DGNI01000078.1:9392-14653 GCA_002388885.1 Parvularculaceae bacterium UBA4496 | reverse complement strand
TCTCGTCTTTCGTCACAGGCCGATTGGCCGGAGTAATTCACATCTCATACGCCGCGGATCTTAGGCAGTCCGGCTGCGAATGGTGCGGATGGAGGGAATCGAACCCCCACGCCTCGCGGCGCCAGAACCTAAATCTGGTGCGTCTACCAGTTCCGCCACATCCGCAAAGATCATTCGGCGCAAAGCAAAACGGGCCGCGGCGGCGCTCGCGACCCCTTCTAAAGTCCGCGGGTTCTATACCAGACGAAACACCGGCGTCCAGCCGGTTAGAGCTGTTTTTCCAGCCACATGACATCGATATAGCGGCCGAATTTATGGCCAACCTCATGGAATGTTCCGATTTCGGTAAAACCGAACCGCTGATGGAAGGCTATCGAGGCCGGATTAGGCAGCGCTACCCCTGCGTAGATGCAGTGAACGTCTTCATCGGCCAGAGCAGAAAAAAGCCGCTCGTAAAGGCTCAGACCGATGCCGCGCCTCGAAAATGCCGGATCGACATAGATCGTCGCTTCGACGGAGGCGTCATAGGCCGGTTTCGCCCGATGCCGGGTCGATGAGGCATAGCCAGCGATCCGGCCTCGTTCTTCCGCCACAAAAAGCTGGTAACGCCCGGACCTCGAAAACTGGGCCATCCAGGACTTTCTGGCTTTCGAAGTGAAAGGCTCGATATCAAAGGTTATCGTAGTGGTTTCCACGAAGTGATTATAAAGGCGGGTCAAGGCCTCAAGGTCCGCCGGTTCAGCATGGCGAATGTCAGGATTAGGCATCAACTCCCCCGCCAGCAGTTGACCCGAATAATTGAAAGCCTTTTTCGGTCACTGCTGAGCGGCTCCCGGCTCTTGAACCGCCTCATCCGGTTGCTGCTGCGGCGGCGCAAACAATGACCGAAGCACAGCAGGAACCGCCCTCGGCAAGTCTTCCGCGATCAGCCCCGGCCCTACAGCCTGACCGCAAGCCCCATGGACCCAAACGCCCGCGGCGGCCGCCTCTAATCCTGTCATTCCCTGTGCCTTCAGACCCGCAATAAACCCGGCGAGGACATCGCCGGAACCCGCCGTCGCCAAATCGGGCGGCGCATTGGAATTGATGATAGCAAGCCCGTTCGGCGAGGCGATGACCGTATCCGGCCCTTTCAGCACCACAACGCAGCCCGCACGCTTCGCCGCTGCACGGGCAGCTTTAAGTTTTCCCGCCGCTATTGTCCCTCCGGCAAACATCCGCGCGAACTCACCGCCATGCGGCGTCAGGACATCATCCGGCCGTAGCACCTCAAACAGCTGATCATGCTGGTCTTCAAAGCTCGTCAGCGCGTCGGCATCGAGAACGGCGCCGGCTCCACTCTTCAATATGGCGAGTGTCTTTTCCCGCGTTTCTTCGCCAACGCCCGCCGCCGGTCCGATGACCACGGCAAGTCTCGACTTTTTTGCATCTTTCATGTGCCCCGAGATGTCTTCAGCGCTGTTCGCCTCACGCAACATCACCGCCGTCAAATGCGCAGCATGAACAGGAGCAGCCGCGGTTGGACTCAGCATGGTGACAAGACCGGCGCCGATCCGAAGCGCGCCATCCGCCGCAAGCCGTGCGGCGCCAGTATTCATCGGCCCGCCGGAAACGCACATAACATGACCGCGCACATATTTGTGTCCCTGCCAGGAAGCTCGCGGAAACCGTCCGCCCCACAGCGCCGGATGGTTTTCAAAAGTTTTTGCTTCGACCGCGCCGGTAATCCCGATATCGACCACATCGACGGCGCCACACAGCGCGCGTCCCGGAAATAGCAGATGCGCCGGTTTTTTCGCATGAAACGTCACCGTCCTGGCCGCCTGTAGAGCGGTTCCGAGAATGGCGCCTTCGTCAGCACTGACGCCTGAGGGGATATCGACCGAGAGCACCGGCGCCGGATGGGCATTGATCGCCTCGATCGCGGCCTTTGCGTCTCCTTCGACAGCGCGCGTCAGCCCAGTTCCAAAAATCGCATCAATAATCAATCCCGCGCCCGCAAGCGATTTACTGGCGAACGGTTCGGCCTCGCCCTGATAGAGACCAGCCATCAGCTTCGCGTCGCCCTGCAGTTTTTCTTGTACGCCAAGGAACGCGACTTTTACCGGCCAGCCGGCTTCAGCAATCAACCGGGCTGCAACATAACCATCGCCGCCATTGTTGCCGGGACCGCAAATAATCACGACCGGCCGTTTCGACCATGCGCGCATGGCGATATCCGCCACATGCCTGCCGGCTGTTTCCATCAGTGAGGCTGACGCGACGCCGTTAGCGATGGCCGCTTGCTCGGCGGCGCGCATTTCTTCGGCGGAAAGAACAGCGGGCTGGTTCACCTTGACACCTTTAAAAGAGTACGCACAGAACTAATCTGGTAATAGCAGACACCGGCAATATCTGAAACGGATGGATCCATGAAGAAAATCGAAGCGATCATAAAGCCGTTCAAGCTTGATGATGTGAAGGAGGCGCTTCAGGAAGTTGGCCTGCAAGGTATGACCGTGACCGAAGCTCGCGGTTTCGGCCGGCAAAAGGGGCACACGGAGCTTTACCGCGGCGCCGAATATGTCGTCGACTTTCTTCCCAAACTGAAAATCGAACTGGTTGTTGACGACAATCTGGTTGAACGCGCCGTTGAGGCAATCAAGACCGCAGCCCACTCAGGCCGCATCGGCGATGGCAAGATTTTCGTTTCCACAATAGAAGACGCCATCCGTATTCGCACCGGCGAACGCGGCCGCGACGCAATCTAATCCCGCATCAGGAGCGCCCTATCACCGATCAGGATCGGATATTTGAGACTTTTACCGCCGCGCTCGCGCGCGCCGAACGCTTTGAAGAACCCTACCGGCACTGGCTGGTCACCGGGCTATTTCCCGAAGATATCGCCAAGGATGTTCAGGCGCTTGAGTTCCCGGCCGCAGATGTCGGCGGCGTTTCAGGAAAACGCGAACTACATAACGATACCCGCCACTATTTCGATCAGGCGAATATTGAACGCTTTGCCGTAGTCGCAGCAATCGCCGGCGCATTCCAGGCGCCGCGTATGGTGCGCGCCATTGAGTCTTTTTTTGACGCTGATCTGGACGGCACGTTTTTGCGCCTCGAATACGCGCAGGACCTCACCGGCTTCTGGCTGGAGCCGCACACCGATCTCGGCGTCAAAAGGATCACGCTGCTGATCTATATTTCGGACGACCCTGCGCATGGCGACATGGGCACTGACATTTACAACGCCGATAAAACGCATGCGAAGCGCTCGCCTTTCGCACCGAATATGGCGATGGCGTTCGTCCCCGGCGACAATACATATCACGGGTTTGAAAAACGCGAGATTCCGGGCGTTCGGAAATCGCTGATCCTCAACTACGTCACTACCGAATGGCGTGATCGCGAACAGCTTTGCTTTCCGGAAGAAACCGTCTCGCGTTAGCCGTCTATTTCAACCTACGAATAATCTCGTCAACAACCCCGGGCGTCGCGTCGATAGGCTTCCGGTCAAACGGCGGCGCTTCGTCGGCAAAAGGCCGGGCAGCGCCCTTTTGCTCCAGCTGGTCTGCAAACCACGCCATTTTCCGCGCCAATCCGCGCGGCCGCCATGCGTAAACGCCGGCTGACGAAGCCAGCGCCTCACTCATCATGTTATGGGAGTCCGCGGCGACAATTAGTGATGCAGCATTCGCCAAAATATCAATATACGGATTATCACCGCCGCCATCCCAGATAAATGTACGCTCATGAGCTAATGCGACATGAATAGCGCTCAAAAAATCCAATGGCGTACGCCGCGACGGCGTTATGGCTATACTCGCGAATTCCTGGCCAGCGGTATTTATTCTTTCCGCAAGATCCATTGCATGCGCCGGGTCATAGCGGGCCTCACCGGACGGGCCGCCAAGGACCACGCCAAGCATCGGCTTCGGCAGTTTAGCAATTACATCACTTGTGCACTTATGCGCGGCGGCGATTTTTTCAGACAAACCATGCGGCGAGGTAAGCGTCGAAATCACATTCGAACCTGTCACGCGGTCATGTTCCGGCGTCCATAACACATCCGCCGCGCTGCGGCCGAAACGCGGATCTTTCATAATCACGATCTTGGTGCGGCCTTCGCTGGAGCGCTTTAGCGCAAGCGCATGCGGGATGGCGCGACGACCGGAAGCTACCACGATTGCAGGCGCCAGCCCACTCAACGGCCCGTCTGCCGCGCCGGGCGCTTCTTTGGGATCGACCGGCCCCCACGGCGCCATTAGACCCCACAACACGCGCGGCTGTACGACACGTTTTTCGAAGGTAGGGTTTAAAGCCCCCGCAACAGCAAGACACTGAACGTCATCGCCGATCTTGCCATCGGTCAGCACCCAAAGGCCGCCCCGCCGGTCAACGCCCACGGCTGGACCCGTTTCCATCATCGCTTTCTGCGCACCGCACCAAAACGACAGCCGAGGAATTCCATGTTTTTAGAGATAGAGGTCAAGTTTGAGCAATTATCCTCTAAAAATATATGCATCTGTGACATTGAAACGCCTCCGGGCCAAATTATTTGCTGCGTTGCAATATTTTCTTGCGCGAAACCAGAATCTCGACGCACACTAGAGCGATATGCGGTTTTGCGATGCGCCGGAAGGGGTGATCCGGGTTAAGACCGCAAGCCGATAACAAAACAGGAGCATTTCTCCAATGAGCGCAGACGCCGTCCTCAAAAAAATCAAGAACGAAAACATCGAATATGTAGACCTTCGCTTCACTGATCCGAAAGGCAAATGGCAACACGTCACATTCGACCAGTCGATGGTTGATGAAGACTTCTTTTCCGAAGGCCAGATGTTTGACGGTTCTTCGATCGCAGGCTGGAAGGCGATTAACGAGTCCGACATGGTGCTGATGCCGGNNGCCATAGATCCTTTCTTCACAAAGCCGACGCTTTCAATTTTCTGCGACATTCTTGAGCCTTCAACAGGCCAGCCTTACGGGCGCGATCCGCGCACCACGGCGAAAGCGGCAGAAGCATATCTCAAGTCCTCCGGCGCGGGCGATACGGCATACTTCGGTCCGGAAGCGGAGTTTTTCGTTTTTGACGATGTGCGCTGGTCGACCGATCAACAGAATATGGGATACGCCGTCGACTCCATCGAAGGTCCTTATAACAGTTCTGCGGATTTCGAAGGCGGCAATCTCGCCCACCGGCCCGGTCCGAAAGGCGGCTACTTTCCGGTGCCGCCGGTCGACAGCGCGCAGGACATGCGCACCGAAATGCTCTCCGT
>DGNI01000078.1:0-9366 GCA_002388885.1 Parvularculaceae bacterium UBA4496 | reverse complement strand
ACGAACTCGGCATGAAATTCTCAACGCTGACAGTCATGGCCGACCGGTTGCAGATGTACAAATACGTCGTGCACCAGGTTGCCGCTAGTTACGGCAAGACGGCGACGTTCATGCCCAAACCGATTTTTGGCGACAACGGCTCCGGCATGCATGTACACCAGTCAATCTGGAAAGAAGGCCAGCCGCTGTTCGCCGGCGACCGGTATGCGGACCTTTCAGAGACCTGCCTTTTTTACATTGGCGGCATTATCAAGCACGCCCGCGCCATAAATGCCTTCGCGAACGCCACCACGAACAGCTACAAGCGTCTCGTACCCGGCTTTGAGGCGCCGGTCCTGCTCGCCTACTCGGCGCGCAACCGCTCCGCTTCAGTGCGCATTCCGTGGGTCGGATCGCCAAAAGGCAAACGCATCGAAACGCGCTTCCCGGATGCATCAGGCAACCCTTACCTCACCTTCTCGGCGCTGTTGATGGCCGGCCTCGACGGCATTGAAAACAAAATCCACCCGGGCGATCCCATGGACAAAGACCTTTACGACCTGCCTCCGGAAGAGTTGAAAGACATTCCGACTGTCTGCGCCTCGCTTCGCGAATCGCTGACGGCGCTCAGCCATGACCGGGAATTCCTGAAAAAAGGCAACGTCTTCAATGACGATCAAATTGACGCCTATATCGACCTGAAGATGGCGGAAGTGACGCGGTTCGAGACGACGCCGCACCCTGTCGAATTCGCCATGTATTATTCGGCTTAGGCAGAACCCCTCTCCTGACCGCGAAAACCGGGCCTTTCGGCCCGGTTTTTCGTTTGGCAGATGTTTAGGATTTCCAGTTTGAATCAGGTGAAGATGACTGTTCTTTTACGGACCGCCACATGATCGGACAATTCGCCAGATACTGCCTTGTAGGAGCTCTCAACACGGGCGTCGGCCTCGGCATTATCTTCATGGCGATGGCCGTCTTTCATTTGCCTCCGGTTATTTCCAACGCTGTAGGCTTTGGGGCCGGATTTCTTGTGAGCTTTGCGCTAAATCACAAATGGACGTTCCAAAGCAATCGCTCATTGCAATGGAGCTTTCCGTTATTCGCGCTGATATGCGCGATTGGCTACGCTCTCAACGTGGCGGCGCTAATCACAGCCGTCAATATTTTCGAGATCACACCCTATCTGGCGCAACTGATAGGGGTAGGCGCTTACGCAATCTTCGTATTTTTGGGATCGCGTTTTCTCGCTTTTCGCCAGTAATGTTAAACTGAAGTTTTCAATGCTGCGACGGCGGAACCGTCCAGGGGTTTGCGCACGGCTTGCGCAAATTTCTCGGCGTAGAGCGGATACTCTGTTCCCAACAGCCGATCCCACCAAGTGAAGTACAGTCCATAATTCCAACCCGCCTGAGTATGGTGCAAATCATGATGGGTTACGGTCGTGAGCCAGTCAAAAACCGGACGGCCGTTACGCCAGCTAGGGAACAATTCATAGCCGCAGTGACCAATTGCGTTTCTCAAAATCATATGAATTAAAAACGAAAAGACCGCTACACCGGAAGATGGAAGAAAAGAAAGAGCGATCGGCAAGTAAAGCGCATTAATAAACGCCTCGCCAACATCGAAAGAATACGCTGCCCAAGGACTTGGGTTATGTGATTTGTGGTGCGTTCGGTGGAAGCGACGGAACAGACGCGGATCGTGAATCAAGCGGTGGGTCCAATAGAACCAAGCGTCATGAAGAACGATCAGCGCCGACAGATTGAACGCAAAATACCCCCAACCGCGCTCTGAGACTTGCGCGTCTATACTGATCGCACCCAACTCCATGCCAGTTGCAATGAAAAACGCCCCGGAAAAGGCGAAAATCGCTACCGTCCGCAGGGAGGACCAGACTTCGCGGCGCATTTGCGCGCCGGAAGGGCTGTCGGCTCTTATCTTGCGTCCTGTGAGTTGCCCGGAAAATGCAAGATTAACGATCACATAGACGCCCCCTGCGCCCAACAGATATCTCACGAGATCCATCGGAAAGATTCGCAGATACGCCTCGACAATAAACCGAACCAGTTCGACTGAAGACGTGAACGGCATTTCCATGAGAGCGACTCCTTTGACGGTTGCTCTCAAAGACCGCATCCGGCTCGCTTTATCTCAGCAAATCCCGAAAACATGCGGCAATTTTGAAAATGATCAGAGAATTTTAAAATTGATCACACTTCGCCTGCCACAGATTTACGATATTCGGTCGGCGATTGGCCCGTCGCCTGCTTAAACGCGCGGTTGAACGGCGCTATGGAGCCATAACCAAGATCCAGCGCGACCTGTAGCACCTGTTTTCGGGAATTTGCCGGATCAGCGAGGATCGACTTCGCGTCCTCTATCCGCCGGGAGTTCAGAAACGAGGAAAAATTTCGAAACCCGAGCGCCCCGTTGATCAACTTCCTCAGCTGATGCTCCGGAATGCCCACCATTTCCGCCAGCATCGCCACGGTCAGTCCTTCCTGACGGTAGACACCATCGTTCATAAGTTTAATCAGCCGTTCATAGGCTGGCCGGTCGGCGGGTGACGCCAGTTGCACATGCGCCGTTGGGGAATTCTCTTCCGGCCTCGCCGAGTGTGACGTCGGCCCCTCCTGCGCGAATAACGATGTGCGCGGCGACAGCAACCATGCGCCAAACAATAGGTTGAGAAGCAAAATCGCGCCGGCCTGAAATGTGACGAGCCATCCGGGAATTTCCGCCGCCGCCTCGGTCATTTCCACTACGGCAATCCCGATCCCGAAAATCGCAACAACAATGGAAATAATGATGCGGAAACGCCGGCGCGGATTAACGAGGTCATCTGCAGCGTTGGTAATCGCAAGGCGAAGAACGTCTGCGAATAACAACGCGTTCACCAGCAAGTGAAGATAGAGCAAAACCGCTGCAACAACGCCGTCAAAAAGTCCGAATATCCGCCCAAGGAAGAATGGAGGCATCAGGATGAGCGGCGCAAACCGCCACCACTGCCAGCGAAAATTATCGTCAAAGATCGCGGCGCCAAACCACCAGAAGAAAACAGTTCCCCAGATCGCGACGACGGCAAGCAAAACCAGAACAGGCGGTGGTAGCGGGATCATGGCCTGCCCTGAAATCAGCACGTAGATGCTGGTGGACAAACAGAACAGCGCCGCAAAGAGGCTGGTTTGGGATTTTCGCCCATAGGCGCCGAGAGTAATAGCAAGGAGAAGGGATACGCCTGCTGCGGCTCCTCTGACGACGGTCTCTATGTCCAAAAGCTCAATCATGGCTGCAAAACGCTTACGTTGCTTGCCGGTACTGTCAACGCCGCCGAGACAAGCTGAAAAGATATCAAGCCCTATTGACGGAGCCGAAACTTTATGTAACCTGTGTGTTACATATGATGAATGACCGCGATATGGACGCCGTATTTCAGGCGCTTGCCAACGAAAGCCGGCGACGCATGCTGGATATTGTCAAGGAAGAACCAGGCATCGGCGTCGGCGCGCTTGCGGGCGAATTCGACGTCAGCCGTATTGCGGTCATGAAGCATCTAGCGGTTCTCGAAGACGCCAATCTTATCGTTTCCGAAAAGCACGGCCGCACCCGCAAGCTTTATTTCAACGCCGCCCCTATCCAGATGATCCACGACCGCTGGACGAGCGAATACAGCGCCTACTGGGCGGGGCAGATCACACGCATCAAATATCTCGCCGAAGCGCGCGATGGCGATGATCAATCAAAAAAGAACAAATCCAAGAAGGGGTAAAATCACATGAGCGAATTAAAATACGCGGAAAAAGAAATTTACAGCGTTTTCATTGCCGCACCGATTGAAACGGTTTGGTCCGAACTCGTCAACACGACGAAACCCCGCCCGTTTTTCTGGAATGGCTCCTGGGACACGCCAGAGTTTGCACCGGGAAATCCGTATCGTATTTCCGCGAATGACGGCAAAGCGGTTCCTGTAATTGGCCGTGTTCTCGAAATGACGCCACCGAATAAACTGGTCACGACATTTCGCCTGACAAATCTGCCTGACCCGGCTTCGCGCGTGACATATTTATTGGCTGAAAAAGACGGGGGAACGGAATTTCAATTGATCACAGAAAATGTCCTCGCCGGCTCCAAGAGCGAAAAGTCCATGGCCGATGGCTCGAAGTTCATTGTCGAAAATTTCAAGGCCTACGTCGAAACCGGCAAGGTCACGTTCGGTGCTCGCATGATGCTGGCCATGTTTTCATTGATGGCGCCGATTACGCCGAAATCCATGAGCGCCGAAAACTGGCCGTTCGAAAAAGCGGAATAAGACAAAGGAGAAACCCAAATGGCGAAATCCCCCGATGATATGGCGAACACGATGATCGCCAACATGAAGGAAAAAACCGGAAAAACGCTGGAGCAATGGCTCGCCATTGCCAAAAAGTCCGGTGAGGAAAAACATGGCGGCGTTGTGAAGTTCCTGAAATCGGAACATGGCCTCACTCACGGCTTCGCCAATCTCGTCGCACATAAACATCTGAAAAGCGATGCAGGCAGTGCTGCGGGCGGCGACGAGGCGCTGGTTGCGGCGCAATATGCCGGCCCAAAGGCGGAATTGAAGCCGATCTATGATGCGGCCATCAAGGTGGCGAAAGCGCTTGGCAAGGATGTGGAGATTTCTCCGAAGAAAACCTATGTGAGCCTGCGCCGGAACAAGCAATTCGCGCTAATCCAGCCATCAACAAAAACGCGTGTTGATCTCGGCATTAATCTGAAATCCGAACCCGCAAAAGGCCGCCTCGAAAAATCGGGAAGCTTTAACGCGATGGTCAGCCATCGTGTAAAACTCGAAAAACCCGCTGACGTCGATAAAGACGTAAAGGTGTGGCTGAAAAAAGCCTACGCGGAATCATAAAGCCGAATCACAATAGCCTGTGGGAGGGAAACATGTCTGACAGCTCGATGAAATTGCCTGCCTGGTTCTGGGTGATTGCCGGGGTTGCATTGCTTTGGAACCTGATCGGGGTCAGCGCGTATATCGCCGATGTAACGATGAGTGAAGAAGCAGTCGCCAATCTTCCGGAAGCTCAACAGGCCATGCGGGCTGATACGCCATCATGGCTTACTGCCGTTTATGCGCTCGCTGTATTCGCTGGTGTCTTGGGATCTATAGCCCTTTTGTTACGCAAGGCATGGGCGGCGCCAATCTTCGGTGTATCGCTTGCCGCCATCATTGTTCAAATGGGCTATGTCTTGTTTGGCATGAACACTATTGGCGTCTTAGGCGCCGCGGCCGCGATATTTCCGGCAATTGTAGTCGCTATTGGAGCTGCAGAGTTATGGTTTGCACGCATGACAAAAACCAGAGGGTGGATCAGCTAACAACGCGTTGAATTTTTCTTATAGCTCTGTCTAGAACTGCATCTTTCACAAATGGGCTCATGGGGATGAGGCGTCCCCATGTTTCCCCTTTAAACTTCTGCAAAGTCATATGAATATTGTCTTCCAGACCTAGCATAAGTGAAGCTTTCTCCAGTATCGCAGTATTTTGATTTTCAGTTAGCAGGCGAAACTTGAACAACACAAAATTCAAATCTTCATTAGGAAGTAATTCAAGGATTGGAATCGAACGAACCACATTACGAACCCGCCTGGCGCGTTCAAAACCATAGTCAATCAAGGCTTCTATTCCTTCCTGCCCCATCATTTGAAGCGTAACGAATAATTTTATAACATCAGCATGTTGTGTTCCGTGAATTGAATATTCGCCGATGTTTGAGGTTTTTCCCGCACGCACATAAGGCAAAGGAATGCGAAATATGTCTTCAAGGCGCCCAAAATTATTCAGCAGAAGAAACGCGCAATTTCTCGCTACAAAAAACCACTTATGCGGGTTGAAAGTTATAGAGTCAGCAAGTTCAATTCCAGCCAGCTTTCCTTCATGCGCTTTGGAAAAATGAGCTGCCGCCCCGTAAGCGCCATCAACATGCAGCCAGATCCCACGCTTTCTAGCAATGCTTGCAATTTCAGAAATTGGATCAATCGACCCGATACTCGTCGTACCTGCGGTAGCGACGAGGCAAATAGGCTGAACATTTTCATCTTCCAACTGTTGTAAAGCTGTCAGTACAGTAGCTCCGCACAAACGCCCGCTCTTATCTGTCGGCAAGCTTATGAGCCCGTTTTCGCCTAAGCCGAGAACTTTAACGGCCTTTGCTATCGACACATGCGCGAGTTCAGAAGCCAGCACCACCATACGCTGAGCGGACAGACCAACCGTACGACGCCGGGCATCCTCACGCGCCAACATCAGGGCTTGAATATTGGCGATTGTCCCTCCGCCGACAAGAAACCCACCTGCGTCCGAAGAAAGGCCAAACGAACGCGCAAACTGTTTTGCGTAAGCCAATTCTAGCTCCGTCAGAACAGGAGCCATTTCATATGAAAGCATGTTATTGTCGATCGAAGCAGCGACTATATCTCCCGCGATCGACGCAATAGAAGACATGCTGTTCATGTGTCCAAGCCAACCGGGACTGGCTGGATTTGCACTATTTTGAATCAAATCAGAAAGAGCTGATTCAATGTCGGATGCTGATCTTCCTCGAACGGGAAACAAGTCCCCGAGTTCTTGTCTATTGTCTTGTTTTGGCGTTGGCGGGCGCGTGGAGGCGCTTCCAGCATGATCCAACGCCATAAACAGAACGGATTGTAGAAATTTTTTCGCCTGTTCCAGGTTGTTGCCATGCGGGTCGACAAAATAATCTTCCAGTCGATGAAAGCGATTCATGGCGTGCTACTTTTCATGGCGATAAGCGCCCAGTGTTAGTTATTTCGTATGAGAGATTTTTCCCATCGCAAAGCCCAGGATTTTAACGACCCAACGGCTTGATAAAGTTCAATGCCAATTTTAGTGAGCTGGTTTCTGCCCTCGCCGTCATATTCCACTAACGATGCGCTTCTGAGTTCTTTCAATCGCGTGCTCAGTATTGTTGGCGATATGTCTGTGCAAGCCTCTCTTAGCGCCCTGAAGCCGAGCGGCTTTCTATAAAGCTCCCAAATGATTTGCAGCGCCCAACGCCGGCCGATCAGGTCCAAAGCAGCCATCAACGGCACGCCGGTTTTCGAACCGCGCACCGGTTTTCCTGGCAGCGGAACACCCGACATGATCACCCCCACTTAAGCTAAAATTGCTTTGACGAGCCGGTATATCCAATCCATGACTGAGTGATACAATTATTGTACCACGTGTTTTTTATGAATGGATATGCCGCTTATGTCAATTGATGAAACAGCCGCTCAATCGCTTGATGTTGCAATGGCCGTGGCGCTTGAACATGAGACGCTAGGAAATTGGCAAGCAACAATTGAACAGCTCGATTCACATTTATCCACACAACCGAAGAATCCGGATTTCTACTTGCGCCTCGCCAATGCTTTAAGAGCTGAAAAGGATTCGGATAGGGCGCAATCCGTTCTTGATACCGGGCTGGACATCTGCGCGAGTCCAAGAATGTTCATAATGAAGGGTAAGCTGCTCCGAGACAAAGGGCGCTACGAAAACGCCATTGAATGTTATAATAAAGCCATCGAACTCAATCTGAATTTTGCAGAAGCATACTGCCAGAAAGGCATTGTGCTTGACCTGCTTGGCGAAACTGACAGCGCCATCTCGGCTTACAACGAAGCACTCAGATTGGATCGCGAAAATGGTTTGTACTGGCTTTGCGCCGCAAAGGCCGACTTTGCTCAAAACAATCCGTCATCAGCAAAGGAAAAATTGGAAAAGGCGAAGAATGCTCTCAACGCCCGCCAAACGGAAAATCACCACTACAACATGGCTTGCATAGAATCACTGCTCGGTAATATAGATTTGGCCGTCGGTCATTTTGAAAATTTTTTATCAAATCACCCATTCGCTTTCTCATGGGCTGAACAGGATTCCGACCTCGCCCCTATTCGCAACCATCCTAGAATGAAGTTTCTGAAGGAAAAATATCGGCAAGGTTAGTACTCAAGTTGGCAGGCCGGCGTTTTTCTTGACCATGAACCGGTCGCAACGGAGAAGATATCTCCGATCTCAATACCGAAGACGGCGCGAAGGCTTTTACACGAGGAGCAAGACGAGGCGGCAAGCGCCGCGAATAAAAGTCGAGCCTGTTTTCCCCACCTCTTTGCGATCCAGCTAAACCGGGCTAGACCCTCGGTTTCCGGTTCCACCCCTAGTCGAGTTCGCAAACCCCATGGCAAGACGCGCCGCCAAGAAACAGCAAGACGACGATCTTTTCGGCGATTATTCCGCCAAGGATATCGAGGTTCTCGAAGGCCTAGAACCCGTCCGCAAACGCCCGGGCATGTATATCGGCGGTACCGACGAAAAGGCGCTGCACCACCTCTTCGCGGAAGTCCTTGATAACGCCATGGACGAGGCGGTCGCCGGTCACGCCAACCGCATCGAGGTCGAGCTCCACGACGACGGCTATCTGCAGGTCACGGATAACGGCCGCGGCATCCCGGTCGACCCGCACCCGAAATTCAAGGGGAAATCCGCGCTCGAAGTCATCATGACGACGCTGCATTCCGGCGGCAAGTTCGAGGGCAAGGCGTATGTCACCTCGGGCGGCCTGCACGGCGTCGGCNNTCGACCAGAACTCCTACAAGGTCTCCGGCGGTCTGCACGGCGTCGGCGTCTCGGTCGTCAATGCCCTCTCGCATGATTTGATCGTCGAGGTCTGCCGCGGGCGCACCATGTACCGCCAGACCTACGCCGAAGGGAAACCGCGCACCAAGCTCGAAAAGGTCGGTCCCGCGCCGAACAGGCGCGGCACGAGCGTGATGTTCTTCCCGGATCCGAAAATCTTCGGTCCGAACCCGAAATTCAAACCCGCGCGGCTTTTCAAAATGGCGCGCTCAAAAGCTTATCTTTTCGGCGGCGTTGAAATCCGCTGGAAGTGTGCGCCCGAACTCATCAAGGACCAGACCCCAACTGAAGCGACCTTTCACTTTGAAAGGGGGCTCACGGACTATCTGCAAACGCTTGCAGGGGGCAAACCCACCGTCACGGACGATATTTTCGCCGGCAAGGTCGAGCGCAAGGATGAAGGCGGCCACGGCAATGTCGAATGGGCGGTTCTGTGGGGCGCGGCGGGCTTTGGGGACGCTGACGGGTTCGTCAATTCCTACTGCAACACCGTACCGACGCCGGAAGGCGGCACGCATGAAGCGGGCCTGCGAGCAGCGCTGACGAAGGGCCTTAAAGGCTACGCCGAAATCGCAGGCGTCAAACGCGCGAGCGCGATTACCGCCGAGGACGTTCTCGGCACGGCGGGCGCTCTGCTCTCGGTTTTCGTGCGCAACCCGGAATTTCAGGGGCAAACGAAAGACAAACTCGCCACCAACGAA
>DGNI01000056.1 GCA_002388885.1 Parvularculaceae bacterium UBA4496 | reverse complement strand
AAATCGCTCAACTCTTTTCGGGGCAGGCTCTAAGCGAGAAACGCCTTCTGGTCGAAACCATGGGCTACCCAGACAACACATCAAAGCGTGCAATATTCGATGGTCGGTCTAGCGCGAAATTACCATTTGGTAATAGTTGTGCCTTCTTTGTTATCCGGGCGCGCCGGGAGAAAGGCGCGTTTCCAAACATCGCCATAAGGGGACTCGCCTTTCATAACATGAGATCTCCTATCTCTATTATCGGTGACCCGCATAATCCAAGTCGTATTTCAGGAATTTCTGTCACTGGAAGCTTTTTTTACAAAATCGGTAGTAAATTTTCTTGTGTAGAGGATTTTGATTACGGCGCTATACAGGTTGCATATAGCAATAGTAATGTTTTCCACGGAAATTTTTTCAAAGATATCGAAAACCGCTCCCCCTACGAAGGGGCGGTGCACGCCATCTATATAAAATATAGCTCTTCCGGAAACCATGTATATAAAAATATTTTCGAAAATACCACTGGGGCCGCAGTAAAAATTCGCGATCATAGTGATCGAAATTCTATCGAAAAGAACTTATTTATATTGAATGGCCGGGAAAATTTTAAAAATGGAATGGCCCCGCCTTACGCAGTACAAATAACTCATTACACGGAAAGCCAGATTCCGTCTGGGCCAGAGTGTTCATCTTATGAAAACTCTATTCGGGATAATTTTTCTATATTCAACCCCCTGCCAAAGACGCCTCCTGGATTGATATTTGGCTATGCTAATTTGGGCCGTGCCGATAAGCGCGTCCCGAGCAGATGCAACGATCGCAGCCGCAATCCTGATGCTCCACTTAATTTTTTCAAGAACAATCAGGCCGCTTCTATCGAGAGGATGCGTCAAGTCCCTAAGTTAAACTTCGTACCATCATTAACGTCACGTCCGGCGTTCAATGGACTTGGCGGCGTGGAATTTAGGATTGGACTTTGCAAGAGCGTCAATCAGTGCGCTGCGGGCAATGCTCGTTGTATATCGGATGGCGAATCGTATTTCGATGAAAAAATCGGCGTTCATCTCTTATGCAAAAGTGGGGAACTCCGGCTTAAATAGTATCATTACATATGGACACCTCCGGAAACCGTGCTGGCCTGCTTGCGTTCGGCGTGATTCAGTCGGCCGCGTTACATGCGGAGGAGACGATGGCGGTCGGACAAGCAGGTTTCTGGAATTTCGAGGATCGACTGCGGCAACTCTCGGAGCGTGGCGATCTGCTGAGAAGCTTGCAGCGACAGTAGACTTCGAGCTGTTCCGGCCCAATTTGAGCGCCGCGCTTGGGCCTCGTGATCCGGCGAAGGGTGGCCGCCCCGGCTTCGATCTGGTGCTGAAGTTCCGGATGCTGGTGCTACAGGCGACGCACGGCCTTTCGCTGGAGCAGAAGGAATACCTGGTTGCGGACCGGCTAAGCTGGGGCCGATTCTGCGGTCTCGGGCTCCAACGATCCGGTTCCTGACGCCAACACGCTCTGGGATTTCCGAGAAGCGTTGATCGCCGCCAGCGCGCTCAACGCCCTGTTCGCCCGCCTGGATCAGGCGATAACGGCGGCGGGCTACCTGCCGATGTCGGGCCAGATCGTCGATGCGACGCTGGTCGCGGCCCCTCGCCAGCGAAACACGGATGGCGAGAAGAAGGACATCAAGGCCGGCAAGACAGCCAACGAGATCTGGCCGGAGAAGCCGGCGAAGGCGCGGCAGAAGAACGTCGACGCCCGTTGGACGATGAAGGTCTCGAAGGCGAAGCCTGGAAATGGCGCCGGTAAATCCAGCCACGGAAGCGGCGGGCTGATCCCGCTGCGGGCGGCGTAAAACTCCGCCAGTTGGCAGCCTCACGTCCGACTGATCGGGCGCGAGGCGGGGATGTACGGTTTGGAGATTTATGGTCGGCCGCTTCTTCGGCCCAGGCCAGGTCCACATGGATACGGTCGACCAGGCGGGCGTTGCGCGCGAGGCCGAAGAGGAAGTCGACCCGGTTGGCCTCGCACCAGGCCATCAGCGCTTCCCAGGCGAAGCCCCCATCGGCGCGAATCAGGATCTTCACCCTGGGCCAGCGCTCACGTATGCGGGCGACTATCCGGGCGGCCGCTTCCACGGCTCCGGCGCTGGCGTCGATGTTCGACTGCCGCAGCTTGGCCGGGAGCAGGTGATCGCCGCAGAACACGTAAAGCGGCAGATAGCAGTAGCCGTCGTGGTAGCCGTGGAACAAGCGACCCTCTTGCGCCCCATGCCGCGGATCGTCCGTGGCGTCGAGATCAAGCGTGATGCGCGCCGGCGGGCGAGCGTGAGCGTCGAGGAACAGATCCTCGATGGCGCCCGCATCATGGCTGATCCGCCGGTAACGGTCAGAGCCGGCGGCGGGCGCGTGCTCCAGACGGTTCAGGGTGCTTTTGCCCGCCAAAGGCGCGCAGCGTGGGTGACGCGCCTCGAGTCGGCCCAGAATGGGCCCAGGCGCGGGGTCGTGGCGCAGCGCATCATGGTCGACCACGTCCTTGTAGCCGAGCGCGATCCCGAACACCCGTTGGCCGATCAGCGTGGGCAAGTCGTGCACGATGCGCCCCGCCGTCCGACCGTCCTGGAAGCAGGATGCGAACCGCTCCACCAGGCCGATCGCCTTGTCCGTCGCCCCCAGCAGCAACGCGCCCGCGTCTGAGGTGATGGCGCCGCCGCCGAAATCGGCCGTCAGCGCTCGACGATTGAGGCGTGCGAACAGCATGGGCTGCGTGGTACGCTCTGTTTGCATCGGACCCCGTCCTTGAATCTCTGTAACCCTCTCTTGCAATTGGATTATCTAGGATTCATGGGGCCGATGCACCTCACTTCGTGAGATATACGGGCTAGACGACACCCGATGTTCTCCGCCAATCTGCCGCGCGGCGGCGGGCGGAGTGCTTGGTGGCAAAGCCAGCTTCCGGTACACACCCCCGGTGCTGAAGCGTCCACACGAGAAGTCTTGGCTGCAGTCCTGAGACTGTAATCTCTTTCGAAAATCTATCGGAGCCGTGCTAATGGAAAACGGTTTACGCGAATTTTTGGCAGAATTGATGACAGCTTTAGCTGATGGCGATGAAGCACGGGTCCGTGAATTGAGGACAGCATACCGCACATTTGACCATGAACTAGAGAGACTGCTATCCCCGAATCATTACAGGATGCATACTGAAACCCCTGTCAAATATATTACGGGCGTACAGGGCGTTCAGTTCATGGTGCATTTTTTGCCACAACTTCAATCATACATGCATGAATTCCCCAAAAAATACGACATTTGATGTTCTAGATGTTGGCCCAGGATGCGCAATGGGTTCGAATTTTTTAGGTTATTTATATAGATCGAGTCGAATGGGTTATAGAATGCGCATTTCAGTACTTGATATTATTGATGATTACAAATATTATATCGATTTTTTGTGCGAGCATGTTAAGTTTATTCAGGACGATATATTCAAACTACAGCGATCCTACGACATTGTTCTATGTAGCCATGTGATCGAGCATGTCCCAAATCCAGCGGAATTTGTTGGCCGTTTGAGAGAAATTTCAAAAGGGACATTGCTTGTGCAAGCCCCATTCGATGAGCCGGTTGAAGGGCGCACTAAGGGGCATATCAACTCATTCACAATGTCCGATTTGGAGGCGATGGAGCCAGAATCAATTGAGCTGATCGAAAGCCCAGCGTGGGGCGCCTTCATGGAGCCGCGCTACAAGGTGTTCGTAGCACAGTTTCGCGGCACTGATACCAGCGGTGTTCGGGGCTGACTCTCGGGGCTTCCCTTCCGCCTCGGGTTCTGATTCAAGGCTGGCGAAGGAGATTCGCCATGCCGCCATTGAGGATCACGCTTCGGGAGGACTATGACGCCAATAGGCTGCGCCGCTCGGCGCGGCGGAGCCGGGACAATCGCCAGACGCGCCGCTTGCTGGCGCTGGCACAAGACCGACAAGCTCAAGGTCCTGAGGAACATCACCATCATCCTGCCGCCGTCGCGCTCGCCCGAGCTCAGTCCGGTCAAGAACGTCTGGCAGTTCCTCCGCCAGAACTGGCTCTCGAACCGCCTCGTCGCCTTGCCCGAAGCCATCAACTCCATCAACATGCGCGACTGGGCGCATCCACGCCAGCAATCTCTGCCGCCAGCATCAGAGCCTGCCCCGAAAAGAGTCGAGCGATTCCAGTAGGCTGTGATTTCGTTCGGTTTGTAGACTGAATGGAGCCGACGATGCCTTGGACTGAAACCGCTCGCTGGGAGTATCGGCGGCTTGGATGTCGCTACGCAAGCGATCTGACGG
>DGNI01000033.1:26892-27052 GCA_002388885.1 Parvularculaceae bacterium UBA4496 | reverse complement strand
CGGCCCCGCGCCGCGGCGAGCTTGTCCGGCTTCTTGGGGAAGAGTTGCGCGCCCACAAGGAAGACCTTGGCCGGCTCGTCACGATAGAATGCGGCAAAATTCTTTCCGAAGGCCTCGGCGAAGTGCAGGAGATGATCGACATCTGCGATTTCGCAGTTGG
>DGNI01000033.1:21918-26826 GCA_002388885.1 Parvularculaceae bacterium UBA4496 | reverse complement strand
TTTCCGCCTTCAATTTTCCCGTTGCTGTCTGGTCGTGGAATGCAGCGCTTGCGCTCGTCTGCGGAAACTCGATTGTGTGGAAACCGTCGGAGAAAACACCGCTGACGGCGCTTGCTACGCAGAGGCTTCTGGAACGAGCTATCGAGAAATTCGGCGATGCGCCGGAAGGGTTGTCGTCAGTCATCATCGGCGGACGTGAAACAGGCGAACAGCTTGTCGATGATGCGCGAATCGCCCTTGTTTCCGCGACAGGTTCGACGCGTATGGGCAGGGAAGTAGGGCCGCGTGTGGCAAAGCGCTTTGGGCGTGTGCTGCTTGAACTTGGCGGGAACAATGCCGGCATAATCGCGCCGTCANNGACCTTGCCTTGCGCGGGGTATGTTTTTCAGCGGCGGGCACAGCGGGGCAACGTTGCACCAGTCTTCGCCGGCTGTTTGTCCACGCATCTATTTATGACGACTTAGTTCCTCGTCTGAAAACCGCCTGTACGTCATTGCCGGTTGGCGATCCTCTGGGAAAAGGTGTGCTCGTGGGTCCGCTTATTGACCGTGGCGCATTCGATCGGATGCATTATNNGAAGGAGCGCTCGTAGGCCCCCTTATTGATCAAGGCGCATTTGACCGGATGCATTATGCGCTTGACCGCGCCAGGGCACAGGGAGGGGGTATCGCTGGCGGTGAACATGTCGGTAATAAAGGCTGGTACGTAAAACCGGCCTTAGTTGAGTTGCCAAAGCATGAAGGTATTGTGCTTGAAGAGACTTTTGCCCCGATCCTTTACGTCATGCGCTACGAAACGCTCGATGAAGCTATCGCCATGCAGAACAGTGTCAATCAGGGATTGTCTTCATGCATATTCACGCGCGACATAACAGAAGCGGAACGCTTTCTTTCAGCGACAGGCTCGGACTGCGGCATCGCTAACGTGAATATCGGCCCGTCTGGCGCTGAAATCGGCGGCGCATTCGGAGGTGAAAAGGAAACCGGCGGCGGTCGAGAGTCCGGTTCAGACGCTTGGAAAATGTATATGCGGCGCCAAACGCAAACCGTAAACTATTCGACCGAACTGCCGCTCGCTCAAGGCGTTAAATTCGATTTTTAATTTTATGCGCTAAAGCACACAGCCCGTCCGCGTGAAGCGCATGTCGCACACCGGACGCGACGGGACAAAGTTCCCGCCAAGTGAGCGTCAAACAAACTGTCGCCATTCATCTACGCGGCGTTGAGCCTCCTCGCGTTCAATGCCATAGCGCTCCTGAAGCTTACCCATTAGTTTCTCAAGGTCACCTTCAATCTCGGTCAGGTCATCGTCGGTAAGTTCGCCCCAAGTCTCTTTCAGTTCTCCCTTAACTTGGGTCCATTTGCCCTTTAACTGATCGCTGTTCATGCTGACTCCTCTCGCTTGGATATTTAATAAACACATGGGCAGTCGCTAAAGTTCCTTGCTCTTTAAAGCCAAAAAAAAGAGGCGCAGGTAACGCGCCTCTTTATAGCCGAGTCTTATTCTTCATCGTCACACCGGCGGCCTGCCGCGTAGGGCGCGAGCAACCATCGCCAGTAGAAACAGAACGATGAAGATAAAGAACAGAATCTTGGCGATGCCGGCTGCACCGGCTGCAATTCCGCCGAAGCCAAAGACTGCAGCGACAATCGCGATGATAAAAAATGTTAGCGCCCAACTGAGCATGGTATCCTCCTTTGGCTAGGGTGCGCGTTAAAGGCTCGCAATCACATTAGCGACTAACGATGGAACACCTTGATTTGAGATGCGTTCCGTAAGGTAATTGATGAAAGACGGGTAATGAAGTTGGTGAAGTTCTTACATAGCCTACAGTCAAGCAGAAATTGCGAAGCCGGATTTTACCGGCCTGAACGTATCCGCATCGCCAATCAGCAATACGACCGGTCGCAATACATCTGAAGGATCGCAGATGGTTTTGACGATGACCAGGGCAGGGATAGATATGATCGCACCCGCTGGTCCCTACATCCATGTCTAGAAACTGATGTTCAAAATCACGGCCAAGCGGGTAATGGTAAGCCGCATCCTATAAACAATGGCGTAACGAAATTCGATTCAATGAAGTTAGGCGCCGTACAGGCAAGCGCTGGCGCAAGGCCGTTATTTGAGTCGTCCGTTTTGTAGGCCTAAATGCTATATCCGAGCCCGTCGTCTTGCCTGCAATACCGCTCAACTTTCCGGCTCCGCGCTCACGATCCTATTGAAATCATGACGATGAAACTCGCGCAGACGCCGATAGTTTCCCCATACGGGATGTAATACTGGTTATGCGCCGCCGACGGTCAGCAAGAAAAAGGAAATATACAGAGCCATCATAGCCGCCGCGAGCGTTGCGCCCAAGATAATGCGCGGTTTAATTCGGTCGTACGAGGTCGCTCGAGTGACTTCAGCGACCGCTTCCGCTACTTCAGTAGATAGATTGTGTGCAGAGTAATTGGATAGCGCGAGCCACATACGGTTCGGCCCTGTTTCAACGGCGATTATTGCCTCAGCATATGTTTTTTCAAAGGTGACACCGGCGACGAATTCTGTCAACGCACGAGGGGGGTTCCAGTTATGGGTACGCACCAGTATTAATGCCGGTATCACGAATGGAAGTGTTTTTACTGCATCTCGGACCATAAATCCGATGATCAACGCAACCACCACAATATTCAGCCCGGTTTTGGTGAGATGGCTTTCAAGATAAAGCCAGTAAGGAAACGCGATAGCGCCAGCTTTGATGCATAAATTCACGCCAAAAGCAGAAAGACGTTCGCGAATAACATCACTCATGTGCTTGTCGAGTTCAGCAATCGCGGCCGTTCGCACAGCATCGATTTCTGCGGGCAGGCGGTCCTGTATGGTTTTCGTAACCGCTCTGCGTCCGAGCAATACGCTCCCGCCGACTGCAGTCGCGGCAATAATCAATAATCGAAGTAACATGCGCTTTTTCGTAATCCGGAAACTGGTTGTCTAAATCAGAGACGGATAATTAATGAACATAATTATCACCATTTTGTTTTCTACCTTTTGCGGAAAAATCGCGAAATTTCCGGAGACACCGGAACTGCCGGCATTAATGAGTGTTTTTACCAGCAAATGAGGTTGAGCAGGCTGAAGGTCTGTATTTTTGTAGGAGGGCGTAATGTCGGTTGCCGAGAAAAATCGAACAGATGATTCGGGATTTGATGAATCAAGTGCCGCTTTCGGCGAGTTGTCGAAAGATCTCAAAATTCTGCGTGAGGATCTGCAAAGCCTGCGACACGACTTCGCATCGCTTAGCGAAACTACAGCCAAAGAAACGCAGGATAAGGTCCAACAGGGTATGACGGCTGCAGAAGATCACGCCCGAGAGGCACTGGATTCAGCCGCGAGCGAGCTGCAGGAGATTCAGGCGCAGGCGGAAAAGGCGGTTAAAAAAAGCCCCTGACGGCAATCGCTCGCCATCNNGTCGTTAGCGGTCTTTCCCGCCGGTAAATATGTACGTGTCCGTAATCAAAAAAGCGCATGACGCGGTCGAAGGCGTCGCTTACGAGGCAGCGCTGGCGCTCGCCGCCGTGATGCTTGGCTGTGCAGCTTTGTTGTTCGCTGCTGGCGGGCTTGCGCTTTGGCTTGCAACCCTAATGCCTCTTTATGGCGCATTGTTCGTTGCTGCGCTTTTGATTGTATTCATCCCAACGATGGCTTTGTACATCAGACGCCTGGATCCCCCAAAAAAAGAGGAAAAGACCGACGCCACGGCACGTGATCAGTCGCTTCCTTCTATGGCTTACTCCTTGTTGTCGCTTGCTGGGCCAATGGACGTTATGGCGTCGGGACTTTTTGCTCGGCAGTTCAAGAAGGCGCCAGTCTCAACTGTCGCCGCAACAGCGGCGGTTGGTGTAGTGCTGGGCATAATTGCAAGCGCTGACACTGATGATTAGCCGCCAAAACAACAACAAATTACACGAACTTTTTCTTTGTGATCCCGTTCGTAATTCATGACGCAGGGTAATCGAATCATCGAGTTGACTATTGTTGAAGCCTTAGACGTGCGTCGTTACGCAAAGGAGGTTCTGCTAGCCCAACCGCTACGCGAAAATGTCGAGCGGGCACTCATTGAAGACGATCGTGCGAGAGCGGTTGTCGAGCAGTTTTCTGACGCACCCACAGCGAAAGGGGCCGCGTGCTTGGTGACCCTATTGAGGGAGGCGTACGACGACGGCGCCAGGACAATTAGCGCTTATTATTCGACTGCGCGCAGGAAAGACTTAAGCCTGAGAACAAAGGCCTTCGTTGTCGGCAGGCTCAGCTTGCGAAAAGAGCTGGTTCGTAAAATCGCCGATCTAATGTCAACAGCGATGCCAGACTCACAATACCTGACCCCGTTTTCGGCTGCTGATGGAATGTGCGACTTTGCAATCCGCAACGATGTACATGATCAGCTCGAGGCAGCTGATAGACGGTTTCTGCAAGCGCTGAGGACTTGTTTCGAGGCGCCGTCATCTCCTCATTACAAGGCGAAACTCGCAGACATAATTGCCGCGCTGGAAAATGAACGCGCTCACATCCGTTGGGCTAGGCGTTCAGCGCTATAACTCCTCAATAAAAACAGATAGTTAGCGAGTCCGCAGCACAAAACGGCGGTCGTTAGCGTGCGCAATAATTCACTAGCCGAGACAATAGTATCGGCGTAAGTAACTCCAGTTATACAAATCAGTTGTGTTCATGATGTGGAGCCGTTGGAATATATGCCGGATACCGAAAACCTGAAGCGAACGGAAAAACTCCAACTCATGTTGGATGAAAAAGAACTCGCAGCGATCGATGACTGGCGTTTTGAAAACCGCATGCCGACCCGCGCTGCGGCTATTCGAGAGTTATTGCGACGGGGGTTGCTGGCGGAGTCGCATTTCGGTGAGCCGG
>DGNI01000033.1:8648-21883 GCA_002388885.1 Parvularculaceae bacterium UBA4496 | reverse complement strand
TCAATGATTCGGATAAGGCGCCTCAAAACGCTGAATCCGAGAAGCCTTAGCGTTTTTTAACACAACTTACGCGGCTTTCCTTTTTTTAAGAATGGGCGATTTCTATTTCAGCCTTGTAAGATTCTACATTTAAAATCTGAAATAATTTCGCCAAAATATTATCGGGTTGTCATGTAGTTTTATCCATATGGCGATGAACGCCGCGTAATAATCATTTTGGGTAAAAATATCCAATAAATTTCATGTGGTTATGCTATGAGCCGCCGGTTCATCAACATACGTATGTAACTCAGGCGAACTGTCTTGATCATTCTGAATAGAATGTAGACGACATATCTTCACCACATCTTGCCGTATCGTCGTTGGTGCATAAGTCTGCGTCACGGACACCACAAGCGGCGGTTCATAATGCAACGTACACGAATGTCTTTGCAATAATGATTTTCCGCCGATAGCTAATTGGGCGCTCGGGGCAAACGAGAGGTGAAAAAAATGAGCGCGACTTTTACAGCTGACGAACTTAACGATGCTCTTCCCGCATTGCGCAGATTTGCGTTGTCACTAACCAAAAATTCTGAAAGCGCGGATGATCTGGTTCAAGACAGCGTGGAAAGGGCCTTGCGTAAATCTCAGTATTATGAGCCGGGGACAAACTTTCGTTCCTGGATGTTCACCCTTTGCAGAAGGCTTTTTTTGAATCAGATCAGGAAAGAAAAAACGCGTGGCATATCCGTGGATATCGATGATTCTCCGCAATCGGCGCTTTCGGCGCCAGCTACGCAGGAAAAAATTCATGAATGCCGCGAAGTGATGGAAAGATTCGAAGCTTTGCCCGTCCGCGATCGCGACATCCTTTCGCTTATCGCAATAGACGGCATGANNCATGAAGTATGCCGAGGCCGCACAGAGATTAAAAACCCCTGTCGGCACCGTCCGCTCGCGATTGTCGCGAGCGAGAACACGGCTGAAAGAATTGGCTGAGCAGCCCCGTTCAATCGTAGCGGCTGCCGCCTAAGCGACAACGTCCACGGCATGGTATTCTAAAAAGGGGCGGCCGATGATCGGCCGCCCTTTTCTCGTCTGGCTGCATAAACGCCATTAAATAGGAAAACCTCGTGCCCAGGCTTTCTTGCTTGCAACAAATTCATAATTGAAAGCTTCGAAGGGTTTGGAACCACCATGTGATGTTGTTGTTGGCCTACTGAGTATACACAGGAGGACCGCTATGAGTGCGAAAAACGGATTGATCGGACTTGCAGCCTTGGTTGTGATTGTTGTTGGCGCCGTCATATTGCTCGAAGAGGCGAATGACGGGCCGCTCGAAAACGCTGCGGAAGACATCGACAATGCGACTGATGACATTGCTGATGATGTCGAAGATGCTGCGGAAGAAATGGACGACCAGTCGTAGCCGACCAAATTAGTGCCCATAAGCGCCCCGGGCATCTCGGGGCGCTTTTTAATATTCATCTTCGAATGAAAAATTGCATGGAGAGAATTCGTGAATATTAAATGCGCCGGCGAAGCGCGGGGCCGGGGGCGGATGCATCTTCACCGGCGCTACGCGTTCCAGTGTCCCCCACTTGGCGAACGCGCGCTAGGATTACGTTCGTTCGTGCAATCAGTTCCTGTTATAACAATTGCAACTATGAACATTCGTACAGGGAGAAACGTCAACTACAAACGCTGCATGGTGTTAGGGTAGCCGCAGCTTATACATTTACCCGGCGCTTCAAACTGTCGTCGTTTGCACCCATTGAGTTCGCACCCACTCTCGCGACAGTTTGAGCAACGATATACGGGCTTTCCGCATGGAGCGCCGTTGCGCACGCCTTCGCAAACAGCCCGTTTCGCAAGTGGCGGCGCTTTCGGTTTTTCACGTCTCCAGCCTGTAATAATTAGTAAGGCGATAAAGAAAATAATCAGCGCCGCGAGCGTTTTAACGGCCAGCTCCAGCAAGATGACCAAGTCCATGAGGCCCCCGTTGGAAAATCCCCTGATTGGCCGATTATAGCCCCTCAGTAATCGGGCGCTCAAGAATGTTTTGGGGACAATGGTCGCGAGGTATCGGCCCCTGTGAAGAGAGCCATCTGATCAGCATGGGCCTTCCTGAATGCAGTGCGTTTCGTGATCCGGGTCACATAGGATTCACTCATTGGCCGATGTCCAAAGGAACGAAGTTTTGTGATGCGCTGGACAGATGCGCTGGACATCTGTCATGAGCAGGTCTGTTATAGTGCATCGTCTAGCTGCCAACCATTCATGCTCAGTTAGGATACGCTCAATGTGAGTTAGGCGGCTCTCGAGCCAGCCAGTAAGACTGTTTTGCTTGGCCCCAGCACTTCCTGGAACCACCAGTGAACCGAAACCATTTCTACTGATTGAGCGAAGCAATCGTCCATTGCGGGGTTTGGCCATTCCGACTGGATCGCGCGGCATCAGTTTTTCGCCTTTTTGGGGCAAGGAGCAGCAGTCCTGCTACACTCTCGAATATATCAAGTGCACTATCGGTCAGGAACTGACCTGGCTGAATGGTTGTCGCGCCAAGTGCTTGGAGCCGCGGTATTTCGGAAGGATACGATAAAGACGTACTTATTTTATTCGCGATATTGCAATATGCAGTACATGCGCTAGGCATACTGCATGTCCCTGTTTCAACCCGCCCTCTTGCGAGATCAACAGGACTGGGCCGCCGTTATGAACGCTGCGGTGCAATTTCGCAGATCCCTGCATCAACGGCCTGAGCTTAGCTGGCGTGAACACGAAACCGCAGCGGCTATACGCAGCGCGCTCGATGCGCTCGGCGTACCATGGCGCGCCTGCGCAGACACTGGAACTCTAGGGTTCCTTGCGCCGAATGCGCCAGGACGGAATGTTGCGTTACGCGCGGATATCGATGCGCTGCCGATTACGGAACAAACCGGGCGCGATTGGTGTTCCCGGACTACGGGCGTCATGCATGCGTGCGGCCATGACGGTCACGCCGCTACGCTAATGGCGACGGCGGCATGGCTTAAGGCTCACGAGGATCAACTGCCCGGGCCGGTGACGCTGCTTTACCAGCCCGCGGAAGAGGGAGGACATGGCGCCAGACGCATGGTTGAGGACGCCGCGCTCGAAGATGTTGATATGGTATTCGGCTGGCATAACTGGCCTGCCATCCCTTTCGGCCGGGCAGTCTGTCCCGATGGCCCTGTCATGGCGGGCAACGGGACATTCAAAATTGTACTGAAAGGCAGGGGCGGACATGCGAGCCAGCCCGAAGCATGTTGCGATCCTGTGCTGGCAGCGTCAGCGGTGACGCTCGCCTTGCAACAAATCGTCAGCCGGCGGATGCCTCCGCAATCCGCTGTCGTCGTCAGCGTCACCTCGATCAACGCGCCGAGCGGCGACACGATTATTCCGGATAGAGCAGAGCTTGGCGGTAGCATTCGTCTGGCGAGTGCCGGTGATCGGAATGCAGTGAATTTGCTAATCACCGATATCGTAACAAAAACAGCCGCGGGCTATGGTGTTGAAGCAGACGTCGAACACTTCTCCCGTTACGATGCGACCTTAAATGATGCAGGCGCTGCAGCGCTGATGCGCCAGGCGCTGGAACAGGAACTGGGCGCGAACTGGCGCAGCGCCGACACGCCCTTGCCGATTATGGCGTCAGAAGACTTCAGTTATTATCTTAAGGAAAGGCCCGGCGCATTTGCGCTGATTGGCGCCGATGACGGCGAGCCGCATCACGCCGTTTCCTGCCACAGTCCTGAATATGATTTTAACGATGGTCTGATACCGGTGGTTACAGGCGTTTTTTCGCGATTGGCCGGCATTGCGCCAAAACAGACAACCTGATGGCACAGTTCAAGGTGATGAGCAGCAATAGATATTAAGGAGGCGGCAATGGATGTGTTTGAACAATGGGAATCGGATGTGCGCGGCTACTGCCGGACATTTCCCACTGTATTCAAATCGGCCTCGAACGCGCGGCAAGTCGATGAAAATGATCGATCCTATATTGATTTTTTCGGCGGCGCTGGCGTTTTAAATTTCGGACACAACAACGAGCGCATGAAAAAGGCGATCATTGAATTTATTGAAGCGGACGGTCCCGCGCACAGCCTTGATATGTCAACAAGCGTCAAGCGCGAATTCATTCAGGCATTTGTCGATACGGTCATGAAGCCCCGAAACATGAACTACAAACTGCAGTTCACAGGACCAACGGGGACGAATGCCGTGGAAGCCGCACTGAAATTGGCGCGTCGTGTCACCGGGCGGCGATCAGTCATCGCCTTCAGTCACGGGTTTCACGGCATGACGCTTGGCTCGCTCGCCTGTACGGCCAATGAATATTTCCGCAACGCCGCCGGCGTACCATTGGAACACGTTTCACGTCTTTCTTATGGTCACCCTCTGGAAGGCATGGCGGAAATGATTGCCGACAGTTCATCGGGATATGAAAAACCTGCGGCTGTTCTCGTTGAAATTATCCAAGCTGAAGGCGGCGTGAATGTTGCTACGCAGGAATGGCTGAAAGAGTTGCGTCAGTTTTCGAAAGACACGGGCGCGCTCTTTATCATAGACGATATTCAGGCGGGCTGCGGGCGTACGGGGAAATATTTCAGTTTCGACGGCATGGATCTCGATCCCGATATCGTTTGCCTTGCAAAAGGCATCGGCGGGTTCGGTACGCCGCTGGCCATGAATATGATCAAGCCGGAACATGACAAGCACTGGTCGCCCGGCGAGCATACGGGCACATTTAGGGGTCAAGGCATCTCGTTCGTCGCGGGCCGCGAAGCGTTGCGCTATTTTGAAAATGACGCGTTTCTCGAGGGCATTAAAAACAAAGGCGCACACATGTCTGAAAGGCTGCATGCGATCGCCAAGCAACATGTTGCGCGCAATTTTGAAGTGCGTGGAGCAGGGATGATTCAAGGGCTGGATACGCAGGACGGCGATTTTTCCAAAAAAGTCGTGACGGAATGTTTTGAAAACGGCTTGCTGATCGGCGGGTGTGGTACGGCAGGACGCGTATTGAAACTGATCCCGCCCCTCACAATCTCTGATGACGATCTTAATGAAGGCATCGATATTTTAGGAAACGCCGTCAACAAAATTGCGGAGGCCGCATGAGACAGCGCGATGACATGACCTTCCCGATGGAGGAATATGAGCGCCGCCTATCGGAGTTGAGGGCGCGCATGCGTGAGCGGCTGCTCGACGCTGTTATTATTTCCGATCCTGAGAACATTATGTACCTCACGGATTATCAGACGACGGGGTACTCGTTTTTCCAGGCCTTGATCGTGCCGCTTGACGGCGAGTGTTTCATGATCACGCGCAACATGGAAGAATCTAATGTTCACGCACGTACATGGGTCGAAAAGACGAGACCCTATCCCGATAACGGCGACGCCATTCAGCGGCTGGTTGAAAGTTTGCGGGAAGCGGGGCTTTGGAAAGCGACAATAGGTTATGAACGAAACAGTTATTTTCTGCCCGCCTATCAACAGGACCGGTTTCGCACCGCATTTACGAGCGGTCTTCTGATCGACTGCTTCGGCATCGTCGAAGAGGGGCGCTTGTGTAAGTCTCCCGTAGAAATTGATGTGATGAAAAAAGCCGCTGCGGCGACCGAAGCCGGCATGCGTGCGGCCTACGACATGATCGCGCCGGGCATTACCGAAAACGAAATCGGCGCAGCGATCAGTCAGGCAATGTTCAACGCTGGCGGGGAACCGCCGGCCGTCATGCCTTATGTCACGTCAGGCCCGCGCACCATGATCGGACACGCCACATGGGAGGGCCGCAAGGTTCAATCAGGCGAACACGTCTTTCTTGAGCTTGGCGGCTGTTACAGACGCTATCATACGGCGATGATGCGCACGGTCGTGCTGGGTGAATTATCCCCCGCGATGGAAGTCGCCGAATGGCGGATGATGGAGGCGCTCCGGCAGGTTGAAGACGCCATTCGCCCCGGTCTCACGGTTTCAGATGCTGATAATATCGTGCGCGACATAATCAACAGCGGCGATCATGGCGGTCATCTGATTACGCGATCGGGCTATTCCATCGGTATTGCATTTCCGCCGAGCTGGGATGAAGGTTATATCCTGAGTCTCATGCAGGGCGATTCACGCGTCCTGAAAGAAGGCATGACCTTTCATATCATACCGTGGATATGGGGCGTCGAAGGCGACAAGACTGTTGGCATATCCGATACGATCCACGTGACGGAAGACGGATGTGAATCGTTTTTCACGCTTGATCGCGAGTTTGTCGTGCGTCCTGACAAGGCTGCATCGACCTCGAATGTTCATTCCATTTCTACTGATGCCAGAACCGCGAAAACATCCAACGAATAGTATATGAAATTAACAGCGATAAACCCTGCAACCGGCGAAATTGTTCGTGAAATCCATGCCGATAACGACGCCGTTCTGGAAGATAAACTTCACGCGGCGGAAAACGCCTTCTCTCAATGGCGCAAGACGTCTTTTTCAGAACGTGCATCTCTGTTAAAAACTGTTGCGTCCGATATGCGCGAGCGGGTTGAGAAACTTGCGCCGCTCATGACAGAAGAAATGGGCAAGCCCATTCGCGAGGCGCGCGCCGAGGTTGAAAAAGCCGCCTGGTGCGCTGAACATTATGCTGAACACGCCGAGGCATATCTCGCGCCGCAGACATTGCCGTCCGATGCAGCGCACAGCTATGTCCAGCATTTACCGCTTGGCGCGGTGATGGGCGTTTTGCCTTGGAACGCCCCGTTCTGGCTTGCATTCCGTTTTTGCGCGCCGGCACTGATGGCTGGAAACACGTGCCTGATGAAGCACGATCCGCATGTGCCGGGTTGCGCAGAAGCGATTGCCAATCTGTTTGTTCGCGCCGGCGCGTCCGAGGGCGTTTTTCAGGCTTTGCTGCTGGAGACCGAACGGGTCGAACGGGTCTTACGCGATACGCGGCTAAAAGCAGTGTCGTTCACTGGCTCGTCGCGCGGCGGCGCGGCAGTCGCCTCCATCGCCGCCAGCGAAATCAAACCGGCGGTGCTGGAGCTTGGCGGCTCGGACCCGAGCATCGTGCTCGCTGACGCCGATCTTAAAAAGGCGGCTGAAGTTTTAAAAATCTCCCGCATTATTAACGCCGGTCAGTCATGTATCGCCGCCAAGCGCCTGATCGTTGAGGCGCCTGTCTATGATGCGATGCTGTCATTGTTGACGGAAAAATTCGCAGCGCTCAAGCTTGGCGACCCTGCGCTGGACGAAACAGATGTGGGCCCTATCGCACGGAAAGATTTACAGACGGAGCTGCACAGGCAGGTGCAGGCGACAGTTGATAAGGGCGCGCGACTGGTGATGGGCGGCGCGTTGCCTGACGGACCGGGATATTTCTATCCCGTTACGCTTCTTGCTGATGTAGAGCCCGGCATGTGCGCGTTTGAAGAAGAAACCTTCGGCCCTGTCGGCGTCGTGATCCGGGCGCGTGATGCGGACCATGCGTTGCAACTCGCCAATGACACGGAATACGGCCTTGCCGCAAGCATCTGGTCGACAGCGGAGCGTGGAGAGGCGCTCGCGCGCGAAATCGAAGCCGGACAGGTTGCCGTCAACGGCATCGTCAAGACCGATCCGCGCTTGCCAAGCGGCGGCATAAAAAAATCAGGCTATGGAAGAGAACTCGGCCCACACGGCATTCATGAATTCGTCAATGCGCAACAGGTCTGGGTCGGGCCCAGCGTCTAATAAATGTCCGCGGCAATGGACAACGATGACTCACAATGAGCAAGAAAGACAACGCTGCTTATTGTGCGACAGCAAATCCTACAACTTGGTCTCTAAGAGCTAGAATTTTCGCAAGCTCTTAAAAAGATTCTCTTCCTTGGCTGGACTGGCCGTTGGTGCCAAGTGCTATCGATCAAATGAGAGAAGAAAACGAGAACACAAAAAGATAACCTGTGCAGTAGATCGTCAATCGGTTTTAGGACAGTATTTCAGCGACACACAACTTCTATTGTTTACTTGAAATGGCCTACCCTCATGGTGAGGGACGGATTGTGGTTTGAACGTTCCACCTCTGAACGTAAGGCTCAATATTCTTAGGATTTTTAGATTGACTGGCGGAGGGGGTGGGATTCGAACCCACGGAACGCTCACACGCTCAACGGTTTTCAAGACCGCCGCATTCGACCACTCTGCCACCCCTCCGGGCCGCGTGGGGCTCGCCGCCACGCGCAATGCGAAGGGGAGAGATAACGAGCTTGGCGAAAATGACAAGCCGCATCATCGAAACAGGTTCAAGTTGCGGGAAAACGCCGAGTCGATTAAGCGAGAGAGGCGGCGAAATGCAGCCATACCAGTGAAAGCGTTCCTGTTCTCATGCGCACTTCCTTTCGTTTGATTCTGGCGATTTTCCTAACCGCGCTCGCGGGGGCCTGTTCGACATCGCGTTCGGGAGGCGGCTCTAGCGATGCCTCGCCACATTATGATGCCTCGCCACATTATAAGGTGGGCAAACCCTATCAGGTGAATGGACGCTGGTATCATCCAAAGGAAGACCCGAATTATTCGGAAATAGGCGTCGCCTCCTGGTATGGCCAACAATTTCACGGCCGGCTGACCGCCAATGGCGAGATTTTTGATATGAACCGGCTTTCAGCGGCCCATACGACGCTGCCGCTGCCCTCCATGGTGGAGGTTACCAACCTCGAAAATGGCCGCTCTGTCGTTGTGCGGCTTAATGATCGCGGGCCGTTCGCCAAGGACCGGATCATCGATATGTCGCGCGAGGCGGCGCGGCATCTTGGCTTCGAACAGCAAGGAACAACGCGTGTACGCGTACGTTATGCCGGACCGGCGCCCTTGATGGCGAAAGCGCCAACAGAGCCGGGACGTTATGCGCGCGAGGAACGCCCGGATCGGGTTGCGCGCGCAGCGCCTGTCAGAGAATCGGTAGGCGGAGCGCGCGAGACCGATCAGATCTCAGGCTTGCTGACCAGTATGGAAAGCGCTCCAGCGCTGACACCCGGCGCCGAAGAGGTGGCCATCGCGGAGGCGGCAAGTTCAAGTTCAGGAAAAATCCCCGCTGCAGATATTTCAACTGCCGACCCGGATGACGCAAAGCTGGTGGATGCCAGCGTCAGCCCGGCCGCGGCGCCGCAGGCCCTATATATCATCCGTGTTGCGGCGCTCACCAGCCTCGATAATATCGAGACTTTGCGCGGAGAACTTGGCGATATCGGACCCTTGCGGCTTTCCCGGGTCGAAACAGAGAATGGCAAGGTCTTTTATCGCGTCAATCTTGGGCCGTTTTCGTCCATAGAAACCGCCGCACGACGATTGGAAGCTGTGCGCGAAGCGGGTTATGCTGATGCTTCGCTGGTCACGCTGACGCCTTAACGCTGTCGTAAAACCAACAGCTTAAGAGATTAGCCTGACCTACAATTGAGTATCTGAGGAGCCGAACCTTGAGAATTCTAAGCCTCATTATTGTTGTCTTTGCTTCGGTGTCGGCATCAGCCACCGCTCAGGGCGCGCCAATCGAGACACCGGCGGAATACGCCGTGATTATGGACTATCGGACAGGTGAAATCCTGTTTGAAAAGAATGCACGGGCACCAACAGCGCCAGCCTCCATGTCGAAGCTGATGACCGTTGCGATCGTCTTCGAGCAACTCAAAAACGGCACGCTTCAGCTCACGGACGGATTTGACGTCAGTGAAAAGGCTTGGCGCGAGCGTGAGGGTTCATCCATGTGGGTGCGGGTTGATACGTCTATCCCGGTTCTTGACCTTTTGCGCGGCATCATCGTGCAGTCTGGCAATGACGCTTGCATCGTCGTGGCGGAAAACATTGCAGGCTCAGAAGAAGCGTTCGCGGAACTCATGAATCGCAAAGCGCGCGAATGGGGCCTGAATGATTCCACATTCGCCAACGCGCACGGCATGCCTCACCCGAACCAGAAGATGAGCATGCGCGATCTCGCCTTGCTGACCCGCCGGATCATTTTCGAATATGGCGAGTATTATGCGCTGTTTGCCGAACGCGAATTCACATGGGAGAAAATTCGTCAGGAAAACCGTAATCCGTTGCTTGGGTTTGTGGACGGGGCGGATGGGTTGAAGACCGGCCACACCGAAGAATCCGGATACGGTCTTGTGGGCTCCGCTGTGCAGAATGGCGAACGACGCATCGTTGTCGTCAACGGTCTCACATCCAACCGGGAGCGTACGACTGAATCGGCACGTCTTATTCGCATCGCCTTCAATGACTTCACCACCAAGACGTTCTACGAGCCTGGCGACATTGTCGGCGAAGTGGAAGTTTTCAAGGGAAAGCACAAAACGGCTGCGCTCATCGCGCGAGAGCCCGTAAGTATGATTATGCATCGCTCGCAGCTTGACGACGCCAAAGCTACAATTGTGTATGAGGGTCCAGTTGCGGCGCCTATCCGTGAAGAACAGCAAATTGGTTTTCTGAGAGTTGAAACGCCCGGTGGGGGAGCGCGTGAGTTTCGCTTGTACGCGGGTCATGCTGTGCGTGAGGCCGGTGTCTGGGGCAAGATTGGCCTTGCGGCAAAAAAGCTGCTCGCAAAACCCCCCAGCGAAGATGTTGCGAGCGCGCAGGAATAAATGACGACAGAACAGATTCGAAAAGGCGTATTCATAAGCTTTGAAGGCGGCGACGGTTCCGGCAAAACCACGCAACTGAAACTACTTGCCGACGCCCTGCGAGGGTTGGGCCAAGAAGTCGTAACAACACGTGAGCCGGGCGGCTCTGATGGCGCAGAAGAAATCCGGACGCTGATACTGGAAGGCGCCGCTGACCGATGGTCGCCGATGACGGAAGCGCTGTTGATGTATGCTTCACGTCGAGACCATCTCGAAAGGACGATCAAGCCTGCTCTTGAATGCGGCGCCATTGTCATTTCCGACCGCTTTGCGGACTCGACCATGGCCTTTCAGGGCATCGCTGGCGGTTTGGGGGAAGACAGGGTCCGTGCATTGCATGATCTTGTTGTTGGCGCAAACGATCCTGACCTGACGCTGATATTCGATTTACCGATAGAAGAGGGGCTTAAACGATCCGGTAACCGAGGCGGAGAGCAGCGGTTTGAATCCAAGGGGAATAATTTTCAGGAACGCGCGCGAAACGCTTTTCTTAAAATCGCTGCAGCCGAGCCTGACCGATGTTCTATCATCGATGCGCGAGGCGATGTTGCGGATGTAGCGATCCGCGTTATGGAGACAGTCAAGCAACGGCTGCCAGCGCTGTTCAAAAAATAGCAGCCCATTATCGGTGATCGAGGTTTTCATTACCGCTCGGGCAGCCTAAAAAACGGTCATGGACGAGGACCTTATTCCACCGCAGGCACGGGCCAACCTCGTTGGCCATAAGGCGCTTGAACGCCGAATGCGGCGAGCGATTGCCGACCGGTCGCTGAACCATGGCTGGATCATTTCAGGCGGTGCCGGGGCTGGGAAAGCAACGCTCGCCTACCGCATTGCGCGGGCCCTACTCGATCCTTCAGCGCTGACAGAGACAGATACGCTTCAGATGGCTGATACGCGAAGGACGTTCCGCCAGATTTCTGCGGGTGCGCATCCTGACCTTTTCGTGGCCCAGCGGTTGTGGGATGAGAAGAAAGCCAAATATCAAACTGAAATCACTGTCGAAACGATTCGTAAGTTAACATCCTTTCTTAATAGAACAGCTTCCGGCGGCGGTGTCCGGGTAGCGATTGTCGATACCGCCGATGACATGAACAGGAACGCAGCTAACGCAATCCTCAAAGCGCTTGAGGAGCCGCCTGAGGGCGCAATCCTGATGCTTTTGTCAGCCTCGCCCGGCAGGCTTTTGCCTACCATACGCTCGCGCTGCCGGATGATCGATTTGCCGCCACTGCAGGATGACTGGGTATCGGCATTTCTGATCGATGAGGGGGTAGACCGAAACACGGCTGAAACTGTTGCGCCCTTCGCCCGGGGGCGGCCGGGCTACGCCTTGCAACTAGCCGCATACGACGGCGCGGAAGCGATTTCGTTAAGCAACATGTTTTTGAAAGCGGCCGCGGATGGCGGCGATATCTCGAAGGTCATTGGGGGCGTCAGCGGCAAGGCGGGTGAGGGGCGCTGGTCAGTTTTTCGCGAGATAGTCCTATCATCGCTCGCTAACAGCGCACGCAGGACTGCTCTGGGCGATCCGTGTGAAATCTTTCCCAATGTAACTTCATCGTCACTCCTGGCGGGCTGGGAGTTGTTGTCAGCGCTCCTCGCTCGCGGTGAAGCACTCAATCTCGACCGAGCTCAGCTGGTCAACGCCATGGCCTATGACTTGCGCGCGGCGTTGCGCCAGGAAGCAGCCTGAACGCTATGCTGGTCGACAGTCACGTTAATCTGCATTCGGAAAAATATGCGGACGACGCAGCGGAAGTTATTGCGCGCGCGCGTCAAGCAGGCGTCACTGCGATGTTGACGATTTCAGACAAACTGTCCTCAACGGACGCGATCAAAAAAATTGCTGATGCTGATCCGTATATCTGGCGCAGCGTTGGCGTTCATCCGCATTATGCAAAGGAATGTGCCGATCTTTCGGCGCAAACACTGATCGAAATGACTGGGGATGAGAAGGTTATTGGTATCGGCGAATGCGGCCTTGATTTTCATTACGAGTATTCCGATCGCCATATTCAGGAACCCGTATTCAAGGCGCATATAAGGGCGGCCCGTGAAACCGGCTTGCCGCTGATCATCCATACTCGTGATGCCGACCTTGAAATGCGGGAAATGCTTGAACATGCGCATAGGGAAGGGGCTTTCACCCCTCTCCTCCATTGCTACACGGGCGGGCCTGAGCTGGCGGAAGCAACGCTGGCGCTGGGCGGTTTTATTTCCTTTTCGGGCATCATTACTTTCAAGAATGCGGCTGAAGTGCGCGCCATTGCAGAATCGACGCCGTTAGACCGGATCATCATTGAAACGGATTGTCCGTATCTGGCGCCGGGTCCTATNNGCGGAGAAATGAACCTGCGTACGTTGTGCATGTCGCAGAAAAGCTCGCCGAAATCAAAAGCGTTTCCGTCGATGAGATAGCCAAGATTACCAGCGATAATTTTTTTGAGCTATTTTCGCGCGCCAGCGACCCCCGGGCCGGGTTATGAGCAACCGGTTGCGCGTCACTATTCTCGGTTGCGGATCCTCCGGCGGCGTACCTCGTTTCGGCGGTGAAGACGGTGCAGGAGAGTGGGGC
>DGNI01000033.1:0-8642 GCA_002388885.1 Parvularculaceae bacterium UBA4496 | reverse complement strand
GTTCACGTTGCTCCATACTCGTTCAGCGTGAGCATCCCGAGTTTGGATTTCAGCACGACAAGGTGACGAGCGTTCTTGTTGACACTTCGCCTGATATGCGTGCGCAGTTGCTGGCGGCCCGCTGTTCGCGCATTGATGCTGTTTTGTTTACCCATGATCACGCCGACCAATCGCATGGTATTGATGATCTGCGCGTTTTTGCGATTCAGATGCGCAAACGGATACCGGTTTATATTGATAATGCGACATCAGGGGTCCTTACGGACAGATTTCGTTATTGCTTCGAACAACAACAAGGCAGTCCTTATCCTGCAATTCTCGAAAAGATGACAATGCCTGAATGCGGTGCAAATTTTTCAATTTCAGGACCGAGTGGTGAAATTCCAGTAATCGCATTTCTGCAAAATCACGGTTCTGTAGACTCTTTAGGGTTCCGGTTTGGAGACATTGCTTACTCAAGCGACGTTGTCGGTATGCCCAAGGAAAGCTTTGAAACATTGCGCAACCTCAATACCTGGATTGTAGATGCGCTTCAATACAAGCCGCATAAAACGCACGCACATTTGGATATGACTCTGGAATGGATCAAGCACATACAGCCAAAGAGGGGTGTCCTGACTAATTTGCATGTTCACATGGATTACCGGACACTAAAGCAATCCGCGCCCGATGGAGTTGAGCCAGCCTATGACGGGATGGTTATCAAAGGGACGGTCTGATAAGTGCGGGAAACCGCCTATAACCACCACAAAAGTGGCCATATTTCGCCCCAATGCTAAAGACAATGGCGTTGAACGCTGGTAGATTCGATGGCCCGGACATGCGGGTTGCGTCAGGATAACGATGGATCTGCAATATTTTTTACCGAGGCCTGATTTAAGGCCGTTGGTGCGCGCTTATTATTACTTTTCGACTGATAGCGCGTCGGTCCAGCCCTTGTGCGCCGAACTTGGAAATATCCGTGTCATGTTGAAAGGTGGCGGCGTTCTCAATACGCCGAACGGCGGCCGGCACGTTATCGACAAAGCGTTTCTTATCGGTCCGACAATGGGCGCCTACAGTATGGAAGCGAAAGCCGAGACCCGGGTCTTCGGCATCGGCATAAGGCCATTAGGCTGGGGCGTTTTGATTGGTATGGATGCAGACGAAGCAGCTGATCAAGTCATAGACCTTTCGGCTTTCGCCGGCGGACGCGCCTCGCCGCATATCGAAGCAATCCGCACTGCGCCGGACTTTCAGATCATGGCTAACGCTGCTGACCATTTTTTTTCCAACATGCTCTCTATGCGCCAGAAACAGCAAAACGCCTATCCTGAGGCTTTAGAAAAATGGCTGATGGATCCCAGCGACCCTGATATGGACGCGTTGCTGGCCAGTATGGATGTTTCACGCCGCCAGACCGAACGGCTTGCAAAACGCTATTTCGGCGCCTCGCCAAAATACCTTCAGCGTAAGTACAGGGCGCTTCGGGCGGCGGATCGTGTCAGGGCTGGTGTGAGTGGCTGGATGGACGCTGCAGGGCCTAATTTTTACGATCAGTCCCATTTCATCAAAGAATTCAAGACGTTTATCGGCGTAACGCCCAAACAGTTCATCTCGAACCAGGCGGAGCTCATTTCGGAAATTCAGTCCCAGCGGCAGGCGCAGGCCCGGAATATCTTGCTCAGCAGCATCTGATTTCATTTTTGGATGGCCAATTTTTCCTATAGCGGGCTGCTGAGGAGGCTTATCTTGCTTTTATCGATGGGAGAATACCGCTTCCAGGGCCAAACTGGGGGAGAGAGCCTTCCGGGGGCTGGCCTTGGTCTCATGAAAATGCGCCGTTTGCACCGCGATGCAGCCGGCGCATTTTTATATATTCAACTCGTAATTATTTGCGACAATATAAATTGTGCGATTAACTGGCGGGTTGCAGGATTTGCCTAAAATTTAAATCAATATTGGATTCAGCCTTTACTGAGCACTATCTCGGGCTAACTGATCGAGAAGCCGCACGCCAAATCCTGACGCACCTGCTGGGACCGTTGGAGCCGGTTCCGCAAGCCAACTGACCCCTGCAATGTCCAGATGCGCCCACGGCGTTTCTGGCTTGATAAAAGCGCCGATGAATGCCGCACCTGTACTCGCGCCCGGCGAGCCCGTATTGCTGTTTTTGACATCCGCGATCACGGACTTGATTTGCGCGTCATGATTTGGATGCAGAGGCAGGCGCCACAGGTCTTCGCCGGCAACGTCTGCAGCACTTGTGAGGCGAGTCGCGATTTCGTCGTCGCGCGCAAAAAGGCCCGCATATTCATCGCCAAGAGCGCGGCCCACGGACCCTGTTAATGTCGCGACATCGACCAAGAGGATCGGATTATACTGCTCCTGCGCGTACCAGACGGCGTCCGATAAAACGAGTCGGCCTTCAGCGTCAGTGGACATTATCTCGATAGTCTTGCCTGACATCGTGCGTACGACGTCTCCGGGCCGTTGCGCGCCTCCGCCGGGCATGTTTTCAGCCAGCGCAGCGATTGCGATGACGTTAACTGGCGCGCGCGATTTTGCGAGCGATGAAACGGCCCCCATAACAACGGCAGCGCCGGTCATATCCGTTTTCATTGCCCACATCCCGTCATTGGATTTTATGGAAATTCCGCCGGAGTCAAAGGTAATGCCCTTGCCTGCAAAAACGATTGGCGCAGCATCTTGCGGTCCGCCATTATACCGAACGATCAAAATACGCGGCGGACGTTCACTGCCCTTACCAACGCCTAGGATTGCGCCCATGCCGAGCCGTTCCATATCTCTAACGTCAAGTACATTCAGGGAAACGCGTGACACGCCGTGAAAAAGCGCCCTCGTTCTTAGTACAAACTCTTCCGGATAAAGAATGTTGGCGGGCTCCGACTGCATGTCGCGCACCCAGCTGACGGCGTCTGCAAGATGTCGTCGTTGCGCGTTGTATGAATTGCGTGCCGCATCTATATCTTGCGTGAAAAAGACAATTGATCCGGTGACCACTTCCGGGTCGCTCTTGTATTTATCAAAGCTGTATTGACCGACAGCGCTGCCGAAAGCGCTATCTATTATGGCGTTACTACTGGAGCCATTAGCAAAAACCGCAACGCGCGTCGCCTTGCTTGCTTTTGCAAGGGATCCAGCTCGTCCGCCAAAGTTTTCCCAATCCCGCCGGGTCAGGTCTCCCTCGCCGACCCCAATCAGATGCACTTCGCCAAATGCCGCGTCGCCGCTAAGGAAACTGGTGGTTGCGCCGGCCTCGCCCGTAAATCCTGCGCGCCCTATTCCCCGCTCCAGCCGGGTTGCAACTTCCGCGCCGACGGCTTGTCTGACCGCTTGCGGCAGTGCTGTATTACGCATAGCGATGATGACAGCGTCATCGGGCTCGATATTCGCGGTGAAGTCGATTGCTCTTTGCGCGAAAGCAGATGACGTAACAAATACGGAAAGCAGAGCTATGCAGATGAGGCGCACGTTTTATCCCCTTGAATATCGAATTTCTTTTACTCACGATAAATGATTGCAATCATCGGGCAACCCAAAAACATACCTGCGATAAAAGTAACATCTCATGACATACTCAACTCATGCATTCGACCCGGACCCTAGAAATGAGTCGATCCAGATCGATATCAATGGCGAGCTTATTCCCCGCTCGGAGGCAAAAGTATCAGTTTTCGATTCGGGGTTTGTTCTGGGCGACGGCGTATGGGAAGGCCTGCGTGTGCATGCCGGACCTGACGGAAAAGGTGTTATCGCGTTTCTGGAGCGGCATCTCAAGCGCCTTTACAATGGAGCGAAGACGCTTGATTTTGATATTGGCGTTACCCGCACTGAGCTCACGCAACGACTTTATCAATGCCTTGACGCCAATAATGCTCATGAAGATGTCCATGTCCGCCTGATGGTGACCCGCGGCGTCAAGTCGACGCCCTATCAGGATCCGCGCGCGACTATTTCTCCGGCTACAATCGTCATCATTCCGGAATTCAAGCGTCCTGCCCCATCGACGGCGACCGCTGGCGCTCGGTTGTTTACAGTGCATATCCGACGCGGGTTTCCCGATGTGCAGGATCCGAAACTGAATTCCCATTCGAAATTGAACTGTATTCTTGCCTGCATTCAGGCAACCAAGGCCGGGGCCGACGAAGCACTAATGCTCGACCCGCAAGGGTTTATTGCGACGTGTAACTCCACGCACTTTTTTCTTGTTCGTGACGGAGAAATCTGGACATCTACGGGCGATTATTGCCTCGGGGGCATCACACGTAGCATCGTCCTTGATCTCGCCAGAGAAAACAGCATACCGGTTTTTGAAAAAAACTTCTCACTGCACGATGTTTATGGAGCCGACGAAGCATTCATCACCGGCACTTTCGCTGGCGTATCGCCCGTAACGGAAGTCGATGGGCGCAGCCTCACCAAGGAGCGCGGGCCGTCCGTAGAAAAATTACAGAAGTTATATAAAGACCGTATAAAGACGGAAGTTGCACGCGGGCGATAACGAAGTGACGAAGCCAGTACGGATTGCTATGCTTTCGGGTCCGCGCAACCTTTCAACGACGATGATGCGGGCTTTCGAAAACCGCTCTGACACTATTGTTAATGATGAACCGTTTTACGCTTGTTTTCTGAAGGAAAGCGGCGCCAATCATCCGATGCGTGACGACGTATTGCGCTCGCAATCTACTGACTGGAAAGCAGTCGCGTTGCAGCTTGAGCAAGCGGATAAAAGGGCCGCCTATTCTTTCGAAAAGCACATTGCATTTCACTTTTCCTGGGCGCCCAATTTCCATTGGTTTGAAAATGCGCGAGTCTTCCACCTCATCCGTGACCCCCGTGCGATGATCGCCTCATATGACAACAAACACGATGACGTCACGCCGATAATTGAGAGCTACAGAATCCAGCGGCGCTTGTTCGAGAGCACCCCCTCTCCCATTGTCGATGCAACCGATATTCTGAAGTCGCCACAAAAGATATTGAGCGCACTTTGCAATGCGCTGGAGATTCCGTTCTCCATTAAGATGCTGAACTGGCCGGCAGGCTCGCGGGACAGTGACGGCGTGTGGGCGCCGCACTGGTATGACGCAGTCCAGAGCTCGACCGGCTTCAAGCCGTATGTGGAAAAACAGATTGCGTTGTCGCCGGAATTGGAAAGCCTTGCCCAGAAATGCACGGAGGATTACGCGTTTTTTTACGAGCGTCGCCTGACCGCATAAAGTCATGATGTATTTTCGCAACGGTCGGGTTTGATGCGACTGAGTAGCTGTAAATACCGGATACAATGGCTTCAATTATGCTTAATATCTGGTCTCCGAGGCCATCCGAATGAATGGATGTTGGCAGCAACGCATGATCGGGAATATCACATGACAAAATTACATATCTCTACGCGGGCGCTGCTCGCGGCGGGCACGTCAGCAGCTGCGCTCACTTGCGCAACAAGTGCGCTTGCGCAGGACCAGGGGCTGGACACCATCATCGTAACCACGCAAAAGCGTGAGGAGAACCAACAGGAAGTGCCGATCTCTGTTGAGACGATGTCGGACGAACGCTTTGCGGCCATTCAGGCGGCCGGCGAAGATATTCTGGCGCTCGCTGCGCGTATTCCGAGCCTGTACGCGGAATCCTCGAACGGGCGACTGGCGCCGCGGTTTTACATTCGCGGTTTAGGCAACGTCGACTTCGACGTCGCCGCTTCGCAACCTGTTTCCATTGTTATGGACGAGGTGGTGCAGGAAAATGTAGTTCTCAAAAGCGCACCATTGTTTGATGTTCAGCAAGTTGAAGTTTCCCGCGGCCCGCAAGGCACGCTGTTCGGACGCAACACGCCCGCAGGTGTCGTAAAATTCACAACGCGCAAGCCTACCGATGAGTTTGAAGCGATTGGTCAGATTGCTTACGGCACATTCAATACGGTGACAGCTCAAGCCGGCGTTGGCGGCCCGCTTGTGCAGGACCTGTTGTCGGTTCGCGTTTCCGGTCTTTACCAGCGCCGTGATGATTGGGTCGATAACGCGTTTACGAACGAAGACGATGTTATGGGCGGGTACGAAGAACTCGCCGGCCGTCTACAACTTTTATTCACGCCGGGCGATCAGTTAAGCATACTTTTGAACGTCCATGGCCGTGACTATGAAGGCACATCCGCCCTCTTCCGTGCCAACGCCATTCAGCAAGGCGGCGGATTGGACCCGAATAATTTCGATCGGGATACGGTGGCCTATGATGGCGGCCAGAACAACCCGCAGACGGCCGAAGGCTGGGGCGGCTCCGCAAAAGTGGATTGGGATTTCGGCGGCGTTACATTGACGTCGATTACAGCGTTCGAAAACGCGGAAAGCTTCAGTCTTGGAGATATTGACGGCGGTTTTGTAGGCGCAAATTCGTTCTTCGACCCGATGAGCCCTCCCTCCCCGCCGTTCTTCCAGGATACAATTGCGTTCCCGGCTGAAACTCAAGACTCAATCGACGACCTCGATCAGTTCACGCAGGAAATTAGGATTGCGTCAAACGGAGACAATATCTTCGACTGGCAATTCGGATTTTATTATTTCGACTCTGATGCGTTAGTATCGACGTTCGGCCCCGGATTTCCACCATTGACAACTTTGCGGCACGAGAATGACAGCTGGGCGATATTTGGTCAGGCGAGCTATGATCTGTCAGATCGGCTGACGCTGACCGCCGGCGCACGTTACACTGAAGATGACAGAGATTTTGACGCTGTGCTTCTGCCCCCAGGTGTGACGGTCAATCCGACATCAGCTGATGATGAAGACTTCAGTTGGGATGTAAGTGCTCTGTATCGTGTTGCAGACGGCCTCAATATCTATGGACGCGTCGCCCGTGGCTTCCGCGGTCCGACAATTCAGGGGCGTGACGTTGCATTCGCCGCATTCTCCGGCACGACGGACCCGCAAACTGTTGCCACCTCCGAAACAATTCTTTCATTTGAAGGCGGCTTCAAATCAGAATTTGCAGAGAACCGCGCGCGTTTGAATGCAAATTTTTACTATTACACAGTGGATGATCAGCAGTTTTCGATTATCGGCGGCGCCATGAACACGAATCAGGTCGTCAATGCGGATGAAGGTGTTGGCTGGGGTTTTGAAGTCGATGCTGAAGCATTGCTGGCGGATAATTTCTTCGTCAGCGCAGGCTTTAGTTACAACAACACTGAAATAAGAGATGACATGCTGGCGACAGCGCCCTGTGGATCCGGACTATGTACGGTATTGGATCCGTTAAACGGACTCAATCAGGCCCTGATCGACGGCAACCCGTTCCCGAACGCGCCGGAACTAACTTTCAACGCGTTTGCCGAATATACGCATCCCTTTAACGACCACGGCGAGTTCTTTGTGAACACCGACTGGGCTATTCAGGGAGAGACGAACTTCTTGCTTTACGAAACGGCGGAGTTCCGATCTAGCGGCAACACGGAAGGCGGCGTTCGTCTTGGCTATCGTGCTAATAGCGGCGTTTATGAGGCGGCCTTTTTCGCCCGTAACATTCTCGATGCGGAGAATCTTAAAGGAGGAATCGACTTCAACAACCTCACCGGCTTCGTGAATGAGCCTCGAGTTGTCGGTTTCCAGCTCACCTTGAGGACGAACTAAAGAAGGTCAGACATTTATTTGCGCCCCGGCGCTATGTCGCTGGGGCGCTTCTTAAGTATCTGCCAACGCCGAACCATACATGGAATTCTTGGGCGCCTGGAATAATTTCAATACCATTGGCTCAAAGGCTTCAAGCGGCATAGATTCATAGTCAGGATCGAACGCCGCTTGATCATACTTTTCACAAAATTCAAGCGTATGCTGGAAGTACTCATGTCCGCGATACTGTTCGCGCATATCGCGGTCCATGCCTATGTAATGGAAAAAATAGTAGCCTTGAAAAATACCGTGCTTTTCGACCATCCAGTGATTTTTTTCCGAAATAAACGGTTTCAGGATAGCCGCTGCAATGTCGGGATGATTATAGGCCCCAAGCGTATCGCCAATATCGTGCAGCAACGCGCAGACGACATATTCTTCATCCCGGCCGTCTTTATAGGCGCGGGTCGCTGTCTGCAGGCAATGCTCAAAACGATCGACTGGAAACCCGCCGTAATCGCCGCTTGAAATTCGCAAGTGGTCAAGGATGCGTTTGCCCCCATTGGCTGCGAACGGAATGAACTGGCTGGCGATCGTTTGCCAGTCTTCTTGCGTGCCCTCTGTCATGGCGCGGAATTTTGCGCGCGGTGCAGTGATATCTCCATGGTCCGGCATGAGGAATCCCCAATTGTATGTGGACTTTTGCGGCACAATACATCTTGCATACAGAATCGCTCAAGGCAGAAACTGCTAAAAGAACAGCTGATTAGGAGCCGCAAACAAGATGATCGCCCGTGTCGCAACCACAATTGTTGGAGTTTTGCTGGCATTCTACGGCGTTATAGCGGCCATTTCTCCCCTTCCGTTGGGTATACCGCTCGTGGTCCTAGGGTTGATCATGATCGCTGCCGCAAATCCCGCGGCCCGGCCTCTTATCTTGAAGATGCGCCGCCGTTGGCGCTGGTTTGACCGGCTGGCTCGCGAGGCCGCTCGGCGTTCACCGGAACGGTTTCGGGCGACGTTCGAGGATACGGACCC
>DGNI01000011.1:61416-61551 GCA_002388885.1 Parvularculaceae bacterium UBA4496 | reverse complement strand
TCACGTCCGGCCGGCCGGCGTCATACTCGTCAAAGACGAGTGCGACCGGGCGCTGAAACGCCCAAGGCAGCATGCCTTCCTTGAACTGGGTTATCTGAACGCCGTTCTCGACCACGATGGCGTCCTTGCCGATCA
>DGNI01000011.1:48292-61343 GCA_002388885.1 Parvularculaceae bacterium UBA4496 | reverse complement strand
CCTGTGCCGTGATAGCCCTGGACCATGACCCGGCGATTGCGTGCGAAACCCGCAAGGATCGCCATAGTGGTTTCCGGGTTGAAGCGATAGGCGTCATCCACCGGCGGCACATATTCGTTGGGCTTTTCGAACGCCGGGACTTCGAGGTCGAGATTGACGCCGAACACTTTCTTGGCGTCGACCGTCTTGGTCGGCTTTTCAAGGAACGTTTCGTCGGTAATCGCAGACATTGGACTAATTGCTCATGAATAGCGTTCGGTGTGAAACTCGCGCGGACCCTCGCCCGAAAGGGGCGTCAAGACAAGGGGCCATGGCGCCTCATCCCGTTAAAGAAACTGCGCTTTTTTGAGGATCTGGTGGGCCTTCACCACCTCAGTCAGCTGTTCCTCGGCGCTGCGGTCGCCGCCATTCGAGTCCGGGTGGAACCGGCGCAGGAGTTCGGCGTAGCGCCGCCGGATTTCCGATGACGAGGCGGCGTAGGGCAGGGCCAGCGTATCGAAGGCGTTGACCTGAAGCTTGGTGAGACGCTTGCCCTCGCGGTGTTGACCGCGGGTCTCGGTCTGGATTTTCGCGTCCTTGCCGAAAATGCCGAAAGCATCATCCATGTCGGCGGCGCCTCGGGCGTTTGACGCGGCCCGTGCGCGGTCGTTCTTGCCCATAGACCATGTGGGGCGGTCGCCATACTGGCTCGCTTCNNCTCCCGGACCTTCTTGGCCTCGTCGTCGCTGAGGCCGTCAAAGTAGTTCCAGCTTTTGTTGTGCTCCCGGGCGTGATCCATGCACAGCCAGACCCGCTCCTTGGGCTCGCGCGGCGATTTGGGCAGACTGCAGGCGGCCTTCGCCTCGCAGCCGGGAGCCACGCAATCATGCTTCGACGGATCTTCGCCCGATTGCGCCGCTGACGCCGTTTTCTTCTTCTGCCGGCCAGGCGGCTTAACCCGGATGTCAAAGCCAAGGCGCGGTTTGTAATTTTTCTCTACCATGCAGTGCAATATGATGCGCCTTGCGGCTTGACACAATCTTGACGAATAGGCTTGGTACGGGTTCTCTGGCGCCATGCAAGTCGCAGAAACCATCCGCAAAAAATTAGCCGCCGCCCTTGGTCCCGAAAGCCTCGAGGTCATCGATGAGTCGCACCTTCACGCGGGTCACGCCGGCGCAAGAGAAGGGGGCCAATCGCACTTCCGTTTGCTGGTCGTATCGGGCGCGTTTGAAGGGCTTTCGCGAGTTGCACGACAAAGGCTGGTGAATGACGTTCTGCGCGAGGAGCTCGCCGGGCCCATTCACGCGCTCGCCATGAAGACCATGACTCCAGACGAGGCCGCCGCGAAAGCGGACTAGAGTTTCGCTGCACAAAGGTTTACCAGAGCAAATTCATGGAACTCCCCGGCGCGCCCGCCACTTACGCCCTGATCATCGCAAACCTCGTTCCGAGCATTTACGCGCTGTCATTCGACCGCGGTTTTACGGGCAGCTACGCGTTTAATGTCGGGGCGCTGATTCATCGCAAACAGCACTATCGGATTTTTACGTCGTCATTTCTGCACGGTGATTATTTTCATCTGCTGTTCAACATGATGACGCTGTGGTTCTTTGGGCCGGCCGTTGAACGGCTGCTCGGAACGGACGGGTTTCTGGTCGTTTACTTCGGCGCCATTTTCGCGAGCGGCGTCGTGTCGTTTTACGCCAACCGCGATAATCTGGCTTATACTTCGCTTGGCGCCTCGGACGGCGTATCAGGCGTCATACTTTCCTTTTGCTTATTTGCGCCGCTACATCCGATCTATTTCATGTTCGTGCCGATTCCGATTCCGGCGATTGTTTATGGCGTTTTGTTCATGCTGATATCTGCGAGCATGATGGGCGGCGGCGGGCGGATCGCCCATGAAGGCCATCTCGGCGGCGCTGTCGCGGGGGTGATTTTGACCTTACTGATGCGGCCCGAGATTTTAGCGCAGACATTCGGATGATTTCCCGGGAGAGTGGAATCTTCCGAGCCAGTCTTCCGCATTCGGTGTGCTGAAGTGGTTTTTGAGGGCCAGCAAATTCAAACGATTAGCATCACTCTTGCCACACCAACGGCGCAGCATGCTAGGATATTCGCGCTGTTGTTCAGGGGAGTTTGATGAGCCGCATTTCATTGCCGGAAGGGATTTCTCCGACAAACGAAAAAAGCGTGTTCAGTGATGACGCCGAGTTCACGGCGCCTCAAACTGCAATTCCGGAATTTTCTAAAGCCTGTACTCCTGATCCGTCCAAAAAGCCGGAAATGGCGTCGGTGTCGCACCCGCGGTTCAAAAGTAAAATCTCCGACCGGTTTGTCCGTGAGGAGGATGATGACGAAGATGACAAGCAGAACGATGAAGTGAATATTCTTCACGGTCCTCATACGCCCGGCCCGCTGATCATTCTGATTGCAATCGGGCTGGTGCTTGCGGCTCTCGCGGCGTTTGTCCTTGTAAGCAATCAGCAGCCTTTGCCATTATGCGCTGACCAGCCGGACTGGAACCAGTACAATTGCCGGGCTGGCTAACCGGGTACAGCAGGCTTACCGGTCGGCTTGCTCTGGCAGCGTCGCCGCCATCATTCCCTCGCGCGGCGCCCCGTAAAGAATCCTCGCTCCCTCAACATCGCCAGACTGTAACTCGCTGATATTTTCGCCATAGGTGAACGACATCAACTGTCCGCGCGGGCTTGCATGATTAAGACCAATGGCGTGTCCGATTTCGTGGGTAAGCGTGTATTTCATATCCTGCGCTTCAGGATTTTCGCCGAAACCGATCTTCCAGGACTTTGCCGGGCTGAGGCAGACGATCCCGCGTTCAATGGCGTGAATGCCGTCCGCTGTTGATGTGTATTTTACGTCAGCGTGCGCCCATCCCCGTTCGGCGAGGTCGGCGCCGATCAGGATGTCAGCCGTCTCGGAAGACGCAGCGGGGCGAAACCTGATACCGGACACGTTCTCCCAGGCGCGAAAGGCGTGCGTCAGCTCCCGCTCGAAAGACGCAGCGTCGATTTCGTTGGCGAAAAGTATCGGCTGGACGGGGCCGATAGCCGTACAGTTGCGGGCGTCTGCGAAGTCATGGCGAGAATTTACGAGGCCATAGGTTACGGTCGCCTCGGCCCCAAAGACCGGTTCGCCCCATTTCATATAGGCTCCGTCGAGCTTCAATAGCCGGTATTCTGGTTGCGCCTGCGCGCTCGCAGGGAACGCAAACGCCGCCAAAGAGAAGAGAAAACAGAAAAAACGCAACGCAGGATCCAATAGCTAAGGCGCCTTAAGTATTACAGACAGTTAATGAGCAGGGGTTAATGAAAGGTGATGTCCCGGTCAACGGAAAGAGCGAAAGCTTTTGCGCGGGTTCAACGGCGCCGCCGGCGCCAATGCGGGCGCCCGGACGATAGCGGCCGGCGGGATTCGATAGCGGCTGATTAAGTCTCGTTTCGGCAGCTAAATTACTTAGTCATCAGTATAAGGAAAGAATATTAATAGCAGAGAAAAACCGCCATGTGTATAAACACGTCTTTACTTTTTTTAATCATGACAAGGCGTCCATGCTGTAACATCATTAACTCGAAAAGCACTTTCAAACTTCCGATAGTTGTTTCGTGAGCGGGGAAACTCGAAAGGAGATTTGAAATGAGAAAATCTTTGCTATCGGCTTCCGTCACATCGTTTGTATTTGCTCTCGGCGCCGCGTACGCGCAAGAGAAGTCAATCCACACGGAAACAGCAACGGAAGAAGCTGCATCGCCTGCAATGGAAACGGCTCAGCTTGAAGGCCAGAACGTATTTGACGCGAACGGACAACCCGTCGGCACCGTTGAAACAGTCATAACTGCGGATGACGGAAGCCAGCAGGCAATCCTGTCCGTCGGCGGCTTCCTTGGCCTTGGCGCCAAGAAAATCAGCGTTGGCGTTGATGAATTGCAGGAGAACGCGGACGGATCGGGTTATACGCTGTCCATGACGGCTGAAGAGGTCGAGGCTGCGCCTGCGTTTCAGGGCGAAGTTGAGGCCGAACAGCCTGTGAACGAATAACCTTTGATCATTTGCGCTTATTTGCAGCAAGAACGGCGGGGCGAGTCGCAGGCCCTGCCGTTCTTGGCATATCAGCATGTTGGCTGAGTATTAAACGACGCGGTCGGCGGTTTTCGCGCCGCGCTCCTTCATGATTTTCTGATAGGCGTAATTGACTTTTTGGGTCGTTAGGATCGCAGCCTTGGTGATGTCGTCATCGAGGCCCAGCGAGGCGAGGGCGTCTGGGTGCACCGCCTTGATCCGCGCCTTGTAGGCTGCGCGAATTTCGTCGGGGCTGGCCGTCGGCTGAATACGCAGCATCTCGTAAGGGTCGAACGATTTCTTCGAGATCGCCTCGCGAATGGTTTCCTGCGTGAAATCTTCCTCGAGCTGTTCGAGTTCTTCCTCGTCCTCTCTGGACGCATTCTGCTCGGCAAGGGATTCGATTTGCGTCTTGGCGATCAACACCGTCTCACCCGAGGGCCGGCGAACCGGAATGAAAACGCGCTCATCATTGAGTAGATCCTGAGCCCGTTCGCCAAGGCTGGCGAAGATGGTTACCGGAATCTCTTCATCAACGCCTTTAAGGCGCAGCAAGACGTCAATCTCGTTGCGGTGGCGGAAGGTGCGGTTTTTGCTGTCAAAAACGCTCATCAGGGGCCTCGTTCGACCGCGCGGGGTGCGGTTCGAACAGAGACCTGCAACGGTCTTGCCAGATTAACCTTTTTTGTTCGGCTCGGCGTGCATCCACTGGATCAGGAACTTTGCCGGAAACGCCCAGGCGACGCCCGCTACAAGGAAATAGGCGGCTTTCATGAGCTGAAAGTCAGGCACGCGCTCGCCGAGCGCTGCGGCCGCGAAAAAGTAAACAATGAGCCCCGGCAGGAACAACGAGAAGCCGATCAGTTTCTTGATACGGGGCGGCATGACGCTCGTCCTTTCGAATCTGCCGGGATTCGCGTCAGAACACCGGCGTCTTAACCAGGATGAATTCATAACTGTCGTTAAACATGATTTCCAGCGGTCGTTTGTGGGCGTTGCCGACAATAATAAGCATCCTGTCGCCGGGATCGACCAGCTTCTGGGTTTTTGCGAACATCCGCGCGTTCCGTCCCTGATAGCGACCGTAAAAATCAGGCCCGGCCCAATTATCGTCAACGCCGACGCTGATTTCCACCAGCAGCATACGCGCCTGTGAGTAATCTGCGTCTGCGCCATTCAGCCTGTTCATGATGTCTGCTAGCGGCGCATCCGCCATGAATGCCTGTAATTCTTTTGCGTAATCCGTGATGAGGGGAATCCAGTCCTTGTAAGCTTCATCGTCACCGCGGGATTCAGCGTAGGCGAGAAAATCCTGCCAGCCGTCATAAGCGTCGAACGACGGCGTCGGCGGGAATTCCGCATCGATACAATGAACCTGCGGTAGATCCATTTTTGCAGCAATGCGAAAGCCGAGCTGCTGGCGCTCATTACGCCCAAGGCCGTGTTCGCCGCGCCGCCATTTGTCGTAATAGCCGTTGAGTTCCGCCTCATAGTCAGCGCGGCATTCAAGGCCGATATGCGTTGGCGCGTATTCGGCGATTTTTTCAACGATCTCAACGAGCGCCTTTTGATGTTCGGGCAGGCGGATATCAGGCGTTTCCGTCTGGTGGAAATGAAATACGCCGAGCACCATGGCGTCAGCTTTATCTGCATTCTTCAATCGTTCGAGCGCAGATGTGTCTTCGGCATGCGCCGGGGCCGCAATCAAAGCCGCGCTTATGGCAAAAGTCCGCAAATTCATCGGATTTGTCCCCTTTTCTATGGAGCGCGACGCCAGGTCGCGCGATTCTTTTTTTTTATTGTCCTATATCGCCAACCAAGAAGCCCTTTGAAAAGAGATCCCGCCGCACAATATGAGCGTTTCACCTCAAAAAGGTCACCGGCAGGTCGCGCTATGGCTGCTTGTCATGTGCGGGCTGGTAGCAGCCATGGTGATCGTCGGCGGCGCAACGCGGCTGACGGACTCTGGCCTTTCCATCACCGAATGGCGGCCCGTGACGGGCGCAATCCCACCATTGAGCGACGAGCACTGGATTGAGGAATTCGAGAAATACAAAACCATCCCGGAATATGAGGAAGTCAATTACGGGATGAGTCTTGATGAATTCAAAACAATTTACTGGTGGGAATGGGGACACCGCCTGTTGGGGCGGGTGATTGGCGCAGCTTTTTTCTTTCCCATGGTGTTCTTTATCGTGACTGGAAAAGCGCGCAGCGTGCTTGCCTATAAGCTTATCGGACTTTTTCTGCTGGGAGGCATGCAAGGCGCGCTTGGCTGGTGGATGGTGTCGTCGGGACTCGCCGATCGCGTGGATGTCAGCCAGTACCGGCTGGCGGCGCATCTTTCGCTTGCCGTCATTCTCTTTGGGCTGATGTTTTGGCTGGCGCTTGATCTTTGGCCTTCACGAAAACTGAATGCGTCAAAGGGAGTAGCGCTTGGGGCCATTGCACTTACGGCGGGCGTATTCATGCAGATGATGCTTGGCGCCTTCGTGGCGGGCCTGCGCGCCGGGCGCACTTTCAACACCTGGCCGCTTATGGATGGAAAGTTTTTTCCTGACGGTTATTTCGACGGCGCGCCGGGTCTGAATGACTTTTTCGAGACCATCGCCGCCGTGCAGTTCAATCACCGCATCGGCGCCTATCTGCTCTCGGCCGGCGCTGTGTGGTTCTATCTTTCAGCGCGCAAAACGAAACTGGAGTCGCGGGCGCGGCTTGTGCTGGCGGCAGTGGGGTTGCAGTTGGTGCTCGGCGTCTGGACTATCCTGGCTGCAACGCCGATTTCACTCGGGCTCGTGCATCAGGCCGGTGCGCTGGGCGTGCTCGCGGCAGCGCTTTATGCGGCGCACGGAACTGCAAAAACCGATACGCCTTAAGCGTTCGCGCATTCGGCCCGGGTTCGCTATGATGTCCCGAGAATCGCGCAGGAGGCGCTGATGTCCGGCATTCAAGGTCTTTTATGTCCCATCGCCATGATGACGTTCACGTCGCCGAACCTCGATTACGTAGAGTCGAGATATGAGCAATACCTTGGATATGAAGTCCGTGCGGAAGGGATCATATCCGAAGAATTAGCGAAAAGCTGGGGCGCGCCGAATACAGAGGGCCGTCGTTATCTTCTGTTGGGACCAGAGTCGGGCGACCGGACGTACCTTCGGGTTATCGAAGCGCCAGCGACCGAGACATCCGTCAAACCGATCCATACATATGGCTGGACTACGGCGGAGATCATCGTTCGCGATGCATATACGCTTTCGGCACGTTTAAAGAACTCGCCGTTTGAAGAAGAAACCGCGAACCGCGTCATCAGGCTCAACTTTACCGATCACATCACGAATTTCCGCGTCGTCGGACCCGATGGCGAAGCCATGTATCTGTCGCAGATTGACGGCGAGGTACCGAACCTTCCGCTGAATAAGGCCGAGTCCTTCGTCGATGAAATCATCATGACCGTGAATACCAGCAAGGATCCGTCGGCGGCGCGGGAATTTTACGAAAAGCTGTTTAACGTTCCCGCGCTGGCGCCGTTCGGGGTCGGGGAAAGAAAGCTGAATATTGTGCCGTTGCCGGAAGGGTGTCTCGTAGAGATTGATCCGCCAGCAGACGATACTGCAGAGCGGCCCGTCGCGAGGGGAGAGTTGCCGCCTGGTATGGCGATGACAACGTATTATATGGAATCGCTTGATCGCGATGATGTTGAATTTATCAAGGCGCCCAGAATTTACGAAGAGGCGCCATATGTTCGCCGCCGGGCGGCAACAATTCGCGGCCCTTCAGGCGAACTGATTGAATTGATCGAATTTAAGATGCAGCCGTGATAATCGAATTTGCGGGAATAGAGAACCGTATGCGTCACTCAGGCTGTACGCTGAATTCCGGAATCGAAATCTGAAGCTCGCGCTCGCCGTCCTGGGTTTCACCTCTGGCCCCGACAGCGCCCCCGGCGGAAAGCGACAATGCATTATACAAACTGCTTGCCGGCGTAATGCGGACGATCGGGCCTTCGGCGCCGACGGCGCCAAACGCAAGAATGCCGTCGCGATAAAGCGAGCCTAGATTGGCGCTCGACGCGCCCATGACATTTGCCGGTTCAGCGTTCTGCATCCGGTCAGTGCCGGCGAACTGGACGACGCCCAATGCATTGCCGGTCTCCGCATCCACGACGTGCACTGCGCCGTCGGCCTCGTCCAGCAACAATATCCGCCTGCTAATGCTTTCGCCTTCCTCACCGGAAAGAGAAGAAATAATCACGAGATCGCCGGGCGTTTCCGCCTCAGTTTGCGCGAATGGCGCGGTGAATGCGTTATCGCCGATCAGGCGATAGATCGCGCCCTGATCGTCGGCGATAAGCACGACGCCATCGCTGTCGACTGTACAACTCACGAGGTTGTCCGGCGCATCAATCGCGGCTTCTCCGGAAGCGGTTACGCCATCTGCGTCGCCGGTCAGGTTGAAGAGCCTTAAGCGCGCATTCTGCACGACGAACAGCGTCGGCGTCAGCGCGCTTCGCGCGCGGCCCATGCAGAATCCGCGAACGGCGCCGCGAATTGAGGGGCCTGTATTCAAAGGCAAAAACGCGCGGGAGGCGTTATCGATTCCGTAAAAGCGGAACAGACTGTCGGCTTCATCAAAAAAAGCGACAAAGCCGGGCGCGCGCGCTCCAAGCCCGACATAACTCACCGCTGCGCCTTGGGCGTTAAACCCGTCGATTCGCCCGACTTCCACGCCGTCATCCATATTGTAGGAAACGACGCCGTTTTCACTGGAAACGATCAACAAGCTGTTAAAGGGAAGCGACGGATGCTCCCAGAAGGCGACGCCGGTCGACGGCGCTGAAAGGCCGGGCAGATCGTCGCTTAATAATGCCTCAACGGGGCCTGTAGGCTGCTTGACCTCAATTTCATCTGGCGCCGCTGCCTTATCTGTCGTCTCGCTGCCACAGGCTACGACAAGCATGAAAGCGGCAAGGGCGAGGGGGGCGGCGATACGCATACGGAACTCCGTCGTCGACTTATCAGCCCTCGTCCGGGGCTGTTTCACGTTTCCACGTGTATGTCCGATTTGGCCGCCATTCGCCATCGACGATATTGTAACTTTCCGTCACATGGGTTTCTGCATCCGGGTTGTAGGCGATATGGCCCTGCAAAGTAGGCGCGCCCTGCGGCGGGTAAAACGTCTGGGCGGTTTTCGTCCTGTCGTCCTCGCGCCAGAGGACGCCGACGCCCATCGCGCCGCCAAACCCGAACTGCTCCAGCACTGCTTTTCCTTCTCCTGCATGCCAATACTGCCGAAACCGCCAGTAATCGCCCGTCTCCTTGCCGTCGACGATCCCGAAAAGACGTCCTGTCATGGAATTGGCGTAACCTTTTTTCCATTCAATGGCGTAGGCCTCCATGGGCTCGCTCTCGCTTTGATACTCGGCGTTTGAAGTGACCCACCGGCCGCCGTCTTTCGTCAGGAATTCGATGTCGTCGAGATACCATTGCGGCGCAGGCGACGCGGTATCTGGCGGCGTCTCACGCTGAAGGGTGAGGGCGATGGAGGGGGCTGCGCTTTCTTCGGCGTAGCCGTTTGAAAAGGCAGGCAACAACGCCAGGACAATTGCTAATCGCATGGCTGCACCTCAATCTGCTGTTTCTGTTGCGACATCTTCGATAGTGCGCCCCTGCCAGTCGGGCGTCAATTCCGGGACCTGATTACGCAATGCGGACCTCCGAATTCATTTTATCGAATCGCGAATCGGAAGATATTTCACATGCTTGCAGGAACCGGCGTTTCGTGGCCACGCAAGCAGACCCACGAAAATAACGGTTTCGGCAAACAGTCGCCTGTTCGATGCAGTCGTCTGCGCCTGTCTACTTATGCCGCGGCGGTCGTTTTCTGACGGTGCGTTTTCAGTCAAGGGGGAATAAAATGTTGATTTCTCGATTTCTTGCGTCGGCCATTGCGACCGCTGGAATGTTCACCGCGTCCGCTAACGCCACGACGTTCATTTTCAAATCCGGTGGCGCGTTCATAGACACGCCGACTGGCAATGTCGCCATGGATTGCGGCACCGTGGGCGCCGATCTTTGCACCGATGATGATTCGCTGGGATTCAGCTATTCCAAGGACGGCGTGAATTTCACCGCATCGGCGTATCAATATACGGATAATACCTATGCTGATCGCGATACGACGCTGTTAATTCAGGATATCTCTCCGGAAAACTCCGGTCTCGGCGCTTTCTCCGAGAATGACGTCAAAAACGATCAGACGCAGTTCAACACGCTTGAATCGATTGAATTCGTTTTCGATAGCGCCGTCTTCATGACCAACATTGAATTCAACGCCGGCGACGATCAGGATTGCTCCGGCCCGCAGGGGGAAGGCCCATGCGGCGATTTCGACCTCTGGATTGACGGGATGTTCTTCGCCACGATGACGGCGGTCGATTTCTTGACGGATGTTTTCATCGGCACGACTTTCGAATTTCGCGCCGTGACGCCGAACGCTGGATTTGCGATCGCTCAGTTTGAAGTGAGGGAAGTGCCAATCCCGGGTGCTATACCGCTGTTCCTGGCGGGTCTGGCGGGTCTCGGTTTTGCCTCTCGCCGGAGCAAAAGTAAGCAGAGCTAACCGCGAACACGCTGACCAAAACAAACGAAACAACGGCCTCTGACTTGCGTTGTTTTTAACGAAACAGATCAACGCTCAGCAGCTTCGTTGCCTGTCTATGGAGTCCGCAAAAAATCCCTTTGTTAAGGGGTTTACACAATGCTATTGTGGTAATGTGGAAAGGTGCGGTCTGGTACGGGCCGCTATGGTGTATCATGAAAAACTTGGTTGCGGCGGTAGCCGCGGGCGCAACGCTTCTGGCGGCGAATGCGCATGCCGAATACTTGGATTTCGTCGCAGAGGCCGCTGGCAATGAGCGCGGAGTTGCAGACGGAACGATCATTAACTTTGGAGGTCTTGACGTTACATTCACGTCGCTAAGCGCAGGCGCGTTTTTCGCGTATTTCGACGATCTGTCGAACGGAAAACCGGCGGGCCTAGGCGTGTGCGAGATCCTTATCGCGGGACCGGGATCGGCATGCGCCAACCCGGGAGATGACAATATTCGTCTGGGCGATGCGGTTACGCTGACGTTCGGTGAAACCGTTGCGGTCAGCTCTTTTTCGTTCACCGACGCCGATCACAACGATCTGAATTTGAACAATACCAATACGTTGTTGATCGCGATTAATGATCCGAACGCATTCGTGCAATATACCTTCGCTGAGGCGGTTGCGCTGGTCATCGCAGGGGTCGATCTGATCCGGTTTGCTTTCGACGATGCCGGGACCGGCGTTCAGTTTTACGTAAACGGGTTTGAGGCGACGCCGGTGCCGCTTCCTGCGGCGGCTCCTTTGCTGCTCCTGGGATTGGCCGGGCTCGGGCTTACTTCACGTCGTCGCCGTAAAAAACAGGCTTGATATAGATTGCTGTTGAACTGGGCGTGATGTTATCTAATTTAGTTAAATGAGGTATCTAGATACCTCATAAATAATGCCCTGATTTCACACATTTTCTTGGAATAATGTTGACGAAACCGGATTCGGGCTGTACCTGCCGCGCTTCGCGTTGCGGGACAGGCCCGTTCTGGCCGGTTTCGCCTCAAGAATTCAGGATAAACGAAATGAAAACCTACGCCATGAAACCGGCGGAAGCGGCGGACCAGAAAAACTGGATCGTGATCGACGCAGAGGGCCTCGTTGTGGGCCGCCTCGCGTCCGTCATCGCCACCCGCCTGCGCGGCAAACACAAGCCCGCCTATACCCCGCATGTGGACTGCGGCGATAACGTCGTCGTCGTGAATGCAGAAAAGGTCGTCTATACCGGCCGCAAAATGAGCAACAAAAAGTTCTACTGGCACACCGGCTATCCCGGCGGCATCAAGGAACGCACCATGGAGAAGCTGCTTGGCGGCGCCCATCCTGAGCGCGTGCTGATGAAGGCGGTTGAGCGCATGATGCCGAAGGATTCGCCGCTTGCCCGCAAGCAGATGACGAACCTCAAAATCTACGCCGGCGCGGAGCATCCGCATGAGGCGCAAAGCCCTGCGAAACTCGACGTCGCGGCCATGAATTCCAAGAACCAGAGAGACGCCTAAATGAGCACGACATCCCTAGAAGACCTGAAAGACGTCGCCGCCGAAGCTGGCGTCGTCGCCGCGCCAGAAGAAGTTGCGCCGCCGGCTGAACCGAAGATCGACGCGCTGGGCCGCGCCTACGCCACCGGCAAACGTAAAACGGCCGTCGCACGCGTATGGATCAAGCCGGGCGCCGGTCGGATTTCCGTTAACGGCAAGGACCACACCGAATATTTCGGCCGCGCCGTGCTGCAGATGATCATCAAGCAGCCGCTGGTCGCCGCAGAGCGCAACGATCAGTTCGACGTTGTCTGCACGGTTTCGGGTTCTGGTCCTTCCGGCCAGGCCGGCGCCGTTCGCCACGGCATTGCCCGTGCGCTCACCTTCTATGAGCCAGGCTTGCGCCCGACCCTAAAAAAGGGCGGTTTCCTGACTCGCGACTCGCGCACCGTGGAACGCAAGAAATACGGCCGTAAGAAAGCCCGCCGTTCGTTCCAGTTCTCGAAACGCTAATCGCGTCTCGAAGACGTTTCCAAAGGTTAATCTTTTGCGGAGCGCCGTAAGCCAGCTTTTAAGCGGTTTACGGCGTTTCCTTATCAGATCTGTAATGTTTGGAGCGTGTTCGTGTCCGATCGTTAATTTGAGATCGGGGGCGGTGCGATGGACTATATAGTCCTCCCACAACACAGTTTCCCAAGAGCGCCGCTTCCAGTTTCAGAAGCGGCGTTCTTCATTTGTTGGGCGCTAAAAATCCTTCTTCCAGTTCGCCGAGATGGTCTGGTCGCCGGTCTGTTCAATCTCCGTTTCCACCGTGATGTTGTCGGTGATTTCGTATTTGACGCGGACGGACCCGTTCTTGCCTTCCGCGTCCTGCGT
>DGNI01000011.1:45772-48283 GCA_002388885.1 Parvularculaceae bacterium UBA4496 | reverse complement strand
TCAGCGAGCCGCCGCCGTTTTCAGGGTCTATATCGACATTGAGAAGATCGAGGCCGACGGCGTTGCGCAGACGACCGGTAACGCCTTCGCCGCCGAACGGGCCGATCCCGCTCAAGGACGCCAGCGCTTCGGCGATTTGAATAGACTCGAAAGGCGAGAGGTCCTGCGCCGGCTTGCCGAACAGGATGAGCGCCATCACGTCCTCCTGCGGCAGAGAGGGCGTGGACTCCAGCGACACCTGCGGCTCCTGCGCACGGCCGGAAATGACAATTGCCGCCGTGACGCCGTCGCCGGCATCATGTTCGGCGCGGATGTCGAGAACCGGATTGTTGACGGACAGAAGATCGAACCGGATTGCGCCGCGCGTCAAATCGAAACGCCGGCCCGAAAAATCGAGCCAGCCGCGTCTCAACGACAGATCGCCGACCACCACGGGTTGCTCGCGGCCGTTGACGACTGTGGCGTTCGCCGACCACTCGCTTTCAAGGCCGCGACCGCGAATGAAAATGCGGTCGTCGGCGGAAAGCTTGATCGTGTATTTGAGCGTTGAATTGCGTTCCGGCGTCAGCGTTTGCGGCGCAGCGCGCTCATCATTGTAAGCGACCACTTCGATATCCACCAGGCCGGTGCTTTCCGGCGTCACGATTTCCGCATCCATCTCGTCGATAACGATGTCGCCGTTGGCTTCGAGCGCGTCGAACGGGCCGGAGACTTTCAGCGTTCCATTGGCGCGGACTTTGTTGATCGGGTGCGCAGCCAGTTCCGCATTATCAAGCGTCACATCAAGATTGACGCGCGATGCATCGCCCAGCGTCAGGTCGCCGGTGAAAGTGATCGCATCATCGCGCGACTGGTCCGCACCGCGCGCGCCGCCCGTAAATGACACGACGCTTCCCCCGCTCTGGTATGTTGCGTTTGCTTCGGCATGCAAACCGGCGAGAGAGAACCCGGAGCCGAGTTCCGTATAGGCGCTTTCGGTCAGGTTGGCGCTGCCGGAAAGGTCCGGCGCGCTGGTGTCGCCGCCAAGGTTGAAATTCGCGGCGAGCTTTCCTTCCATGGTCTGCAATGTCGGCGGCAGATAGGCGGCGAGCGCCTGAATATCGCCGTCATAGCGGATGAAGCCGTCCAGTGGTCCTTCGGTGTTGATGGCGACTTTCGGCGCGCGCGTCAGCCTTGCTGGCAGAACGATGCGCATATCGATTTTTTCATCTGCGTTATCGTCCGTCAGGGTGATGGCGCCGCCGTCCCAGACGGCGTTGCCTGAAATGGAAGCTTCTTCCCGGTTCAACAAAAGCGAGCTCAGGCTGAAATCGGCGCGCGCCGGGATTTCTGCATTTGTATCAAGATCGAGCGTCATGGAAATCTGCCCGTCGGCGTTCGGAATATTCACGTTTTGCAACACGGCGTCCGCCCGCCAGCGCGTGGCCGAGATCGCACCGTCAAGCGCGATTGTTCCGCTGTCGCCATAGGCAAGGCGCAGGTTACTGACATTCACGCCGTCTTCGAGATTGATGCGCGCCGGTTCGGTAAGCCGCGCGCGGTTGTCAGCGATCAATGCTTCGAACTGAGAGAGCATGATGCCGGGAGCGCCGCGCAGCGCGACGGTTCCTTCGGCTCTGTAGTCAAGAATGTTTTCAATATTCGGCGCGGAAAAGCTGTCACCGGTAAGGCTGACATTGACGGCGCCTGGCGGGCCCTGCGCGGTCATCGCAAAACCTGAAACCGAAATATTCCGGACGCTCAGCTCGCCAGCATTGATGCTCAGGTTGTTGAGCGCGCCGTCGCGTGAAAGAACGCCCTTGATGGTTGCGTCGCCAGTGACGATGACGCCCGGCCACGGTTCCGCATCGTCTTCGCCGTTGAACGTCAGATCAAGATTGGCCGTCTGCGGGCCGGGATTGAAATCGCCGGTTCCTTCAAGGCGAAATCCGCGGCCAGCATAAAGCAGCCTCGGCGCGCGGATGAGACCGCTATCCGATGACCGCAACTGCGCTTCAAGCCGCCGCGGCGCGCGGTTGCGTGCGGTTGCGAGAATATCGCCGGTCGGCAGCTTCGGCAGGCCCGCAAGTTCCGCTTTCACCGCCATGGGTGGCAGCGCGCTGTCGTTCATGCGCAGTTCCGGCGTTTCGAAATTTGCTATCGCGGTGAAACGGTCGAGCGGTCCGGAAATGTTGAGGTCACCGGCGATGGCCCCTGTCGCCACGACCGACGCCGCCAGCGCACGGATGGCGTCAGGCGTCAGCGAGAAATCACCGTCAAGGTCGATATTCTTGTTAGCTGATTCGTAAGCGCCCGCGCCGCGGAAGGTTGCGCCGTCTGCGGTTTCCACCGACAGGTGATTTGCGCGGAAATGCGTGCCGAGATCAATGTCGATAACGCCGGAACCTTGAACGCCGGATGCGAGGACGGAAGGCAGGGCGGTGTTCTCTGCAAGCGTCAATGTCAGTTCGCCTATAAGTTTGCGCGCAAGGTCCGTGCGGCCGTTTTCGATTGAGATATCGGCAACCGGTC
>DGNI01000011.1:23831-45715 GCA_002388885.1 Parvularculaceae bacterium UBA4496 | reverse complement strand
CTGGATTTCCTGACGATAGCCTTCGGCAAAGGCGGCGTTCAGCGAGGACGTAAACTGATCGACTACGCCGCGTGTCGCCCTCCAGTTGATAACGCCGTCAATGGCGCCGACGGCCGACGTAAGCGATCTAACGGTGAGTTTTCCACCGCGTTTGTCGAAATCAAGCCGCGCGTCGAGCGATGCCGGCGCCGCCAGTTCCATAATATGCGCGAGCCGTTCGCCAGCCATGAAAGCGATATTGAGATCGGCGCCGGTAAAGTTTTCGAGATCGCTGGCGATCGACAATTCAATTTCGCCATAATATCCGACAACGCCCGTTAGTTCGACCGTCGCGTCTTCAATCCCGCCGGCGCCTTTCGCATCGACCCGTAGCGGCCCATGCAGATCGAGCAAAGTGGCGATGACGCCTTCGATTTCGGCGACCACCTCAGCGTCAAGAAAGAATCGGTCCTCACGCGGCGCCTTTTCGAACGTGATGTCCGCCTGATCGAATCCGCCGCTGCTGGTGAGCGCAAGACGCGCATAGATATCCGGCCCGTCGAGACGCAGCGATCCCGCGCCGTCGATCCGTTCCATCTTTCCGTTCACTGACGCCTGAAAATCGGTGATCTCGATGGTTTCGATGGAAAGCTTCGGCGCATTGATTGACAGGTCGATTTGCGCGCCTTCATCCTCTGGCTTTTCTCCCGGCGGCGGGTCGCGATTAAGCCGCGCGCCGGTGACCAACGCTTCGTCGATGACTATGCGCTTGCGGATAAGCGCGAGCGGCCGCCAGCGCAGTTCTAGCCTGTCGGCGGTGAGCCACGGACCTTGTTGGTCCTCGAGAGAGACGTTTTCGAGGATGACCAAGCCAGGCGGCGCGCCTTTGAGGGCGCCGATATCCGCCTTGCTGTTGAGCGCGCGCCCGAGTTCCGCCTCAACGATTTCTTCCAGGAACTCCCGTCCCGGCGGCGTGTGAAACAGCCCGACCCAGGCGATAATGACTGCCGCCATCAGCGTCGCTGCGATCATCCCGCATATGGTGAGGATTCGTTTCATCAGAATGGCTGTCCCAACGCGATATAGATCTGAAAATCGTTGTCGCTTTCACGCTTGTCGAGCGGAAAAGCGATATCGGCGCGGATCGGCCCGATCGGGGTCAGGTATCTGACGCCGCCGCCATAGCCGATGAAAAACTCATCGTTGAAATCCGGAATGGTGTCGGCGGAAATCGATCCGGCGTCGACAAAACCGGCGATCTGCAGGTTCTTGATCACTTTGACGCGCGTTTCGAAGGAACTCTCGATCCGTGAAAGCCCGCCGATGGGATCGTTTTCCGCATCAAGCGGGCCCGCCTCCTGAAATCCGTAACCGCGCACCGATCCGCCGCCGCCGGCGTAATACCGTTTGTTGCGCGGCAAGGCGTCGAGTGAGTTGCCGAATGTCGCGCCAAGCGCGGAACGAACGGCGAGCGTCACGCGCTCGTCGCCGCCAAAGTGAACCCGCGCCCGCGCCGCGATTTCCGACTGCGTGAAACTGTCCGAGCCTGTGTAGGGCGTTACGGTCCACGACGCGCGAAATCCGCTGGTCGGATTCAACAGATCGTTTTCCGAGTTCCAGATGACGGCGAGGGGCGTCGAAACGAAGTAGGTGCGATCCTCCATGCCGTCGGCGCGGATGTTTGATGTTTCAAGCGCGATGGCAGCGCGCGTTTCGAGATTGTCGCCGATCCATTTTTTCGAAAGCCCGCCGGAAGTTTTCAACGAGCGCGCCTTGAATGCATCGGTGGTTTCGTTTTCAAATGCAGCGCTTGCAAACGCTTGCCCGTCGAGCCGCGGCATGGGGCGCGTAACGGTTGCGGTAATCGATTGTTCAAGTTCGGAACCACGCAATTCGATACGGGAGTTTTCGCCATGGCCGAAGACATTGCGGTGCTCAAAAAAGACGCGGCCGCCGGGCCCTTCATCGGTTGAATAGGAAACGCCGGCGCCGACGGTGCGCTGTTTTCTTTCTTCGACGCGCACGATGACAGGCGTCACGCCGTTTTCGTCCGGGGTTCCGGGCGAAATATCGATGGTCGAGAAGATGTTGGTCTCGCGCAGCTTGTCGTAATAGGTCGTCAGCTTCGACCGGTCGAACTCCTCGCCTTCCTGCCAGGTCTTCATGCGGCGGATGAACGATGCATCGGTTTTATCAGCACCTTCGACTTTCGGCGGGCCGAACTTCGCCTTCGGTCCGCTGCGAAACACAAAAACGGCGCTTGCCTCGCCGGTTTCAAAGTTGGCGATGGCGCGGCGATTGACGATCTCGGCGGACGGGTAGCCGCTTTCCCAAAGGACGTTCAGAAACGCCTGCTGGCGTGCGCGCAAGGCGGCGCCGTCCGCCGCGCCGTTTGTTTTGATGCCCGCATCGGCGAAAGTCGCCGGCCTGCCGTTCGCTTCGTCCTGATAGAGAATTTCATATTCGGTAATGCGGAACGCCGGGCCGGTATCGATCCTGAAAATGATCCGCGGCTTGGCGCCATCTTCCGCAGGAATGAGATCAAAGTCAGCTGTTCCTGAGTAAAAGCCCGCGGCCTTGAGCGCGTCGTTGAACGCCTCCACATCTCGCCGAGCCGCGCGGCGAAGCGCCGCGGCGGTGGGATATTCCCGAACGCCTTTCATGAGCTCGGAAATCATCTGCAACTTGTCGCGCAGGCCGTTGGAGGCGCCCTCGATGGACGCGGCGTAGCTGTCGGCGGCCTGGGCGGGGGCGGATACTTCCACACAAGCCAATGCTGCCGCGCTGGCGCACGCCGCAAATTTCCCAAAAAAGTCAGAGGCTTGCCGCCTTCTACGCAACATGGGTCTCTCAAATGACGCGCTTTTCACCGGACGCTCCGGCAGTGGCGATGATCTACTCTAGATATGTTTCGCAGCACCCTGTCACGGCATGGTTAACCTTGTGCTGCGAAATGGCCGTTTTAAGGTTGTTTTAAAGCCCGCAACGCCTTATTCCATCGGGATTTTCGGCGATTTTACCATCGCCAGTTCTGGCCGTTTTTCTAGTCGTAACGCCCAGACTGCGCTATGCCCCTCGTTCGGGTAAACAGGGCAAAGGGCGAATAATTCCATGGCGCATCCGTTAAGCGGCGCAAATCTCGGTACGCTGGCGACCGTCGCAGGGCGTTCCGGCGCGCCGAGCCATGCCTTGCAAGGGGCGGCCATTGGCCTTGCCGCGCTCGGGCGCTGGCCGTTTTCGACAGTCGAAAAAATCGTCATGGAAAGCAAATTGCCGACGATTGAGGATATGCCGCCGCCTGTCTTCATCCTGGGCCATTGGCGGTCCGGCACCACCCATCTTTACAACATCATGTGCGAAAGCGGCGAGTGGGGGTACGTGCCGCCGGTCGCGACGGGCCTGCCCTGGGATCTGTTCGGCATCGCGAAAGTGTTCAGCCCGCTGCTTGAAAAGGCGCTGCCGGAACACCGCTTTATCGACAATATTCCGGTGACGCCCACGAGCCCGCAGGAAGATGAGATCGCTATCGCGAATATGTCGGAAGTCTCGTTCTATCACGGGATTTATTTTCCGAAGGCGTTCGCGGAAAACGTAAAGCGCGGGCTTTTCTTCGACGGCTGTTCGACGGGCGACATCAGGAACTGGCGCAAGCAATTCACTTACTTTTTGCGCAAGCTTTACCTGCATCAGGGTGAAAAGCCGCTGTTGATCAAGAACCCGGTCTATACAGGCCGCTTCGCCATGCTGCGGGAAATGTTTCCGAACGCGAAATTCATCCACATTCACCGCAATCCATACGACGTTTTCGTTTCCATGCGGAATTTCTATACGAAACTGTTGAAAGAGTTCGCGCTGCAAAGCTACGACCATGTAGATATCGATGAGGCGATCTTGAGTGTTTACGACCGGATGATGCGCGATTATGAGCGCGATGCGGCGGCGGTTCCCGCTGACCAGCTGGTGGAATTACGCTACGACGACCTCGACGCCGAGCCCATTGCGGCGGTCCAGAAGGTATATGACGCGCTTGACCTGCCGGGGTTTGATGCGGCGAAAGATAAATTCGAGCGCTATCTTGCCTCGGTTTCCACATTCAAGAAGAATAAGTTCGACTATTCCGATGAAGCGGCCGCCAAAGTAGAGGCGCGTCTCGGCCATTTCATTGAAAAATGGGGATATCAGCGGCCCGGAAGAGGCGCTGACGACGATAGAGGGGCGCGTCATGGGGAAAACGCAGCTTAGGTTGGCGGCGGTGCTGGCGTTTGCAGGTCTTGCCGCCTGCAGCGCACGCGACGTCGGGCCGGCTAAATACGGAGCAAATCTGTGCCGGCATGTCAGCCTTCTGGATGATGTGACGCTCAAACCCATTCGCGGCGCAGAGGATCTGGCGCTCGATCAGGCGAACGGGCGCCTGTTTGTATCCGCCTATGACCGGCGCGCGGTTGAGAAAGCCGCCAGAAGCAGAAAACAAACGCCGCCGAGCGGCGGTGTTTACGCCATTTCACTTGAAACGCTTTTTGATCCCGACACCGAAGAACTTTATGTCGGTTCTCTCGCGGCGCCGGGCGAGTTCGCCGGAGGGTTGCGGCCGCACGGCATACATTACGACGCCGCCAATCACGAACTTATTTTTATCAACCGGACATATGCGCGCGAGGGCAGTAACTGGCGCATGACGCCAAAGCTTCAGCGCATCGGCGCCAATGGCGAAGCGTTTGTCGGCGTGCCGCAGGACTCGCCATGCGCGGCCAATGACGTAACCGTTGTCGATGGCGGCGTACTGACGACGTTCGATCATGCATCATGCGGCATCGGCGGCGGTCTTGAGGATATCTTTCGCCTGAAGCGGAGTGGTTTTACTGATGAGAACGGCGCCGTATTCAACAAGGCGGCGTTTGCGAACGGGATCGCCAGTCTGCCAACCGGCGATATTGTTCTTGCAGCGACACGTGAGAACATGCTGCTTGTCATGGACAAGGACAGTCATGCGCCGACACAGCGCATCGAATTACCGGGCGGCCCAGATAACATCTCTGTTTCGTGGAACGGCACCATCATCGCCGCCGTTCACCCGAAGATGATGAAGCTTGCCTTGAACCGGAAGCTTGGCTGGGGCCGGGCGCCATCGCGTATTGTGAAAGCCAACCCTGAAACCGGCATGATCGATATTCTGTTCAACGATTCAGAAGGCGAATTGTTCAGTGCGGCGACAGCAGCGATTGAAACGCCGCAGGGACTTGTCGCCGGATCGGTAACGGACGAGGGGCTGCTGGTTTGCCGGGCGCCGGCATGAGCGAACGCACGCTTGTCACTGGCGGCGCCGGATTTGTCGGCAGGCATCTCGTGGCGAAACTGCGTGCGCAAGGCGAGCGGGTGAGATCATTCGATCTCGCCAAGCCCGCCCATGAAGACGACATGCAAGGCTCTATCACGGACATGGACGCGGTTGTGGGCGCAATGGAAGGCGTTTCCACCGTGTTCCATCTCGCGGGAGACGCGCAGCTCTGGTCCCGCGACAACGCGCATTTCGACAGGGTCAATCGATACGGAACCAAATGCATTGTCGAAGGCGCCTTGAATGCGGACATTCGCAGGTTCGTTCACTGTTCGAGTTTGACAACGCTGGTCGGCAAATCGACGCCAATTGGCGTTTCGACTGCTGATGAAGACATCGTTCTCATTGGCAACGAAATGCTCGGCGCTTACCCGCATTCGAAACGCATCGCTGAGAAGGAAGTCGAAGACGGCGTCAAACAGGGGCTTGATGCTGTCATCGCCATTCCAACCGAGCCTTTGGGCGCCGGCGATGACAGCTTGACCCCGCCGACGCAGATGATTCTCGATTTCGCCAACGGGAGAACGCCCGCTTATATCGACTGCATGTTGAATTTCGTGCCTGTTGAAAGTCTGGCGGACGGTTTGATCGCCGCACGGGAGCGTGGCCGCCGCGGCAATCGTTACATACTCGGCGGCGAAAACATTCCCATGCAAAAATTGTTCGCCATGATTGAACAGGCGACCGGCCGTCCGGCGCCGAAGATGAAAATGCCATACTGGGCGGCGCTCGCCGCCGGTATTGTGGACACGAAACTTGTCGCCGCGCTCACGGGCAAGCCGCCGAAAGCGCCGCTGACGGGCGTGCGCCTCGCCGGGCGGCAGGTGTCGTTTTCTTCCGAAAAGGCGGCGCGCGAACTTGGCTGGCGAGCGGGCCCCGCCGAACCGGCGCTGAAAGAGATGCTCGACTGGGCGAAGGGTAAGGGACTGCTGAAAGCAGTTTAAGAGAACGTCATACCGCGGCATCATATGCAAAAAGGATGCGCTTATGAGTGTCGCAGAAGCATCGCCGGAAATTGATCAATGGCTTGGCGGCCGGCCTTTCGAGGACTGGCGCGCGCAGTTCGATCGCGACGGCTATCTGATTTTTGAAAACGTGTTGAGCGAAGCGCAGCTGACTGAAATCAGATCGGCGCTGGCGCCCTATCTCGATCAGAACATAAAGGGCCGAAACGAATTCGAGGGACACGATTCAAACCGTGTCTACGCCATGCTGGCGAAATCGCCGGTATTCGCTGATCTGGTGACGAATCCTTTGGCGCTGAAATTCGTTGAGGCGGATTTAGGCCCGGACTGCCTGCTCTCCGCCTGCCTCGCGATTAAGCTTCATCCCGGGGAGACGGCGCAACCCTGGCATTATGACGACAGCCATTATCGCTGGCCGCGGCCCCGGCCATCGCTCGGTGTTTCAACCTTCTGGGCTATCGACGCAATGACTGAGACAAACGGCGCCACGGAAATCCTGCCCGGCAGCCATCTGTGGGTGGATGAATCTTTCGAAGGCGCGATCGCAACGGAAGACTTTAGCAGAGATAGCCGCCGCGAGGGCGATCCGGGCGCACGGCCTGACGCCATGAAAGCCGTTATGCCGGCAGGGTCGCTGATGCTCGCCAAAGGCACGCTCTGGCATCGCGGCGGCGCGAATGTCTCCGACGCGCCGCGGCTGATCATTACGCCGCAATATTGCCCGGCCTGGACGCGCCAGTTGGAAAATATGTTGCTAGCGGTGCCGCCGGAGGTCGTGAAAACCCTGCCGCCGCGCGTGCAGGAACTTATTGGCTATTCGATCTGTTCGCCGTTCATGGGGTATGTGGATGGACGCCACCCCAAGCGCCTGCTTGAGCGTTAAAAATCGCTCATTTATATGCGCTTTTTCGTGCGGTTTGCCGCATTCGTAATGCGGGTTTCAGTACTTATATACCTATGTGAAGCAGAGCGGAGACTGACCAATGAAGTTTACAAACATCATTGCTGCTGTTTCGGTTGACGATGACCTATCGGACGGCGTTATCCGCGCCGCGCGATCTCTGGCGGAGCGCGATGGCGCGACATTACAGATCGTCAGCGCATGGCCGCTATTGAGCTCGACAATCCCTGCGTTCAGCGGCGAAGCGGCGGCCAATTCCGCCGTGGCGGCGGAAGCCATTACCCAGCGCAACCGCGAAGGCCGCAAAGCCAGCGAGCAGCGCCTGACGGAAATGACCAAACGGCTGGCCCCGGAGGCCAAAGCGGTTCTGGTGGATGGCGACCCTGCCGATGAAATTACGCACTATGCGAAAGAGCAGGGCGCCGACCTGATCGTTACCGGTTCGCATCAGCGCGGGTTCTGGGAGACGCTTTTTCAGGGGAGTGCATCGCGCGACCTCGTTCGCGAAGCGCCGTGCGCGGTGTTTCTGGTGACGAAAGCCTTCGCTGAAACGATGCAGTCTTAAGAGTACGTCCGGCCTTTCCATTGTCCGCCTTGTCCTTGCCAGTGTCTCAAGGCTGATGAAACCGTCATGGCGGTATAGAGCGCTGCAGCGACGGGTAGGAGCGCTGCCTCCCATGGTGCGCGATCATATAATTTCAGCGTCGGCCAGTAGGTGTACGCCATCAGCGCGCAGGCAATGACGGCGTAAAACAGCGCCGCGAAATTCCAGCAAGCAAAGAATGTGAGGATAATCAGCGGCGCCGCAAGATAGATGAGCGCCATGCCGGCGACAGTCCCGGCGAGCAGAAGCGGCGAATAGTGAAGCTGCGCATAAGCCGTGCGCGCCACCATGTTCCAGATCGACGATAATTCCTGATTGTCGCGCTGGCTGACGGCCTCATCATCCGTGAGCCCCAGCCATATTTTTGTGGACGGCGTTGTATCCTTGATCGCTTTCGCGAGGGCGCAATCATCAATCAACGCGCCTTTGATGGTTTCCATTCCGCCGATTGCGTCAAGAGCGTTGCGACGCACGAGCATACATCCGCCCGCCGCCGCGGCGAGGTTGTCATCAGCATCGTTCGCCCGCGGGAACGGATAAAGCTTCTGAAAGAAATAGATGAACGCGGGAATCAGAAACGACGCCCATGGCCCGCGCGCATCGAGTTTCGCCATCAGGGATGTGAGGGCGAGATTTTCGTTCTCCGCCTTTGCGACCAGGCGCGCAAGCGTATCCGGGGCCAGCCGTATGTCTGCGTCGGTCAGCAATATATATTTGGCGCCGGGCGCCGCCTCGCGCGCGCGGGCAAGCCCGTTATGCACGGCCCATAACTTGCCGCTCCATCCTTCCGGCAGTTCTGGCACGGAAATACTTTCGAATGAATGGACGCCCTGCGCTGCGGCGGTCGCAATCTCTGCCGTCCCGTCCGTCGACCCGTCATCAGCGAGGATGACGGAGAACTTGCCCGGATAATCCGCCGCCATGTGCGCGGCGATCACCTCGCCGATGGTTTCGGCTTCATCCCGGGCGGGGATGATAGCGACGATTTCGGGCCAGCTTTCGGGCGCCGGCGCATCTTTCAGACGCTCGGTGGCGCGCCAGAAGCGCCCATGGAGAAAAGTCAGCCAGCCCCAGGCTGCAAGCGATAAAAAGGCGATAAAAGTCAGCATATAGCGAGCGGCTTAGCGCGCTTGTGCGGTTTGTGCAAAACCGGCGCGAACCGCTTGGAAAACCCCGCGAAATCCGTAAGGTGCCGCCATGTCAACGACCGAAGATATGGCTGTAACGACCGGCCCGGCGGCGGAAACGCCCTCGGGCAAAGGCGCGAAGGATGAAAACTTTCCCGTCGGCTCGTTCCTGTTGCCAAAACGTCTGCGCCCCCATGTGGCGAAATATTACGCCTTTGCGCGAGCCATCGACGACATCGCTGACAATGGCGAATTGACGCCAGAAGAAAAAATCAAACGGCTCACGGCGTTTGACGCCGCGCTGAAGGGCGAGCCGGGTTACGGGGAAGAATACGAAAAAGCACATCACCTGCGCGAAAGCATGCGTGAAACTGAGGTGACGACCAAGCACGGCTCGGATCTCGTCGCCGCCTTTATCCTCGACGCAGAGAAAAACCGCTACGCAAACTGGAACGAGCTTCTCGGCTATTGCGAGCTTTCCGCCAACCCGGTCGGGCGTTACCTGCTCGATCTGCATGGCGAAGATAAATCCGGCTACCGCTATTCCGACGCGCTCTGTACCGTGCTGCAAATCGTCAATCATTTGCAGGATTGCGCCGACGACAAGCGCGAGCTTGACCGCGTTTATATCCTCACCGACTGGCTGGCGGAGGAAAACGCCGAGCTGCAAGACATCGACGGGCCCGCGCTTTCGGAAGGGCTGCGATGTGTTATCGACCGGATGCTCGATGGTTGTGAAGACCTGATGACGGATGCGCGCAAACTGCCTGCGGCGCTGAAGTCAAAATCACTTGCCATGGAATCGGCGGTGATCGTGCGCCTTGCCGAACGCTTAATCCGGCTTTTGCGTAAGGGCGATCCGCTGGCGTCGCGCGTCGCGCTTTCGAAAGTCGATTTCGCTTCTGCGGGCATTCGCGGCGCCGTTTCGGGATTTTTCGAGGCTGGCAGAGGCGTTGATTGATGACTGCCGCACTTTCAATCTCGCCGGAGGAGGCGCGCCGTCACGCCTTTGAAACGGTGAAGCGTTCCAAAACGTCCTTCGGACCCGGTATGCGGATTCTGTCGAAGCCGCGCCGTGACGCGATGTACGCTGTCTACGCCTTTTGCCGCGAGGTGGACGACATCGCCGATGAAGGCGGAACGCGCGACGAAAAAATGGCGGCGCTGAAGGGCTGGCGCGAGGAAATCGGCCGGCTTTACGAGGGCAAGCCGGAATATCCGACAGGCGTTGCGCTCACCGAACCGGTTCGCGCCTTCAATCTCTCCAAAGATGAATTCATTTTGATGATCGAGGGGATGGAGTTGGATGCGGCTGGTCCCGTCATCGCACCGCCGCTCGAAACGCTTTTCGCTTATACGCGCCGGGTGGCCGGCGCGGTCGGCCAGCTTTCCATGCCGATCTTCGGCGCGCCGGCGGGAAAGGCGTCCGACGACTTTGCGATTTCACTTGGCGATGCACTGCAGTTCACGAATATTCTGCGCGATATTGAACAGGATGCAGACGAAGGCCGTCTTTATCTTCCCAAAGAGTTCCTTGAAAAGCATGGTTGTCCAATGACGCCCGCGGGTATTGTTAATGCGCCAGGCTTGCCAGGCGTGCGTGCAGAAATAGCGGCGATTGCGCGGGAAAAATTCGCCCGCGCCCGCGCGGCGCTCAAGCATCTGGACTGGAAGGTGTTGCGCCCGGCATTGTTGATGATGGGCGTTTATGAGCGTTATCTCGACAAGATGACGGCGCGCGGATGGGACAACGGCCAGCCGCGCGTCATGATCCCCAAACACGAAAAGGCGATGATCGCCATGCGCTGGCTCGCCGCGCCGAAACTGACGAGAGCTGAGGCGCAACAATGAGCCGTATTCATATTATCGGCGCCGGGCTTTCCGGTCTTGCAGCAGCGGTGCGCCTTATTGAAAACGACGTGAAGGTCACCGTCTATGAAGGCGCGGGGCAAGCGGGCGGGCGTTGCCGCACGTTTTATGACAAGCATCTCGAGCGTGAGATCGACAACGGCAACCACCTGATCATGTCTGGCAACAAGTCGGCGTTGTCTTATTTGAAACGCATTGGCGCCGAAGACCCGCTCACCGGCCCGCAATTCGCGATCTATCCGTTTGTCGATGTGCAATCTGGCAAGCGCTGGACCGTGCGCATCAATGAGGGGCCGATCCCGTTCTGGGTGTTCGACAAACAATGGCGGGTGCCGGATACCGGCGTCATGGACTACGTCAAGGCGGCGGGGATTGCGTTCGCGGGTAATGACAAAACAGTTGAGGACGTGGTCGACACAAAGAGCCCGCTTTATGAGCGCTTCTGGGAGCCGCTGACGCTGGCGGTGCTCAATACGACGCCGGCGAAGGGGCAGGCGAAACTGTTATGGCGGGTTATCCGCGAAACATTCCTGCTCGGCGGTCAGGCTTGCATCCCGCTGACCGCGCGCTCGGGGCTCGGCCATGCGTTTATCGACCCGGCAGTGAAATTCATTGAGCAAAATGGCGGCGTTGTACGTCTGGGCGCGCGGGTGCGCGGCGTCTGGATGGAGGGCGGCGAGGCCACGAGCCTCAACTTCGCTGACGAAACCGTCACGCTTGAAGAAGGCGACATGGTGATCTTCGCCATTCCGCCGACCCGGCTGAAAGATTTGTTGCCCGATATCGATCCGCCCGGCGACGACGCCAGTATTTTGAACATTCACTACCGGATGGCGAAGCCGGTCCCGACAAAGGCGCTCGGCGACGGGCCGTTCATCGGCATGATCGGATCGGACGGTCAGTGGGCGTTTGTTCGTGACGATGTCATAAGCCTGACGACGTCGGCGTCGAACGCGATTGGTACGGACGACCGGCCCAATGACGATGTGGTCGCAAAAATCTGGCGTGAAACGCAAGTGGCGCTGGACCTTGGCGATGAGGAATATGAGCGCGTACGCGTCATCCGTGAAAAGCGCGCAACGCCCGACCAGTCGCCGGAGGGCGCACGCAAGCGCCTCAAACCCGAGACGCAATGGCGCAACGTCTTCCTTGCCGGCGATCACATTGACACCGGCGTTCCCGCGACAATTGAAGGCTCGATAAGGTCGGGGGAGAAGGCGGCTGAGTTGGCGCTATCTTCTACAGCCAAAAGGTCATAGCCATGGATGCTTGGATCGGCATTGTTTTGATGCTTGCTATAGCCATAGCAATCTTAGGACCTTTGTTCTGGTCATTAAAATCTGCTGAAAAGACTCCTGCGCCAGACGCGGATGGGTGAGTAAAATTGAAAGGGACTGTGGCGCATCATATATTTGGTGCGCTTTCTTTTATTCTTGGGATAGGATTCATAATTTTCGCCATTCTGGCAATGATAGGAGGTGTTCTGGATAAAGGATGGTATGCCCAAATTTTTGTGATTCTTATGATAGGGATGGGTGTTCTGTTTTTGTGGAATTTTAACTTCACTCATCTTGCACGATTTCGGTATCGTTCTGATCGTTTTGAGTATTCTGCTCCATTTAGAAAGATTTCAGTGGCATGGAACGAAGTTTCTGAAATTAAAATGGGTACAAACGGACCGCAGATTATTACAGTCGAAGGCAAGGTAACATTCTCAAATTTACTACAAGGTTTTTATGGGTTGTTAGCTACAGCTCGCGAAAATGACATCAAGGTTCAAAATAGCCCTTATCTTATGCAGCCCGGATCATTCACGCTTTTTGGAAAACGAATAAAGTGAGTTTCATAGCTGTCATCTGCGGCCTGAAATCCGAGGCGGCTGCTGTTCGGGCAAGCGTCGATCAATCAAAAATCCGCATCGGTGTCTCCGGCGCCAACGCCGCGCGCGCTGAGGAGATTGCACGGGATTTTTGTGAGCAGGGCGCGAGCGCCATCATTTCCGTGGGCGTTTCCGGCGGGCTCGATCCGGCGCTGAGGCCGGGCGATCTCGTGATAGGCGATATGGTAATTGCCGATGACGGCTCGGTTTATACGAGCGACCGGTATTTGCTTGCGACCATTCAATCCGCTCACCCCGGCGGAAGCCGGGGTCCAGAAAAAACTGGCAAGATGGATCCCGGCTTCCGCCGGGATGACCGGGATGGGTACAGATTTGTGAAACTCTTCGGCGCGGACGAAATTATCGACAGCACAATGAAAAAATCGGCGCTTTTTCATAATCACGGATGCGTCGCCGTCGATATGGAAAGCCATGGCGCGGCGCGGGCCGCGGCAAGGGCCGGCGCGCCATTCGCGGCCATTCGCGCCATAGCCGACCCCGCCGATCGCGCGCTGCCCGCCGCAGCGCTCAATGCTGTGGCGCCGGACGGCTCGACGCGCGTCTTCAAAACATTAGGGGCCGCATTGCGCGACCCCAGACAGTTTCCGGAATTGATGAAGCTCGGCGCCGACAGCGCCGCGGCGACGAAAGCCTTACGCCGCGACCTCGGCACGCTCTTTGGCGGCCTTTTTCTCAGCCTCGATCTTTGACATTTCGGTGGCGACGAGTTCTTCGTGCATGTCCTCAGCAGGACGTGCATTCGAAAGATCGATTTCCGGCGCCATCGGGCCTTCGGTTTTGATTTTGAACATGTCCGGGATGCGGAACATCTTGAGCGGGTTCTTGACCGCATCCATGGCCGCTGTCGGCTCGTAGCCGCAATGGGCCATGCAGTTCGAGCATTTCTGGTATTTACCCGTGCCGTATTTTTCCCACTCGGTGGTTTCCATAAGCTCGTTGAAGCTTGAGACATAGCCTTCGCCGAGGAGGTAGCAGGGTTTCTGCCAGCCGAAGACGTTGCGCGTCGGCGAGCCCCATGGCGTGCAGAGATATTCTTCATTGCCGGCGAGGAAGTTCAGGAACAGCGATGAGTGCGAGAGATTCCACTTGCGTCCGCGTTCCTTGCCGATCTTGAATATGTCGCGGAAGAGATTTTTCGTTTTCTCGCGCGAGAGGAAATGATCCTTGTCTTCAGCGCGCTCATAGGCGTAGCCCGGCGAGATCGAAATGCCGACGCCGAGATCCGTCGCGAAATCAAGATAGTCGGCGACCTGTTCCGCCGTCATGTTGTCAAAGATCGTCGCGTTGACGTTGACGTTGAAGCCCGCGTCCTGCGCCGCCTTGATCGCTTGTATGGCGATCTTGAACGTGCCTTTCTGATCGACCGCGTGATCGTGTTCTTCTTCGAGGCCATCGAGGTGCACAGAGAAGAACAGGAACGGCGACGGCTTGAACAGGTGCAGTTTCTTTTCGAGCAGCAGCGCATTGGTGCAAAGCGAGACGAATTTCTTGCGCTTGACGATGCCTTCGACGATCTCGCCGATTTCCTTGTGGATCAGCGGTTCGCCACCCGGCACAGCCACAACCGGCGCGCCGCATTCGTCAACAGCGTCGAGGCATTCCTGAACTGAAAGGCGCTTGTTGAGGATCGGCGCCGGATAATCGATCTTGCCGCAGCCGGGGCAGGCGAGATTGCAGCGGAACAGCGGCTCCAGAAACAGCACCAGCGGATATTTCTCGCGGCCCATAAGGGTCTGCTTCGCCACATAGGCGCCGACGCGGATTTGCTGGTGAAGCGATACTGACATTGCTGTTCTCCGGACGATTACGGTTGTTTCGGTCTTCTTGTGATTAAGCGGTGCTGACGGCCCAGGCTTCCATGGCGTCTTTCGGACGCTCGACGTCTGAAAGTTCCTTGGGCAGTTTGAAGTGAATGTTTTCCTGAACGCCGTCGAGGGATTCGACGGTCACGTTTCTGTAATTCCGAAGACGCGCAATGGTTTCCTGCACCAGCGTTTCGGGGGCGGACGCACCAGCGGTCAGCCCGACCGTTTTAACACCGTCGAGCCAGGCCGGATCGAACATGGTGGCGTCTTCGATCAGGTAACTCGGAATACCGAAATTCTCGCCGATCTCGCGAAGCCGATTAGAATTGGAGCTGTTATGCGCGCCGACAACCAGCAGCAAGTCCACCTGTTTCGCCATGGCGATGACAGCAGTCTGACGGTTCTGCGTCGCATAGCAGATATCGCGCGTGTCCGGGCCGATGATGTTCGGGAAACGTCCTTTCAGCGCTGCGATGACGTCCTTGGTGTCGTTCACGGACAGGGTCGTCTGTGTAACGAAAGCGACGCGCTCCGGGTCAGCGACCTGCAATCCGGCGACATCTTCCGGTTCGGAAATCACATGCACCGTACCCGGAATTTGCCCGAGCGTGCCTTCGACTTCCGGATGACCGATATGGCCGATCAGGACGATGTCGTAACCCTTTTCCGCGTAACGCCGGCCCTCCTTGTGGACTTTTGTCACCAGCGGGCAGGTAGCGTCGATAACGTCGAGTTCGCGCACAAGGGCGCCGTTTTCGACCTTTTTCGCGACGCCATGAGCCGAAAAAACCGTAACGGCGCCGGTTGGGATTTCATCGACCTCCTCGACAAAAATCGCCCCGCGCTCGCGCAGCGTATCGACGACGAATTTGTTATGGACGATCTCGTGACGGACATAGACGGGCGCGCCGTATTTCTTGAGCGCCCGTTCGACGATATCAATGGCCCTCTCAACCCCGGCGCAGAAGCCGCGCGGCTGGGCGAGAACCACCTTTATTTCTTCATGATTTGACGTCTTCGCCCGATCGGACATGGAAACGCCCCCTCGCCAATACTTAAGAATCTACCTGAACGCGCGTTATTTCACGGGCGCGCTGCGGCTACAACCGCGATTTGGAACTTTCGAGCCAGCTATATCGCGTCTTGCGCTGCAGTGCAAAATAACTCGGCCCGCCCGGCCGGGTTTTCAAGACTTGTGACCGGATTGTAACGCCCTTGGCGGCCCGGCGGCCGTCGTGTAGCCTCGCCAATCGGGGTTTTGTTTGAAGGGGTTGGGGCGATGTTTTCCAGATTTACCGGTGGCGGGGCCGAGACGGCGTGGCCGCTAGCCAAGGTCATGTCAGCGCTTGAGGGCCAGTTCGGCGCGCTCGAAACGCTGGGCGAGGACGGGCCGCTAAAGGTTTTCGGGGTGCAAGATAACGGCGTAAACTTCGTGGTGGCGCTGATGCAGACAGGGCCGGCAACGGGCAAAATCGCCGAGATGGGGTTCCTGGCGCGGTTCGTGGGCTTTCCTGTCGACATGCGGCTGATCGAATCGCTGAACCGGAATCTCCATATCTCCATGGTTTCGCTCGAAGGCAGCGATCTTTTCCTGATGGCCGGGCTTGCGGTCACCGGCGCATTCGACGCCGGGCAGTTCAAGCTGATCATGGAACAGTGGCGGCGCGACCTGATGCTGACGCTGCACGGCCTGTCGGGCGAGGGCTCTTCGTTGACCGCGGCGTTCCCGGCAGCGCGCATGGAGGCGGCGCGCAACTTCGCCATGAATGTCGCGCCGGCGCCGGCGGATGACCAGCCTGTCGATATGCTCGCGAGTTTTCTGGGCGGTAACGCGAAGAAAGCGATCTGCGCCGATTGCGGCGGGCGCGGCAAGCGCGGGTTCATCGCGCGGATGTGCGGCGAGTGCGACGGCTCGGGATTCGTGACGCGGCGGTGACTTTTTCCGGCAGGGTGGCGTTTTTTTTCATTGCGGCCTATCCACCGGTCATTCCGGCGAAAGCCGGAATCCAGAATTTAAATTCGTGTCTTTAGTTACTGGATCCCGGCTTTCGCCGGGATGAGCGGGGAAGAGAGCTTCGGGTAAATGTCTGCATTCGAAAGCACAATAAAAGAAACTGCAGCCCTGATCGAAACGGCGCTGGATGAGTTTTTACTGCAAAGCGAAGGCCCGCTCGGCCGGGTCGTTGACGCCATGCGATGGGGCGCGCTCGACGGCGGCAAGCGCCTCAGGCCCTTTCTGGTCATCGCCGCGGCGGACATGTTCGGCGCGCCGCGCGCGCGGTCGATCCGCGTCGGCTGCGCCGTTGAGATGATCCACTGCTATAGCCTCGTGCATGACGATCTGCCGGCCATGGATGATAGCGACCTGCGCCGCGGACGGCCTTCGGTACACAAAAAGTTTGATGATGCGACGGCGATCCTCGCCGGGGATGCGCTGCTGACGCAGGCGTTTGAAATTCTCGCCGAGCCGGAAACCCACCCGGACGGGAATGTGCGCTGCGCGGTTGCGCTGGAGCTTGCCCGCGCCTCCGGCAAGGTAGGCATGGTCGGCGGCCAGATGATCGACATCTATGCGGAGCAGAAGGATTTCGATCTCGAAGGCGTCACGCAGTTACAGCGGCTCAAGACCGGCGCGCTGATCCGCTTCGGCGCGGTCGGCGGCGGTCTGATCGCGGAAGCCTCAAGCGACGAAGTGGCGGCGCTCGCCGCCTATGCCGAGGATCTCGGGCTCGCGTTTCAGATCGTCGATGACATTCTCGATGCGACGCAGGACGCCGAAACCCTCGGCAAGCCCGCGGGGCAGGATGCGGAAATGGACAAGGCGACATTCATCAAGCTGCTCGGCATGGACGGCGCCAAGTCAAAGGCGGCGGAACTCGTCGAGCGCTGCAAATCGCATCTCGACCGTTTTGGCAACGCCGCCGCGCCGCTCAAAGGCGCTGCGGATTTTGTGTTTGAACGGAAGAGTTAGTTTCTAATTTCAGTATGCGAAAATTCGACAACGATATCCTTCCGCATTTGAATCAGGAATGCAAAGGCGAAGCTATCCACTTCGTGGGTCTAGGCGCTTATGACTTTCAACTTTCGTTTGGCGGTCTTGTTCGCATTCAAACAATGGAAAAAGCGGCATTTTCTTTAAATAACCGCCAGTTTACTTGGGAAGAAGGCCCTAACGAAATTCCCGTTTGGCTGCTGATTGGTCAAACGCCTGAATCGTTTGAATTGCCAACGTTACTCACGCTCCGTATGAATTTAAGGTCTGGTGACTATGTAGATTTTTTCACAGACGAAAGCCCATACGAAGCTGTAATCATCGAGTTTACTCCTCAGGGAGATTCTAGAGTGATGGAAATCTATTGAGCTGATTCTATTTCAGCTAGCCAACTCTTGAATCGTTTAAGCCGCTTCGCTTTCCAGCCTGTCCATCAGCGCATCGACGCCATTGGCGGCGACGAAGGATGAAAACTCCTCGCGCTTGACCAGCATGATCGACACGCCCTGAACGATAATGTCGATGGCCTTGCGCTCGCCGGATTTCAGTTTCCGCACGCGCCAGTCAACCATGATGGGCCCGCCATCCTTGCGGTCGAACTTCGTTCTGACGATCACGTCGCGCGAACCGTATTCCTTCGCCTCGACCACTTCCAGCGGCTTGCCGACTATGTCCTTGAACTGTTCGGCGTAGAGTTTGGTGAGGTATTGCGGGAAGATGGCGTCATAGCGCGCGATTTGTTCGTCGTTCATGGATTTGCGCGTTTCGCTGATCATGAATTTGCCGATGACGTCGAGCGCCATGCCGTCGGCCAGCACCTGACGGAAATCTTCGAGCTGCTCGGCTTCGGGCTTGTCGGCGTTCAGCGCCGCTGTCGCGTCGGCGGTCAGCTTTTTTGCAAACTCGGTCGCGCCGTCGATGGCGCTCACCTCCGCTTCGGCCTCGGCTGTGGCGCCGGCTTCCTGCGCGATCGCGGGCGTCGCGGCGGAGGCGGCGATCAGTGCGGCGAGAATGCGAAAACGGGACATGAACATGACGGCTACCCTCTTGAATGCGTGCTGCCGGGTGCGCCCCGGCCGGTACAGGTTTTGGTCAATATGGGACGATTGCGGCGGAAATCCAGCAGTCAGGCGTCAAACCGGCGGCGGCCCATGAATTCCCGGTCACGTATCGGCGTCCTTCGAGACGCCCCCAATCCCCTCATCCTGAGGGCGTTCACGAAGTGAACGCGTCTCGAAGGACGGGATTGGGGGCTCCTCAGGATGAAGGCCCTCTATACGGGAGGTCGTTCAGCTGCACTTTTTGAAGGTTCTGGTTAATTTTGCTCACTAGAGCGCTGAAATCATTTTAAGAAGCGGGTTTGCTCTAACCCTGCTTCAAAACCGTTTTTCCTCGTAGCGGAAGGCCGCTGGCAGCACGATGAGGGTGCAGATCAGCGTGAACAGTATCGCGATGGATAAAAGCTCGCCCATGGATGCGGTGCCGCGATGGGGCGAGAGCATCAGGCTGCCGAAAGACGCCACCGTGGTCAGCGCCGCGAACAGGACCGCGCGCGGCGTCGATGTGCCGTATATGCCTTCGCCCGCCTCGATCTGGCGCTGGCGCATGACGAGGTGGATGCCGCTATCGACGCCGATGCCGATGAGGAGCGGGAGCACGATCACGTTGGCGTAGTTGAACGGGATGTTGAGAATGACCCCGGTTGCCGCGGTCAGCACCGCCGCTAGCGCCAGCGGAAACAGCATCAACAATACCGTTCGCGGGCGGCGCACCAGAATGAGCAGGAACACTGAAATGATGCCGAACGCGATGCCGGTCGCCTGTAGCATTGCCTGTGAAATCGTTTCGCCCGCCTTGCGCGCCTGATAGGCGCCGCCGGCGAGATCGGGAATGACCGCTTCAACTTCATCAACAAAATCATCGAGCGCTTTGAAATCACGCACGTCGGCTTTGGGCATGATATCGACGCGCCATTGGCCGTCTTCGCTCAAATAGCGCGAACGCAACGCTTCCGGCAGCGTTTCAATTTCAATGTAATCGGGACTCATCTGCGCGCGTAAAAGAGACACAAGCTGCGGCCAGAACGCGAAACTGTTTTCTTCCAGCAGTGCGAGTTGCGCTTCGTTATTCGTATCGATTTGTGCAAGCAGTCCGGCGAGGCGTGCGCCGGCACCGTCGGAATAGGCGTCGCTTAGCCGCTCTTCTAATGCTTCGACGCCTGCAGCTGCGGGCGGGCCTTCGACCGAACCGGGCTCGGCGTCGAGCGCAAAGACCAGCGTGCCGGCGCCGAAATCAATGAGTTCGAGCTTTTCATCCTGCGCGTCCGGCACAAAGTCGGGGAGGGAGCGCACGGCGTCCACCGTTTCGAGGGCGCTGGCGGCTTCCGTTGTCGCTACGGCCTGTTCCTCGGAGTCAACAAGCCGGCTGAGGCGATAGGGCAGCGTTTGCGCGTCCTCGAACAACAGGTTGAAGCCCTGAACCGACGGCGCGTTCGGATTTCTAAGCGCCATCTGATCGGCGTCGAACCGGACCTGCGGCATCAGGAAGAGCGCAGCAACGCCGAGAAGGATTGTAATGATCGCAATCGGGCCTGACACTTTTGAAATGGAGTCAAACAGCTTTCGTACCTGACCGTCCGAGGTCTGGCGCGGCCGGCCCTTGAACAGCGCAAGCGCCGCAGGGCCGAATGTTATGGTCACCAGGAGTGCGATGATGACGCCGACGGCGGCGATCACGCCAAGCTGGGCGATGCCGTCGAACTTCGTCGGCACGAAGGAGAGAAAGGCGAGGGCGGTCGTTGGTCCGGCAAGCGCCAGCGCCGGGCCGACTTCATGCAGAGCGCCTTTCAGTGCTTCGGAATTATCCTGTCCGGCGGCGCGGCGCTCCTGAATGTGCAGGAACAGGTGGATCGCAAAATCCAATCCCAAACCGACCAGCAACACCGTAAATGCGACTGAAACAAGATTGAGTTCGCCCATGAACGCCGCCGCAAAGGCCGATGTGAGTGTGAGCGTGATGATCAGCCCGACAAGCGTCAGTGCCGCCATGGCGACGGAGCGATAGCAAAGCAGCAACAACAACGTAACGAGAATGAACGATAACAGGAACGAATAGCCTATGCCGGTGGTGACGGCTTCGAGTTCTTCAAGCCGCAACGCCGGGTCGCCGGTGATGTAGGTCTCAACGCGTCCGCCGAATTCTTCGTTGAGCCGCTGNNNNCTTCGCCGGCTGCAGACGCGTATAGTCGAGAACGGGCGTGGCGTAGATCAGCCTCGTATGCGCGTCCTTGGCGGACATTTCCTCATCAATCGCGCCAAGCCATGAAAACGGACGGCGTTCTGCGGCGAGGCTTGCTTCGGTGACGTCGGCAAGTTCAGCATATATCCGCTGCAGTGTTTCCTGTCCGAGATCGGAACGCTCTGCGAGTTCATCGTTCTCCGCCATGGTGGTGAAGAGCGTGCCGACGGTCGGACTTTTGATCAGCGTTTCGATCAGTCCTGACGCCTGTGACATTTGCGTCAGGCGTCCTTCAAGTTCGCTCTCGCTTAAATAAAGAAGACCGTTCTCGCGGAAGAACGGCTCCTGCGCCGGGGCGAAAACGGCGGTGAAATGATCATGGCTTAAGAGTGTTTCGCGCAAACGCGCCGCATAGGCGTCCGCTTCGTCAAGGCTTGGCGCCCGGACGACGATAATCACGTCTTCCTTGATTTGCGGGAAGGCGTCACGCAATTCCGCGGCGCGTGTCTGAAACGGCAGTGCCGGGTCCAGCATGGCGCTGGTGTCGGTGTTCACCTTGAGATTGGTCGCCGCGTAGAACCCGGCGAGGATCGCGAGAAACAGGACCGACGCCGCCAGCGCAGTCCCAGCCCGCCGCGCGCCCTCCGCCCAGGTGGCGAGCAGGGTTTCAATGAATTTCAACATGCCGCTACAACTATGCCCGTCTTAACCGTCTCTGATTTTGTCTGAGAACTATAGGGCGCTTCGCCCCGAGAAGAAACGACGTGTTGGTAAAGGATTCGCGCCCGGTGAAAGCCTCCCTTGCGGGGATTCGCGGCCTTCGCTAGTGCTTTGGACGATGAGCAGCAATCACGATTATAAAGCCGACCTCGCCTTTCTGGATGATAAGCGCGGTCCAATGACCGAGCGCCTTCGGGCGTGGTGCGCGATTAATTCCGGGAGCGGCAACCTCAACGGTCTCGCCGCCATGCATGGCGCGCTTGCCGAAGCGTTCGGTGAGCTGAAAGCCGATATCGAGACGGTTACTTCCAGAACCCAGGAAATCGTCACCCGCGAAGGCGAGACCGTCAATCAGCCCGTGGGCGACATGCTGCGTCTCGTCAAACGGCCACAGGCGCCAGTGCGCGTGCTTCTGTCCGGTCACATGGATACGGTGTTCGCCAAGGATCA
>DGNI01000011.1:0-23810 GCA_002388885.1 Parvularculaceae bacterium UBA4496 | reverse complement strand
CGGGCGCCGCCGACATGAAGGGCGGGCTCTTGGTGATGCTCTACGCGCTGCAGACGATTGAGCGATCATCGCTGGCCGATCGCATCGGATACGAAGTGCTGGTCAACGCCGATGAAGAGATCGGCTCGCATGGCTCTGCCCACATGCTGACAGAGGCCGCAAAGCGCGCGCAGTTCGCCTGTGTATACGAACCAGCGCTGGCGGATGGTACGCTTGCCGGCGCGCGCAAGGGCAGCGGGAATTTTGCGGCGGTGATACGCGGAAAAAGCGCTCACGCCGGGCGCGAACATCACCTGGGGCGCAATGCGCTTGCGGCCGCGGCTGATTTCATTTCGGGCGTCGATAACCTTTCTGGCAAGCGCGACGGCTTGACCGTAAACGTGGCGCGCGTTGATGGCGGCGGGCCGAACAATGTGGTGCCTGATCTTGCCATTGTGCGGTTCAATGTGCGCGTCGAACAGCCCGAAGACTCCGGCTGGCTGCTCGAACAGGCAGAAGCGATCATCAATGAGATTGATGGCCGCGAAGGTTACAGCGCGGAACTGAACGGTGGTTTTACCCGTCCCCCTAAGCCGATGACCCCACAACTTGAAAAGTTCTTTCATGCCCTTCGCGCCGCGGGAGAGGACCTGGGGCTTGCTATCGACTGGAAACCGACCGGCGGGTGCTGCGACGGCAACAATATCGCCGCTGCAGGCATTCCGGTGATTGATACGCTGGGCGTCAGGGGCGCCAACATTCATTCAGCGCAGGAATATGCGAAGCTCGATAGTCTCGTTGAGCGCGCAAAACTATCCGCGTTATTACTTTTGAAGATTGCCGGCGGCGCTATCGCCAATCCGGGCGCGACGGAGACGCATTGATGACTTCGGCTGTGATGCGCCCGGTGCGGCGCGAAGATTTCGATCAGGTGCTGGCGCTCGCCAAACAGTCCGGCGGCGGCATGACCAATCTGCCATCCGATCCGGATACGCTGCGCGCGCGAATTGATTTTTCCATCGACAGCTATGAGGCGAACGCCGACTCGCCATCAGGCGAAGTCTACATGCTGGTGCTGGAAGATCAGGGTAAAATTCTCGGCACGGCCGCTATTTTTTCCGCCATCGGCCTTGACTACGGCTTCGTCAATTATCGCATCAACAAGACTGTACACGTATCGAAACAGCTGAAGAAACGCGTCGAGCGGCGGTTGCTGGTGCCGACCCATGACTTTACCGGTTGCGGTGAAGTGGGCTCGCTGTTTCTCTCACCGGAAGCGCGCGGCGGCGGGTTCGGTAAGCTGCTCGCAAAGACCCGATACCTGTTTATTGCGCAACATCGCAAACTGGTCGCCGATCCGGTCTGCGCGGAACTGCGCGGCTGGCGTGACAAGAAAGGCGTGCAGCCTTTCTGGGAGTCGCTCGGCAAACTCTTTTTTGACATGGATTTTGAAGACGCTGACATGACGAACTCTGCGCTCGGCAACCAGTTTATTTCCGACCTGCTGCCGCGCCATCCGATCTATGTGGCGTTGCTGCCGAAGGCGGCGCGCGACGTGCTTGGCAAGCCCCATGATGACGCCCTGCCGGCCTTCAATATGCTTTTGCGCGAAGGCTTTGCGTTTCGCGGCTATATTGATGTGTTCGACGGCGGGCCGCTGGTGGATGCGCATATCGATGACATTGCAACGATCCGGAACAGCAAGGTTTATAAAGCCGTTATCGCCGATCCGGGCCCAACGGACGAAAAAGGCGCGCCCGTTCATCTGATGGCGGCGGGGTTTCTGAAAAATTTCCGTTCGGCGCGCGGTCCTGCAAAGGCGGACGGCGACGGGCTGACTGTCACGAAGGAAACCGCCGATGCGCTGGGCGTCAAGGCGGGCGATGAAGTGCGCGCGGTAAAGTGGTGAGCTTATGACCAACAAAATCCTGATCAACGGTGAATGGCGCGACGGCGCTGGCGCAGAGTTTTCGAGTTTCGACCCGTCAACGGGCGAGAGCGTATGGTCCGGCAAGGCTGCAACGAAATCCGATGTCGCCGATGCGGCCAGTGCGGCGCGAAAGGCGTTTGAAAAATGGGCGCTGACGCCGCTCGGCGCGCGTATCGAAATTATGGAGCGTTATCGTGACTTGATCAAACGCGATGCTGACGATCTGGCGCGATTGATCTCCCGCGAGACCGGCAAGCCGTATTGGGAAACGAAAACCGAAGCGGCGACCGTTTCCGGCAAGGTCGATATTTCCATCAAGGCCTATCACGAACGCACCGGCGAGCGCGCGAGCAACTCCGGCGCGACTCATGCGGTGCTGCGCCACAAACCGCATGGCGTCATGGCGGTGCTCGGGCCTTACAATTTTCCCGCGCATTTGCCCAACGGTCACATCGTGCCGGCGCTGATTGCGGGCAACACGGTCGTATTCAAACCTTCCGAAATGACGCCGGGGCCGGGCGCGTTCATCGTCGAACGGATGGTCGAGGCGGGCGTGCCCGACGGCGTCGTGAATCTCATTCAGGGCGCGCGCGAGACCGGCGCGGCGCTGACCGGCGCTGAAGTCGACGGCGTGCTCTTCACCGGCGGCGCAAAGACCGGCCTCGTCATTCACAAACAGTTCGTCGACCGGCTGGACGTTATTCTTGCGCTCGAACTCGGCGGCAACAATCCGCTGATCTGGTGGGATACGAAAGACGTGGAGGCGGCGGCGCTGGCGGTCGTGCAGTCGGCGTTCCTGACCAGNNCCTGCGCGCGCCGCCTGATCGTGCCTGAAGGCGCGGCCGGCGACAAGGCGATTGAAGCGTTGGCGAAACTCACCGACCGGTTGATCATCGGCGCGCCGTTTGACGAACCGCAGCCTTTCATGGGGCCGGTAATTACGCCGAAGGTCGCCGAAGGACTGGAGCGCGCTTTCGATCAGCTACTTGATGGGGACGGCGAGGCGATCCGCAATCTTTCCGTGCGCGACGAGGGCGCGGCGTTCGTGACGGCCGGCATCGTCGATGTAACGCGCGCCGACGCCGTGCCGGACGAAGAACATTTTGGCCCGCTGTTGAAGGTCTGGCGCGTCGCCGATTTTGACGAAGCCATCGCCCGCGCCAACAAGACCAAGTTCGGTTTGTCGGCAGGGCTCTTGTCCGACGACCGCGCGAAATGGGACCGGTTTCTGGCGCTGTCACGCGCCGGCATTGTCAACTGGAACCGCCAGACCACCGGCGCGTCGGGCGCGGCGCCTTTTGGCGGGATCGGCGACAGCGGCAATCACCGCCCCTCCGCCTATTACGCCGCCGACTATTGCGGCTATCCGGTCGCTTCGATGGAAGCCGAGACGCTTGTTCCGCTGACGGAAGATCAGGTCGGGGTGAGGTGATGCTTCGCAAGTTCATTTGGATATATCTAATTATTCTGCTTGCGATGTTGTTGGTTGGTTTATTTCAATTTCTGGCGACAACTGACAGCATTCCGTTAGGCCAAGCACTCGATAATATCAGAGCAAGGCTAGGAATTTTTTTGCTGGTTGTGTTTGGAGGGTCCGCTGTTGCCGCGCTTGTCATGCTCTTTTTCCAAGAGTTGCTTTCTAGGTTTCAAAATAAGTAGCCGAATTAATTAAGTCTATTCTGTCGAAACCTTACTCACCACCAAATACCTGAATCCGATTGCCATCAGGATCGAGAATAATCACTGAATGAAGCTGTAAGGCCTCATCCAGAAACACCTCGCCATTGCCGAAAAATTCAACGCCGTCTTCGCGCCATTGCGCCACGCGCACATCGAAGTCGTCAAGAATAAACCCCGCCTTGAATAACCCGATGGTCCGCTCTGTATTCTCGGGCGCAGACGGAATGAATTCGATAATTTCAACGATGCCCGCATCGCCTCTAAGGAGATGGATTTTGTAGGCATCGCCGGATAGCTCGCGCTGCAACTCAAGCTCGAAAGTTCGCTGATACCATTTGCTGCTTTCCTCGGCGCTGGAGGCGACAATGGCGATAAATCCGCCGGCCAAGCGTTCCCGTTCGGCGGGCGCCTCACTCGCACATGCGCCAACGCCAAAAAAAATGAATAAAAAGGTCAAGACTGACAAAACTTTTGGCATGGCGGGGCTCCGGTTCGGTATTTTCTGAATTACGAACGCACGATAGCGCGGGGCGCCTTGCATGTCCCGCCTATAGGGATAAGACGGGCGTAAGAAACGGCGAAACGGGTAGCCCCGCATGACCTATAACGAATACAACTTCGACGGCTTGATCGGTCCGACGCATAATTATGCGGGGCTTTCCTTCGGCAATATCGCATCCGTGACCAACAAGGGTGCGGCGTCGAACCCACGCGAGGCGGCGCTGCAGGGCCTTCAGAAAATGCGCGCGGCCATGGAATTAGGATTGAAGCAGGGGTTCCTGCCGCCGCAGGATCGCCCGCATCTGAAAACCTTGCGCGCGCTGGGGTTTTCAGGTTCCGACAAACAGGTCGTTGAAAAGGCGGCGAAGACAGAGCCGCAACTGCTCGCCAACTGCTTCGCCGCATCTTCCATGTGGACGGCGAATGCCGGAACCGTCGCGCCGTCGCCCGACACGGGAGACGGCAAGGTGCATTTCACGGCAGCGAACCTGGCGGCGAATTTCCATCGGTCCATCGAGGCCGATACGACGTCGCGTGTTCTCAAACATGTTTTCAAAGACGATAGATTTTTCGTCCACCATCCGCCGCTGCCGGGCGCCATCCATTTCGGCGATGAGGGTGCGGCGAACCACGGACGGCTTTGTGAAAGCCACGGCGATACGGGTGTTCATTTGTTCGTTTACGGCGAAGACGGCGAGAAGTTTCCCGCGCGCCAGAAAAAACGCGCTAGCGAAGCGGTCTCCCGCAATCACCTGCTCGATCCCGCGCAAACCGTATTCGTTCAACAATCGGCAACCGCGCTCGATGCGGGCGCGTTCCACAACGATGTGGTCGGGGTCGCCAACGGGACCGTGCTGTTCCTGCATGAGCAAAGTTTTGCCGACCGCGAAGGCGCCTACGCCGCGATCCGCGAGAAGGCGCCGTTTGTTGAAATCGTCGAGGCGCCGGCATCCGCCGTTTCGCTCGACGACTGCATCAAATCCTATCTATTCAACTCACAGCTTTTTACACTACCAGGCGGTGAGATGGCATTGCTCCTGCCGCAGGAGTCGGAAGAAAACGAACGCGTCAAAGCCTTCGTCGATGAAACGCTTTCAAAAAACAACCCGATCAACCGCGTCATCTACAAGAACGTGCGCGAGTCCATGCGCAATGGCGGCGGCCCGGCATGTCTGCGCCTGCGTGTCGTTCTGTCGGAACAGGAAGCGGCGGCGGCGGATCAGCAATTCATTCTCGATGACGCTAAAATATCGGCGCTAGAAACTCTTGTAAAAGCGCACTACCGCGACCGCATATTGCCGGAAGATCTCGCCGACCCGGCGCTGATGGATGAGAGCTTCGCCGTCATGCAGGCCCTCACGGACCTCCTCGGTATGGGCGATTTTTACGATTGCCAGCGGTAGCATTTTGAAAATGTGCCGAATTGATACGGTTCAACGCCCTTCAGGTAGGCAGGCGTTAAGAACTCCCTTCTAGGTTCTGTCCAAAGCGTATTGTCGGGAGCTGCGCAATGGATAACGCCATGCCCGGGGGTGAGCGGGCCGGCCATGCCCTCGAACCTTCGGTTCTTTCGGGGTTGATCGCTACCGCGCAAACGCGGCGGCATCAGCTTGCGACGCGTTTCATTATTGCGGGCGTCGGGGCCTGCATTCTCTGGGCGGCTGTCAGTCCGGTTCTTTCCTGCGCGTGGTTTTTTGCGGTGAGCGTCAGCCAAATGGTCGACAATCACTTCTGGAAACCATTCCGCGACCCAATGCGGGTAAAGCCGGCGACCAAGTCTGAATGGATTGCCTTATGCGCAAACGGCGCGCAGGCCTCATTCATCTACTCATTTTTTCCGGTGCTGCTTTGGTGTCTGTGGGGCAATGCGGGAAAAATGTTCGCCATATTATGGCTCGCCGGCGCGCTATTGCATGTCACAATGCATATGCACCACGAAAAGCGCACGTTCTTCTCGTCCATTATCCCGCACTCAATCTATTTCTTTGGATTGCCGCTTTATTCCGTAGCGACGAACGCCGAGCCGGGGCGCGTTGGCGCGTCTGCATTGATTGTGGCCGGGCTATTGTACGTTTCGCATCTGGCTGTCGCCTTTAAGGAGTATCAGTCAGCAAGCGCCGGCATGCGTCAGTCGCGTGAAGAAGCACTGAAACGGCAGGCGGTTGCAGAACAGGCGAGCGAAGCGAAGTCAGCGTTTCTCGCCAATATGAGCCACGAAATCAGAACGCCTATGAACGGCATTCTCGGTATGGCGGATGCTCTCGATAAAGATGAGCTGACGCCCGCGCAGCGAGACAAGCTTCGCGCCATTCGCGATTCCGGCGACCTGATGCTGATGCTGCTCAATGATTTGCTTGATCTTTCGAAAATCGAAGCCAACCGAATTGAGCTTGAAAAAGCGCCGTTCACTTTCGGCGATATTGCGCGCAAAGTTGAAAACCTTCACAGCGCGAACGCACAAGGCAAAGGCCTTTCTTTCTCAATCAAGTGCGAATGTGATCCGCAAAAATCACGGCTGGGCGACGGCCATCGTCTTTTACAGGTTCTGCACAACCTTGTCGCAAATGCCATCAAGTTTACTGAACAGGGATCTGTTCGAGTCACCATTTCAACGCATCCGCTAACCAAAGACAAAGCGAGGATTGAAGTCATCGACACGGGTATTGGCATTACAAAAAAACAGGCCGTGCGAATTTTTGAACCGTTCACGCAGGCGGATGCTTCAACCACGCGCAAGTTTGGCGGCACAGGCTTAGGGCTCTCGATCGCCAAAGGGCTTGTAGAGGCTATGGGGGGAGAGATAACCGTGCGCTCGAAGCCCGGTGAAGGCTCACGCTTTATCGTCGAGTTTCCGGCGCCACGGATTGAAGGCGCGAATAATAGCGATGGGGCCCGGAACAGCGCTGGCGACGCTGTCGAGACGACATCAGGGCTGCGCATACTCGCCGGCGAAGACAATGCGGTGAACCAGGCTGTGCTCGGCGCGTTTCTTAAAGAGCGAAATCATGACGTGTATTTTGCCGCTGACGGACTCGCCGTAGTCGAAGCATTCAAGAACAGCGCCTTTGATTTTGTTTTAATGGACATTTCGATGCCGGTGCTCGACGGGCCGGAAGCATTGCGTCAAATCCGGTTTCTTGAAAGAGAGCGTGGCGCAAAGTCCGCGACGCCGGTAATTGCGGTCTCGGCGCACGCCATGCCGCAACAGATCGAAGAATATCTGGCCATGGGCTTCGACGGTTACGTCACAAAGCCGCTTCGTTCTGAACATCTGCACGGTGAAATCGAACGCGTACTTTCAGACCGAAGAGAAAAACCGGAACAGTTTAAGGTCGCTTAGCGGATCAGTGACTGCGGGAGCGGCGTGACGACTTTGCGCGTCACCTCGCGAAGCGTAAAGCTGGACTCGACGGTTGCAATATTCGGCATACGGAGCATAGTTTCCGACAGAAATGTTTCATATGTCGCCAGTGACGGCACGACGACGCGAATGAAATAGTCGAACTTGCCGGTGACCAGATAGCACTCCATTACCTCTTCACGGTCCTTGATCGCCGCTTCGAATTCGCGAAGCGTTTTATCATCTTCACGTTCAAGCTTGACGAGAATGATCACCGTCACATTGACGCCGAGCGCCTCGCGATTGATCTCAGTACGGTAGCCCTTGATGATCCCTTCGGTTTCGAGCCGCCTCAGTCGTCTGAGGCATGGCGTCGGCGACAGACCGACACGCTCGGCGAGCTCCGCATTGGTGATGCGCGCATTTTCCTGCAGGTGCTTCAGGATCTTGTGGTCGATATGGTCGAGTTTCATAGGTCCGGTTCCGCTAATATAACCTGTATTTAGCATTATATGCTAAGCGTCAAGCGTAAAAGCCCCATCTTTGACCGGAAGCGCTCGGCGGTTTGCGCTAGGAGAGGGCGGCGTGGAACGTCCCCGCACGCCTGTGAACCTTTAAAAATTGAATACATCAAGGAAGGATCGCCCGGATGGAGTCTCGAGTTCTGGACGTCGATGGCTGGCAAAAAGTCGTGCATTTTGAAGACGAAACGTCGGGGCTGAAGGCGATTATCGCGGTTCATGACGCGACGCTGGGGCCGGGATGCGGCGGCTGCCGGATTTTTCCTTATGCGAGTTTCGAGGCGGGTCTTGAGGACGTCAAAAATCTTTCCCGCGGCATGACTTACAAAAACGCGCTGGGCGGGATTCCGTTCGGCGGGGGCAAGGCGGTGATCTTCGCCGATCCGAAAACCGACAAGACCCCTGAAATGCTGAAAGCCTTTGGCAAGGCGGTCGATAGTCTCGCCGGGCTTTACTACACGGCCGAAGATTCGGGCGTTACGGAGGCTGACTTGGCGCTGGTGCGGTCCGTCACGAAATACGCGGCCGGCATGGAAGACAAGGGCATCGGCGGAAACCCTTCGCCATTTACGGCGCGTGGCGTGTGGCGCGGCATGCAGGCGGCGGCGAGGGCAAAGCTCGGCGCAGAGTCCTTGGAAGGCCTTTCTGTTTCAATCCTCGGGGTCGGTGCCGTCGGCATGGAGCTGGCGCGGCTCGTCCACGAAGAAGACGGCAAACTGGTGGTGGCGGACGTCAACCCGACCGCCATGAAGGAAGCAGTGGAGCGCTTTGGCGCGGAAACGGCCACGCCGGAGGAGGCGATCGCCCTAGATGTCGATATCTTTGCGCCNNGGGCGGTTCAATCAACGCCGGTACGATTGCGCGGCTGAAAGCGAAAATCGTCGCCGGCGCGGCGAATAACCAGCTCAAAACGCCGGATATGGATCAGGCGTTGTTGAATAAAGGCATCCTTTATTGCCCGGATTACGTCATCAATGCCGCCGGCGTGATCAGCGTTGGCCTTGAAATCCTCGGTAAGTGGACCACAGATGAAATGAACCGGCGTATCGACAAGATCGGCGATACGCTAAAGGACATCTTCGACCGCTCCGAGGCGGAAGGCGCGCCGACAGGCGCAGTTGCGGACCGTATGGCGATGGAAGTTATAACAAAGGCTAGGAAAGCTGCATGACAATATTGCGCGAATGGCGCGGACGGGCGGAACCGGAAAAGGAGGGAGCGGTTCTCGAGCACTACAGAAAAAACCTGAAACCGTTCATGACGTCTGCGCCGGGCTTTCTCGGCGCGTCGCTGGGCAGCCGCAGCCTTGGCGGGCTGGTTGAGTTCGTCCTGATCACCGAGTGGCGCGATATGGAATCGGTCAAGGCCTTTGCGGGACCCGCCCCGGAAAAAGCCGTCCTGCCCGATGGAACCAAAGATGTGATTGGAGATTCCGACAGCTTCGTTCGGCTCTACGAAATTATCGATCAAAGCTGATCGCGCCGCGCCGCCGCCCGGCTTGCATCGTGCTTCCGGCACGCGCACATATACCGCCTGAATTCAAAGGAGACATCCAATGACCCAAGCTGATCCCATCGTCATCGCCGGCATGGCGAGGACGCCCATTGGCAATTTCCTCGGCGCCTTTGCGAGCGTGAAGGCGACAGAGCTCGGAACCAACGCGATCAAGGCGGCGCTGGAGCGCGGGCAGGTTAAAGCTGACGACGTGGATGAAGTCCTCATGGGTTGCGTCCTGCCGGCGGGTCTCGGCCAGGCGCCGGCGCGTCAGGCGTCCCTCGGCGCAGGCATCCCGCAATCGGCCGGCTGCGTCACCATCAATAAGGTCTGCGGGTCGGGCATGAAAACCGTGATGATGGCGCATGATGCGATCCTTGCCGGTTCAGCGGAAGTGGTCGTTGCAGGCGGCATGGAGTCCATGACCGGCGCGCCGCATCTACTTCCCACAGGCCGTAGCGGTATCAAGTTCGGCGCGGGTCAGGTGTTTGACCACATGGCCTATGACGGGCTTGAAGACCCCTACACCAACCACACCGCCATGGGCGTCTTCGCCGAAAAATGCGCGCGCGAGTGGCAATTTTCGCGTGAGGAACAAGACGAATACTCCATGCGTTCGGTGACCCGCGCACAGGACGCTATCAAGACTGGCAAGTTCAAGGACGAAATCGTCTCTGTAGAAGTGGCGGGCCGGAAAGGTTCTGTTACGGTCTCCGACGATGAAAAACCGGGCCTGGTTGACGCGTCGAAAATTCCGGGCCTGCGCCCGGCTTTCGAAAAAGACGGCACGGTGACAGCAGGTTCTTCGTCCGCAATTTCCGACGGCGCCGCGGCGCTGGTCGTGATGCGCCAGTCCGAGGCGGAAAAGCGCGGCGCCAAGCCGATTGCGCGGATCGTCGGGCATTCGACCCAAAGCCAGGAACCGGAATGGTTCACGACAGCGCCGGTGGGCTCGATCAAGACGCTGCTCGACAAGGTCGGCTGGTCAGCCGCTGACGTCGATCTATACGAAGTCAACGAAGCCTTCGCCGTCGTGCCTATGGCGGTGATGCGCGAGCATAAAATCCCGGCTGAAAAAATGAACATTCACGGCGGCGGCATCGCGCTCGGCCACCCGATCGGCGCTTCCGGCGCGCGCATCATCGTGACGCTTATAAATGCTTTGCAACAGACTGGCGGCAAAAAGGGCGTTGCCTCGCTCTGCATTGGCGGCGGCGAAGCGACCAGCGTTGCGGTTGAACTTTTCTAATGCAGAAAGTTCAACGGCATTGGCTGCTGCTTGGCATGCTGGGGTTGCTTCTGACTGCGGTTGCTGCCTGCTCTAATGACGCGCGCAGTGAAAGCGGCGCAGCGATAAATGCCGTAACCCAGTCGGTATCGGAAACGCCGTTTCGTTTCATCAAAAACCAGGTTCTCGTGGAAGTGATGATCAACGACGAGGGGCCATTCACGTTTCTGGTCGATACGGGCGTGACGCCGTCGGTGATCGATATAGACCTCGCACGTCAGTTAGATTTTCCGATCGACGATGAGAACGCCGGGCTTGCGGCGGGCGCGGGTTCGAACGATGTGCAAATTTTTCCGACGACGATGACGGGCCTGGTGGTCGCCGGGGAGACTCTCGAAGAGCTTCCTGCCGTCGCAGCGCCCATCACAGCGGGCCTTAGCAGCAAGATCGGCGAACCGCTGCACGGTATTCTCGGTTACGCCTTTCTCAGGTCCCGCGCAGTTCGTTTTGACTATGTCGATCATCGCCTATCCTTCGCGCCGTCGGCGTCGTCTTTTGAGCAGGAAATAAGTGATGCCGATTTTGTCATGCCGCTGCGTTTCGGCGAGGGTGACATCATGCCGATCGCCGATGTGACGATCGCCGGCGAGACTTTTGTCGCCTCCATCGACACGGGCTCGTCGCTTGGCCTCGAAGTGTTTGCTGATGCGGTCGATCGGCTGGGCCTTGCTGAAACGGTAAGCGGCTGGGAGCGCGGCCAGATCACCGGGGCGCGTGGCGCCGCCGAGATTTTCAACGGTTCGCTTCAGCAAGCGACGATCGGTCCGCTGGTCTTTCACGATATTTCGGCTAGCGTCGGTCCGCGCAGGGGCGGCGATTACCGGGACGGTAACATCGGCAACGAGATGTGGGACGGCTACGTCGTGATCTTTGACTACGTCGATGAGCGGGTCGCTTTTATAAAATCGGTTGAATAGGTCCGCACCCGAGGAGCAACAGGAATGACCTCTAAACAAACCTACGACTGGCAGGACCCGCTTCTGCTGGAAACGCAACTCACTGACGAAGAGAAAATGATCCGCGATGCTGCGCGCGGTTATGCGCAGGACAAGCTGATGCCGCGCGTTATCTCCGCCAATCGCGAGGAGCGTTTTGACCGCGAGATCATGACCGAGATGGGCGCGCAGGGGCTGATCGGCGCGACCGTGGCCGAAGAATATGGCGGCGGCGGCGGTTCCCACGTCGCCTATGGCCTCATCGCGCGAGAGATCGAGCGTGTAGATTCAGGCTACCGTTCCGCCATGTCGGTGCAGTCCTCGCTGGTGATGTATCCGATTGAGGCGTTTGGCACGGAGGAACAGAAGAAAAAATACCTGCCCAAGCTTGCGACAGGCGAGTGGGTGGGTTGTTTCGGCCTGACCGAAAGCGACGGCGGCTCCGACCCCGGCGCCATGCGCACCAAGGCCGAGAAAGTTTCGGATGGTTACAAGCTCAACGGTTCGAAAATGTGGATCACCAATTCCCCCATCGCTGACCTGGCGGTCGTGTGGGCGAAGCTCGATGGCGAAATTCGGGGTTTCATCGTTGAGCGGGGCACGGACGGTTTTAAAACGCCGAAAATCGAAGGAAAACTTTCCCTGCGCACATCGATCACCGGCGAGATCGCACTCGATGATGCTGTCATACCGGAAGAAAATCTGTTGCCGAATGTGAAGGGGCTCAAGGGCCCTTTCTCATGCCTCAACAAGGCGCGTTACGGCATCGCATGGGGCTCTATGGGCGCAGCGGAATTCTGTTGGATCGCTTCGCGCGACTACGCCATGGATCGCGTGGTGTTCGGCAAACCTATCGCGGGAACGCAGCTCGTTCAGAAAAAACTGGCGGACATGGCGACGGACATAACGCTCGGGCTTCAGGGCGCGCTACAACTCGGCCGCCTGCTCGACAGCGGCGCCTATGTGCCGGAGGCCATCTCCATGATGAAGCGCAACAACTGCGGTAAGGCGCTCGAAATTGCACGCATCGCCCGCGACATCCATGGCGGCAATGGCATTTCGGACGAATATCATGTCCTGCGTCACGCCATGAATCTCGAGACCGTCAATACGTATGAAGGCACGCACGATATTCACGCGCTCATCCTCGGGCGCGCCATGACCGGCCTTCAGGCGTTTGCGTAAAATTCAGCAACCAGACAAAGTCAGCGCCGGCCGCTCAAACTGATGTCGGGCGTACCGGCGCTGGCGCCGTCCAAAGGCCGTTTCCTCCACGGGGGCGTTTCCTCCGAGGACGGCGCAAACGCTTCTGGCTCTCCCCAAGCGCTTTCTCTCGTCCCCTTGTGGAAATTAACATCGGGTGCAAAAGAGTCACGCTGCAGGCGCGAAAAACGGCGCGGCTTCAAGGCAACACTTTCATGATTTTCCGCCAATCTGGGCCTGCAAATCCTTTGCAGATGTCGTGTGCTGGAACTTCAGCTTTTTGTCCGGGAAAACGTAGTGAAATGCGCCATGGGACATGAGCGCGGATTCATGAAAGCCCGACAGGATCAGTTTCAGCTTGCCCGGATAATAGGCCATATCGCCGATGCAGAAGATGCCGGGTACGGAGGTTTCAAACTTCTCCGTATCAACCTCGACCCGGTTTTCCGCGAAATTTAAACCGAAATCCGCGATAGGTCCGAGCTTCATTGTAAGGCCGTAAAAGGCGAGCAGCGTGTTGCAGGGCAGGTCGTGTTCGCCGTCTTCTTTTGATTCCACGGAAACGGACTCAATCTGGCCGCCGTCGCCGTTAAGGCCCTTGATCTGCGACACATGAAAATCGATTCTGCCGGCGTCGACCAGCGCCTTCATTTTGTCGACGCTGTCGGGCGCGGCGCGAAAGTCAGGGCGCCGGTGAATGAGCGTGATCTTTTCCGCAATGGGTTCGAGGTTCAGCGTCCAGTCAAGCGCGGAGTCCCCGCCGCCGGCGATGATGATATTCTTGCCCTTGAACGCATCGCGCTGACGCACGGCGTAGAACACTGACTGGCCTTCGAAATCTTCGACGCCGGGGATCGGCGGTTTTTTCGGCTGGAACGAACCGCCGCCCGCGGCGATGCAGATGACCGGCGCGGTAATCGTTGTGCCGAGATCGGTTTCGATTTTCCATTTGCCGTCCGGCGACTTGCCGAGCCCTGTCGCCATTTCATTCAAATGGAACGTCGCGCCGAAGGGCTTAATTTGGTCGATCAGCTGTTTCGTCAGTTGCTCGCCGGTGATGGTCTTGATCGCCGGAATATCGAGGATCGGTTTTTCCGGATAAAGCTCGGTGCATTGCCCGCCGGGTTTGTCGAGAATGTCGATTACATGGGCCTTGATGTTCAAAAGCCCGAGTTCGAAGACGGCGAAGAGGCCGCAGGGCCCGGCGCCGATAATGATAACATCGGTCTCGTGCGCCCCGCCGGGCGGCGCGCTTTCAACGAGATTAGCGGCCATTCGGACGATCCCTCCCGATTTTTTAAAGGAGGCTAACCGAGTTTGGCGGCGTGAGGAAAGGGGGGCGGGGAAGCGTTGACGTACGGCGCGCGATCGCTTCAACTTGGGAGCGAATATGAGGAAAGGCGGGTCGTTGAGAACATTCAGGCAAATCCTGTCGGTGCTGGCCGGGCTTTTCAGCCTGTTTTTGCTGGCGGGCGGCGTGGCGCTCACCAACGCCATCGGCGACGTCATGGCCGCTGAGCAGGAGTTTTTGAATTTTCTGGCCGCCTTCATTCCGGTCGCTGACGTAACGGCGCTCGCTGACCGAGGCGCCGCGATCCTGTTCCTGTCGGGCGTGATCGGCATCGGCCTCGCCTGGGTCCTGTGGCCGCGGCGGAGTTGATCAGTCTACGGTCAGCACAACCTTTCCCGTCGCTTTTCTAGTCTCCAATAGGTCGAGCGCCTTTGCCGCGTCCTCCAGCGGGAAGCTGGCGGTGACGCGCGGCTTTATCTTACCCTGCTCGTAGAATTCAAAAAGCTCGGCCACATACTCCGCGTTCAGCTTCGGATTGCGCATGGTGAATGCGCCCCAGAACACGCCGACGATCTGGCAGGATTTGAGGAGTGTCAGGTTGAGCGGAATTTTCGGAATCCCCGCGGGAAAACCAACGACGAGAAACCGTCCCTCCCACGCTAGCGCGCGCACGGCCGGTTCGGCGTAATCCCCGCCGACGGCGTCATAAACGACATTCGCGCCTTCGCCGCCGCACAGTTTCTTGATTTCGCCGGAAAGCGCCTTTTGCCCGTCGCGGTCGAGTTCGCGCGGATAGACAAGCGTTTCGTCCGCGCCGAGTTCACGACAGAAGGCGGCTTTTTCTTGTGAGGAGACACCAGCGACAACTTNNGCGGCGCCGACGCCGCCGGCGGCGCCGAGTATGAAGAGCGATTCGCCGGGCTGCAGTTTCGCACGGTCCTTGAGCGCATAATGCGACGTGCCATAGGTGAGCATGAACGCGGCGGCTTCATCGAACGGCATGGCGTCAGGAATTTTGTTTGCGCGCGCAGCGTCAGCGATGAAATGCGTTGCAAAGCCGCCATTGATCCCGCCGGCGATCACGCGGTCGCCGATGTTGAACCCGCTCACGCCGTCGCCGAGCGCCTCAATGACGCCGGCGACCTCGCCGCCGGGCGCGAAGGGGCGGGGCGGCTTGAACTGATAGAGATCGCGAATGATCAGCGTATCGGGAAAATTGACGCCCGCCGCCTTGACAGCGATCCGGATTTGTCCGGGGCCCGGCTCAGGCGTTTCAACCTCGGTCAGCTTCAGGCTTTCCGCGCCGCCGGGTTCATGGCTCATCATTGCTTTCATCGGGTTTTCCTTGTGCCGTTAATTCTTGCGCTTGGCGCGCATCTTACGCATGGTGCCACAGCGCATAAACGATGAATGACAGATAGCGCGGCAGGGAGACAATAGACAAATGCATCGATTCATTTTGGCGGCGTGCGCCGTCATGTTGCTGGCGGGATGCGCCACGGCGGCAAAGTATACGCTTCAGGACCGTTTTCGCGCCATTGGCATCCCTGAAGGCACAGCCGACTGCATGGTCGATGAACTCGACGAGCGTTTGACAAATGAAGATCTGCAGGATCTTGCACAATACACGCTAAGGCTTTCACGCGCAGACTCGACGCTTGCCGCGATCCGGGCCCTGATGACCATAGACAATCCGCGCGCTGTTACTGCTATCGGCGCATCTGGCGTTTCGTGCGTGACAGGCTTGCGCCTGTGAGCGATACAACAGCGCCTGCCGCACCCGCATCGCCCGCTACAACAAGCGCCGCTTACAGAACCTATGTTCTGTTGTTGCTGACCGGCGTTTACACATTCAACTTCATCGACCGGCAAATCATCGGCATTCTATCACCGGCGATCAAAGAAGATCTGGGTCTCGCCGACTGGCAGCTTGGCATCCTTAAAGGGTTTGCATTTGCCGTTCTTTATACGACTCTCGGCATTCCGATTGCACGCTTTGCAGATCGCTCCAACCGGGTGACGATAATTTCAATTGCGCTGGCGCTCTGGTCCGGTTTTACGGCGATTTCAGGCGCCTGCCAAAACTTTGCTCAACTCGCACTGGCACGTGTGGGTGTCGGCATCGGCGAGGCGGGCGGATCACCCCCGGCACACTCGTTGATTTCTGACTATTTCCCAAAAGAAAAACGGGCCGGCGCGCTTGCTGTCTACGCCATGGGAATCCCTATCGGCATCGCATTTGCTTACCTGGCGGGCGGGTGGATAACGGAAACATTTTCCTGGCGCGTCGCGTTTGTCGTTGTCGGTCTGCCCGGCGTTGCTGTTGCAATACTGTTAAAGTTCACAGTACGCGAACCCAGACGCGGCGAAACTGAAGCCAGCGCTAAAGAAACCGATGCATTTCACGGCTTACATATTATAGAACCAGCGAGTGGCTTTGAGAAAGTTATTTTTTCTTTTTGCAAGTTGTTACCGGCATCGTGGCGCGCAGAGGGTTTCAGTGAGATAGCGACCGTTTGGAGGGCGGCAAAGCACTTAATGTCCATCCCCACGTATCGTGCTGTAGTTTTCGGCGCCACGGCGATTTCGTTCTCGACTTATGCGAACGGTACATGGCTGATTGACTTTTACTCGCGCTCGCACGCAGATTTCAGCTTGCTGACGGTACTGTTTACGCTTGGCCTTATATCCGGAACGGCCTACGCCCTCGGCACATTCCTTGGCGGCAGCCTCGTCGACTTCTTTGCGAAAAAGAACAAGCGCATGTACGGCTACGTGCCGGCTATTGCATTAATTGCGAATGTGCCGTTGTTCCTAGTTGCTTTGTGGCATCCGAGCCCTGTCGTGTCGTTGATCTTTCAGGTGCCGGTTCATCTAGCTATCGGGTTTTATCTGGGTCCATCGTTTGCGCTGGCCCAAACATTAGCGCCTTTATCGGTCCGCGCATTATCAACGGCGGTGTTTTTCTTTATCCTGAATATGATTGCGCTGGGCTTCGGCCCGACATTGGCCGGCGTATTGTCAAGCTTGCTGACTGGCGTGTTTACCGAAGAACTAGCATTGAGGTGGTCATTGGCAGTTGTTTCTTTGTCCGGCATTGTGGGCGCCTGGTATTACTATCAGGTTGGTCAGCGCATTCCTGCCGATTGGGAAAAAGCCACTGGAGAGAAGATCGATGGTGGTAAAGCGTAAGGCGCCGGCAAAGAAGACTGCAAAAAAGGCGTCGAAAAAGANNAAGACCGATCTTAGAACCCGGCCTACCGCTGCAAGCGTTACGGCGTTCATTAACGCCGTTGAAAACGAAACGCGCCGCAAGGATGCGAAAACCCTGCTCGCCATGATGAAGAAAGTCACCGGCGAAAAACCGAAAATGTGGGGTCCTTCCATCATCGGTTTCGGCGAATATCACTATAAATACGAAAGCGGGCGCGAAGGGGACATGCTCGCCGTCGGGTTCAGTCCGCGCAAGGCGAGCATGGTGCTCTATGTCTTGGGCTCGCTCGGCGAAGACGAGCCGCTCCTGAAAAAGCTAGGCCCCTACACGCACGGGAAAAGCTGTCTATACGTAAAAAGTCTCGACAAGGTCGATGTCAGCGTTCTCGAAAGGATTGTGGCGAAATCCTACAAGGCGACCAAGAAGAAGTGGCGTTGACAAAGGAAAGGCCGGCGAAGCGCCGGCCTTTTTACTGACTGGTCGCAATGGTTACATCGCCGGTTTCACATATTTGTGCACCATGCGGTTGGTCTTGCCGCGCAGGCCCGTTTCGAACCAGGTGTTCTTCATGTCGTCATCGGGATTGACGTGAATATCCGCGCCGCCGCCGAATTCAAATCCGGCGCTCGTGACGTCCGCTTTGATGATGGCTTCCGGTGCGCGATGCCAGCCGGCGCTTTCTGCGCGGCTTGAACCGGGCGCGGCCGTATGTTCAATAACGGCGAAGATACCGCCGGGCTTCAGAACGCGCTTGATGTCGGCGTAAATCTCGCCGGAGCGCGCCGGCATTTCCTCGCCAGAATCATCAGCGTAATGAAGGTGGTGAATGATTAGCGACAACAACACCATGTTGAGAGAGTTGTCCTCATAAGGTAGTGGTTCGCCCTGTTCGGTAATGTCGAGCGTTATGTTGCCGAACTGGTCATAATGCGCGGTAAGTTCGTCAATCCGGTCATTGATCCGCGGTCCTGCCGTGTTCTGTGCGTGAACCTGTCCGGTCGGACCGACGGCGCCGGAGAGAACTTCGCTGAAATAACCGCCGCCGGATGCGAGATCGGCAACGACCCAGCCTTCTTCAACGCCGTAAAACGCGAGCACCTCGCCCGGTTTGCGGTCACCGTCGCGCGCGCGGTTTTCTTCCGTTCGATTTGGATTATCGATTCCGGCCTGAATGTTGGCCGGGATGTCGCTTGCGGCGGCGACAGATGAAAACGCCAATACGCCCGCAGCGATAATGCCTGTTACTTTCATAATGAGCCCCTTTTTTTGCTGAAAAAGCAAGACAGGGCAGGCTTGCCTGTTTTCCGGAGTGATGCACATCACATGCGCTGATGCGAAAAGAATCTAGGATGAACCGTATCGCGCGATCACAAACGCGTGCGCCCATCTTCGGCCCCAATTCGGCCACCCGGGACGCGCTTTTTCGAGCGAAGGTTACAAATCGGATAGTTGGACGACAATCGGGGAGATTTGATCATGGCTATCGCATTAGGAGGCGCGGGATCGCGCTACGACGTCAAGCCAACCAAGGAAAGCCGCGGAATTTTCGGCGGACCGCTCGGCGGATTTTCAGGCATCTGCAAAGATACAAGCCAGGGCGCATGCGCCGGGTTTTTGTCGCTCATCGGCGCCACGCATCTGACTGGCGGCGCCAGCGCTTTCGGCGCCAGCGGCAGCAATATCGGTTTTATCGACAACATCTGGACGTCGCTGTCCGCAAACGGCATGGCCGGACCGGTCGAGCTGCTTGGCGGGATTGCGCTCTTTCTCGCTGCGCGCCGCACCATCTCGCGGACGGTTGGACTCCTTGCGTTTATCGTCTTCGCTGTCGCGATCGCTAACGGTTACACGCTCGCTGACATGCTGGGCATGCTTTCAAGCTTTCTTGAAAGCGCTGCAGGCGTTGTCGAGTCGATCCCGGTAGGCGAAAGCGCAAGCGTTTAATCCGTAACAGGATCAGGCGAACGCAAGCACAGGATAGGCAAGAAGATTGCCTACTGCGTGAATGAACCATCCGGGCGCGATGGAGCCGTTTGCAACACGTTCATTCAGCCACGCCACAATCCATGCCATGCCGCCAGTCACGCCGAGAAATGCGCCGGCGACTCCCCATGAAAACTCCGGCCCACCAGGCACGATGAAAATCAGCATGTGAATACCGGCGAAAAGCAGCGCGTGAGTGGTGTTGCCTGCGAAGAACCCCATCCATTTTATGAAGCGTTTTGCGACGACGCCGCGAAAGAAGATTTCTTCCGTAAATGATGTTTTGAAAACGGCGACCAGAAAAATGACGGCGAGTGTTTCTGCGCTCCAGCCGTAATCGCGTATGTGTCCGGCGACCGTATTGCCTCCTGCAGCAGCCTCTCGCATGGGGCCGGTCATAAAGAGCGCCAGCATGGCGGGAACAATGACAAGCGTCAGCAGAACAGCCCAGACCATTACCTTCCTTGACGGCGCATAAAGACCGATAAACCGGAAATAGTTTCCGCGCGCTTTCCCGGCGAAAAGATAAAATACACCGGCGATGATAAATACGACTGTCGCTTGAGCAGCGGTGTTGATGAGTTCTTGCGTGAGCATGGGCCCGCCCCCAGTTGGGTATCCATAAATTATGCGGTTTATAACACCTGTGCAAATAGACTTGCTGCTGCTCATGCGAGGGGCGACAATAGCGTTATGACATTCACCGTAAGCGAACAAACCGATGCAGACTGGCCCGAAGTCTGGCGCGTGCTGGAGCCTGCTTTTCGGGCTGGCGAGTCCTACCCTTTGCCGCTTAACGTCAGCGAAGAAGACGCCAAACTTTATTGGATCAAACGAGACGGGCTTAATGCAGTTGCCCGCGATCAGTCGGGCGCAGTCGTAGGCGTTTACTATCTGCGTCCGGATCAGGGTGGCCCGGGAAGCCACATCTGCAACGCCGGATATGTCATTGCGGAAAGTGCGCGCGGAAAGGGCTACGCCGTTGAACTCTGCAAACAGTCGCAGGATCAGGCGCGCGCCATGGGCTTTCGGGGAATGAAATTCAATCTGGTTGTTTCGAACAATACGGCGGCGGTGACAGCCTGGAAGCGCGCTGGAATGGACATTCTCGGAACCGTGCCGGGCGCCTTTCGTCATCCTGTTGACGGTTTTGTTGATGCGTACATCATGTATCGTGCTCTGGAAGCAGCTGAGTGAAAACCGCGCGTCAAGATCATGGCGCAGAGCGGATAGCGNNAGGGAGTGAATGGGCGTCCGTGTGTTTCGCGCGATTTTCAAAGCGCTGGTAACGTTGTTCGCATTGCTTCTGATCGCCATCGGCATTCTGGTGACGCCTTCGCCGATCCCTTTCGGCATAGTCTTTATCGCGATTGGCTTTCTTCTACTGGTCGCCGTCGCGCCGGACATGGTGCGCTGGCTGCGCCGCCGATGGCGCTGGTTCGACCGGCAAATGAAGAAGCTCGAGAAAAAGCTGCCTGAATGGATTGCAAAACAGCTTCGCAAATCTGACGTCGAAAGAAACGATGACGACAATTAAGGCCGGCAGAGGCTTCAGCTCAGGATCATGCGCGCCTTGTAGAATCTCCCCCCGAGCCGCTATAGACCGCTTTCACCTATTGAAAGTCCCTCCATGGCCCGCATCCTGATCACGTCCGCCCTGCCATATATTAATGGAATCAAGCATTTGGGGAACCTTGTGGGCTCCATGCTGCCGGCTGACGTCTATGCGCGTTTTCAGCGCCAGCGAGGCAAAGAGGTCCTCTATATCTGCGCCACGGACGAGCACGGTACGCCTGCGGAGCTTGCCGCCGCGGCGGCAGGTCAGGATGTTGTCGACTATTGCGCCGAACAGCATGAAATCCAGAAGCGCGCCGGTGAGGCGTTCGGGCTTTCTTTCGATCATTTCGGACGGTCTTCCAATGCGCCGAACCATCGCCTGACGCAGCACTTTGCGCATGTACTCGAAGAAAAGGGCTTGATCGAAGAAAGGACGGACGAACAGGTTTATTCAATCGACGACAAGCGCTTCCTGCCGGACCGGTATGTTGAAGGGACGTGTCCACATTGCGACTATGAAAAAGCGCGCGGCGACCAGTGCGATAATTGCGGGCGGCTGCTCGATCCGACAGACCTAAAAAATCCGTACTCGGCGGTTTCCGGTTCGAAGAATGTCGAGGTGCGCGAGACGCGTCACTTGCATCTGCTTCAGGCAAGGATGCAGGATCGAATTACGGGCTGGCTGGAAACGAAAACCGATTTTCCATCGCTCACCGTTTCAATCGCCAGAAAATGGCTGAAGGAAGGGCTGCGCGACCGCGCCATCACGCGCGATCTCAAATGGGGCATTCCGGTCGCTCATGAGGGCAAGCCAAGAGAGGGCTTTGAAAACAAGGTTTTCTACGTCTGGTTTGACGCGCCAATCGAATATATCGGCGCGACGGAAGAATGGGCCAGCGCCAACAATGAAAACTGGGAGCGCTGGTGGCGCATCGATAAGGGCGCAGACGACGTCAAATATGTTCAGGTCATGGGCAAGGATAATGTAGCGTTCCATACGGTGAGTTTTCCGGCGACGATTTTGGGTTCGGAAGAGCCGTGGAAGACGGTGGATGCGCTGAAGTCACTGAATTGGCTGACCTGGTATGGCGGCAAGTTTTCAACCAGTCAGGGGCGAGGCATTTTCATGGATCAGGCGCTGGAGCTGCTGCCGGCCGATTACTGGCGCTGGCACCTGATGGCGAACGCGCCTGAATCCGATGACGCGTCCTTCACACTTGAGCATTTCGCAGGTGTGGTGAACAAGGATCTTGCCGATGTTCTCGGCAACTTCGTCAACCGAATTACGCGCTTCTGCAAGGCGCGATTCGGCGAGGAAGTGCCAAGCGAGGGCGACTATGGCGAAGCGGAAGCGGCGCTTATCAAGGAGCTCGATGGCCGCATCAAGACGTACACAGACTGCCTTGAGGCTATGGAATTCCGGAAAGCTTTTTTTGAACTGCGTTCGATCTGGGTCGCGGGCAATGAATATCTTCAAATCGCCGCGCCATGGACGGCGATCAAAGAAGATAAGGAGCGTGCTGCGGCGTCGGTCCGGTGCGCGCTCAATCTGATCGTCCTGTTCGCTGCGCTGTCGCGCCCGGTGATCCCGTTCACGGCGGAAAAGATGTTCGCGATTTTCGGCCTTGATCCCGATGAAGCGTCTGCATGGCCGTCATCTGCAGCAGACGCTTTGTCGCGATTTGGCGGCGGACAGGCCTTTACGCCGCCGGAGGTCTTGTTCGCGAAGATCGAAGATGATCAGATTGATGCGTGGCGGCAGCAATTCGGGGCGGAGTAGGCGAAACGGATGACATTGCGTTTTTTGATATTGGGGATTGTTTTTATTGCCGCTGCGTGTTCGCCGGATGCGGAACGCCATGCGCCGGAACCCGCTGCTGGCGACAAGGTTGAAGTCGTTAATGGATTGATGGCGGCGTTTAACGACCACGACGCCGAGGCCATGCGCGCTTACTGGCATACGGATGTGACGTGGATTGAAATCTCAGGCCAGCAGTCGAGCGTTGTCACCTCATCGGCGGCGCAGCTTTACGGCGAGCTTGTGGCCTATTTCGAAGCCTATCCGTCCGTGAAATCGAGCCTTGAGAATGTTTCCGTTAACGGAAATTTCGTGACGGCGACCGAACGGCCGGTGTGGCAGGAAGGCGGGGAACGCCAGAGTCAGGCGTCCGTTGTTGTGTATGAAATCATTGACGGCAAGGTGAAACGGTTCTGGTATTTCCCGCCGCAATAGAGTCGAAAATGAATTTATCCTTCGCGCAGCCAACGCCCATTCTACGTATGTTCGACATAGCCAAGGCGCGGGAGTTTTACATCGATTACCTTGGCTTTCAGATTAACTGGGAACACCGTCACGATAACAATACGCCGCTTTACATGGAGATCGGCCGCGGCGATTGCAGAATACATCTGTCTGAACATTATGGCGACTGCACGCCGGTCTCAGCGCTACGCATCCCGGTTTCAAGCGCCAAAGCATTTCACCAGGAGTTACAGGCGAAAAAGTACTGCTACTATAACCCGGGGTTTGACGATCAGAACCTTGAGTTCATCGTCCAGGATCCTTTCGGCAATCGGCTGATTTTTTTTAACGCCGGCGCCAGTAATGATGGAGGAAAAAGCTGATGATGAAAGACCTTTTCTCGCTCGAAGGGCGCACGNNCGGCGGCTCGCGCGGCATCGGCAAAATGATCGCACAAGGTTTTCTAGAGCAGGGCGCGAAAGTCTACATCACCGCGCGAAAGGCGCCGGCTTGCGACCAGACGGCGGAGGAGCTTTCGCAACTCGGAACCTGCGTTTCCCTGCCGCATGATTTGTCGAGCGTCGCAGGCTGCGAGGCGCTGGCGACCGAGCTCACCGGCCTTGAAAGCAAGCTTGATATTCTCGTCAACAAT
>DGNI01000167.1:2984-3453 GCA_002388885.1 Parvularculaceae bacterium UBA4496 | reverse complement strand
GTTTCGTGCGGCCTGTCGTGGTTCTGGCGTTGCGTTCTGCCGTCATCGTTTTCTCCGCTCCATCGTTGCGTCGCGCCAGGATCACAGTAGCGAGGCGACGCACGCCAAACATGATGGAGCCTTGAAGATTTCTTGTTGAATTGCGGAATAATGCGGTAGCGTCAGTCGCCATGCTTTATCGGTTCAATGATTTCGAACTCGACGCAGATAGGTTCGAGCTCAGACGGCGCGGCGTTGTGTTGTCCATCGAGCCTCAGGTGCTGACGCTTCTGCATTTTCTGATCGAACGCCGTGAGCAGCTCGTGACCAAGGACGCGATAATCGAGGCGGTGTGGCACGGCCGGATCGTTTCGGACTCGTCAATCGCGAGCAGGATCAGGTTGGCCCGAAACGCTGTTGACGACGACGGCGCGGCCCAACACACGATCCGTACGGTGCACGGACGCGGATATCGCTTCATGGCTGAAGT
>DGNI01000167.1:0-2975 GCA_002388885.1 Parvularculaceae bacterium UBA4496 | reverse complement strand
ACTGGAGCCACATCCTTGCGGACCTGACGGCGGTCGCCGGCGAGGGGAAGCAACCCCGGCCAGACGATGCGGCGCATTCCTCCCATGCGAAGCCTTCTATCGTCGTGCTGCCCTTTCAACTGATCGGCGGGCCGCATCCGAACAGCATCGTCGCCGATGCGCTGCCCCATGAATTGATTCAAGCGTTGTCGCGCTTGCGTTGGCTGTTCGTGATCGCACGCGGCACCGCCTTTCGGTTTCGCGATCCCGACCCTGATATCCAGCAGATCGGTCGTTCGCTAGGCGTCAATTATTGCCTGACCGGCACGGTTGAAATTGCTGCGGGTTCAATGGTTTTTTCGATCGAGCTCTCAGACGCCAATGATGGCGGGGTCGTCTGGAGCGACCGCATGCCGGTTTCGTTCGACGCCGTTCACGAGGTGAGGACCGAGATCGTCGCGCAAGTCGTCTCAGCGATCGAAACGTACATTCCATTGCACGAAGCCAGGACCGCAAGTCTCGGCGTGTCGGAGAACCTCGACGCCTGGTCGTATTATCATCTTGGCCTGCAGCACATGTACCGCTTTACGCGTCAGGACAATGAAAAGGCGACCGTTCTCTTCGAAGCCGCCGTCGCGAAGGATCCGGCGTTCGCCCGGGCTTTTGCCGGGCTTTCCTTCACCCACTTCCAGGACGCGTTCGTAAGATACAGCGATCAGCCTGAGAAAGCCGCGCTAAACGCCCGGCGGTTCGCGGAGCGAAGTCTTGAACTGGATCCGCTCGACCCGTTCGCAAACCTTAATATGGGCCGCTATTTCTGGTTGGAGGGTCAGCATGAAAGCAGTTTTGAATGGCTTGATCGCGGGCTTACGCTGAGCCCAAATTACGCCCAGTGCATATACTCCCGGGCGTTCACCGACATGCTCGTCGGCAATTCGAACGGCGCTCGCGACTACGTCAACAACGCCATGCGCTTAAGCCCGCTGGATCCGCTACTGTATGGGATGCGCGGCGTGCGCGCGCTCGCCTTCGCGATCGACGGCGACTACGAAAGCGCCGCCCTCTGGGGCGAGCGGGCGGCTCGCGCGCCCGGCGCGCACTATCTGATCTACATGATCGCCGTGATTGGCCATATACTTGGCGGCGAAAGGCAAGCCGCTGTGGAGTGGAGCCGGGAAGCGCGGCGCCTGAAGCCGGACGCCAACGCCGATCAATTCTTCAAGTCTTTTCCATTTTCCGACGAACAGACGAAAAAGCGCATTCGCAATGCGCTCTTGCTCGGTGGCTTCGATTCTTCTTCAACTTATTAGTTTATTCTAGAAAATCTAATACGGCTGTTCTGGGTCACCCTCTGCCGAGCGGCCTATGGCCGATGCTGGCGGTGAAGCGGACGTAGGCGTCGCTGGTCCGGCTCGGCCGTTCGGCGCCAGAAGCGGACATCCTCATTGTGGAGCCAGCGACGTCGGGGCGCTTTAAGGAAGGCATACGACTCCGTATTGGCCGGTTCTGCGATCCGCAGCATCAGCAGCCAAGCCCTTAGCTTCGAAGCTGGCCTTTCGCCATCCCCACGGGCAGCCTTCTTCCTTGATCGTAGCCGCCGTGGGCGGCAAGCTAATCACGATGCTTTACTGGGAATATCCCGAATAAGGGGCTATTTAGCTATCGATGCTGTTCACCGCCCTTCTCAGGTCGATCGTGCGCGAGGGGAGCCTCTGCATCATCGATTCATCTGGCCGGCGGCAGACGCTCGGAGACGGCTCGCGACCGGCAGCGACCGTGCGCCTCACCACAAAGGCTAGCAACTATACGCTGGCGTTGAATCCGGCGCTCTCAGTCGGTGAGGCGTACGTCGATGGGCGTTTGGTCATCGAAGAGGGAAGCGTCTACGAATTCCTAGACGTCGTCGCCCGGAACTATGACCCTGCTAGCCAAACGCCATGGCTGCGCCTCGTAGAACGGTTGTGCGGCAGGCTGAAACAGTCCAATCCGATCGTCCGCGCCCGGCGCAATGTGGCGCATCACTACGACCTGTCCACAGAGTTGTACGAAACTTTCCTCGACCACGACCGACAGTATTCCTGCGCCTATTTCAGAAGCGGCCGGGAAACCCTGGAAGAGGCGCAGGAGAGCAAAAAGCGGCACATCGCGGCGAAATTGTACCTAAACCAGCCCGGGCTAAGGGTGCTCGACGTGGGATCGGGTTGGGGCGGTCTGGCGCTATACTTGGCGGAAATATTCGAAGCCGACGTCACTGGCATTACGTTGAGCAGCGAGCAACACCGCTACAGCGCCCGGCGGGCCGCTCACTCGCGGGCGGCCGCACGCGTACGGTTCGATCTGCAAGACTATCGCGAATTGGATGGTCAGTTTGACCGGATCGTATCCGTCGGAATGTTCGAGCATGTCGGCAAGCGCAATTACACCGAATTCTTCCATCGGGTCCGTGATCTCTTGCGCCAGGAGGGTGTCGCGCTGATACATTCCATCGGCTGCACTGACGGGCCAGGACCGATCAATCCGTTCATCAGAAAGTATATCTTTCCAGGCGCTGACCTGCCGTCTTTGTCAGAGGTGTTCGCCGCTGTCGAGCTCACCGGGCTCATGGTCACCGATGTGGAGATCCTCCGACTGCACTACGCCGAAACGCTCCGCCACTGGCGCGAACGCTTCACGGCCAACGCCGAACGTGTCAAAGAGCTCTACGACGAGCGCTTCTTCCGGATGTGGGAGTTCTATCTGGCGCTGTGCGAGGTGGGTTTCCGCCGGCGCAACCTGATGGTCTTTCAGATGCAGCTCACACATCGCCGCGACGCTTTGCCGACAACGCGCGACTACATGTTCGACTTGGAGCGTCGGGCCGAATAGCTGGCGCCATTGCAAGGATGCGCAGCGACTCCGGTCGGTCGAGCATCCACCCGGTTGCGGTTTGGCCTTAAGGTGAAGTCTGGCGCAAACATTGTTTTGTCGGCAGCCTTGCTATTGGCGGTTTCGGGTCA
>DGNI01000095.1:27615-28504 GCA_002388885.1 Parvularculaceae bacterium UBA4496 | reverse complement strand
GCCGATCAGCACGATGCGCTTGACGAAATCGACAGCGATCACGGTTTTTGAACGGCAGCCGTGAATTTCAGGGTCCGCTGCGAAACCGGGCAGATCAACAACGGTAAAATCGGGCTCGCCGCCACGCTCGCTAATAGGCGGGCGCACCAGCAGGTGCTGAATGAACAGCCCATGCCAGGCGTATTCGGTAAAAACCCGCACCTTGATGCCATAGGTATTGTCGGCGCCGCCAGCGAGGTCTTGCGAAATCAAATCGCGCTCGCTGGCATAGGCGAGCATGTCTGCATGAAGCCGGTCGAACGCATCCGTGCTCATGGGCTTGTTCGCGTCCCACCAGATCTTGTGCTCGATTTCGGGGTGATGGACGATGAACTTGTCTTGCGCGGACCGGCCTGTGTGCTCGCCGGTTTTGACGACCAGCGGCCCGCCGGCNNTCGCCCTCGCCGCGTTCAACGGCCAATTCGTAAAGCGCAGCGGCCGTCAGATTGGCGTAATTGGCTGGCGCACAGTCTTCAAAGCAGCGCGCCGTACCCGGCGCAGCCGTTGCTGATAAGCTCATCAATATCCTCCCGAAAACCTCACCATGATGAGGCGCGTCAGGCGGCGTCCCCGCCGCCCTTGGCTAAGCCGCTCTTAGCCTCAAAAATCCCGCCTGACCACCTCGATGAACGGGGAAATTCGCATTTCCGCCCGTTTTGGCCCTCGCATTAACCATGCTGCATAAAATGTTATTAATCTCACTGCGCGATTCTCCAACCGGGAGAACGCGTCAGAATGGAAACCATTTTCGACCTCTTGTCGGTGACCCTTTTCGTCGCGACGGCTGGGCTGTTTCTGGTCCGGTTTCGCCATGAGGACCCGCCGCTTGCGCCGTACCTTGTCATCGCCC
>DGNI01000095.1:10029-27591 GCA_002388885.1 Parvularculaceae bacterium UBA4496 | reverse complement strand
GATGGCCGCTTCGTTCCTGACGCTGCATCTCGCCAGCCAGCCCTATCGCGACGAGCCGGAAGAAACCCGCCGCTAGGCGTCTTATTTCACTGCTGAAGAAACAGGCGTATGAAACGGCGCAATCATTACCACTTTCGCCAGTTTGACCGTGATGGACGCCAACCCGGAACATTTCCTGACAGCACATAACGACGACAGAAAGCACATCGTTGATGTGCTGATCGAAGAGCGTGCGCAAAAGCTGCTCGCTTCGCCGCTGTGGCCGCTATACCGGGCCGTGCTCTATCCGCTGCTGCTGCACGGCCCAGCCGTCAAAATGGCGGACGCCATCGCAGATTTAACCGGCCACGGCGTCATGGAGCATGTGAGCAGCCTTCTCGCTCTCAATATCGAAGTGCGCGGCCTTGAACATTTGCCGAAAAACGGCCGTGTACTGATCGCTTCGACACATCCAACCGGCATTCCCGACGGCGTCGCCATGTTCGACGCGATCAAGGAACGCCGCCCGGACATGACATTCTTCGCCAATCGCGACGCCATACGTGCATCGCCCGGCCTTGAAGGCATGATCATCCCGGTTGAATGGGTCGCAGAAAAACGCACAATGCTGCGATCGCGCGAGACGCTGGCGAGCGCCATCAAGGCGTTTCAGGACGAGCGCTGCGTCGTTCTTTTTCCCTCAGGGCGTCTCGCCTTCATGGACAAAGACAAAGCGCTTACCGAACAGGAGTGGCTCCCCTCCGTCGCGATTTTCGCGCGCAAATATGAATGCCCGGTGGTCCCGGTTCATATCGAAATGCGCAATTCCTGGCTCTATTACTGGTTCTGGAAACTCAACACGGAACTGCGCGACATCACGCTGTTCCACGAACTGCTCAACAAAAAAGGCAAGACCTACAAGATCACTTTCGGCGAGGCGATCCCCTCCGCACAGCTGAAAGGCGATCCGCCGCTAGTGGCCGACGCCCTGCGGCGGCACGCCATGGGGCTTGGCGCCGGCACCCCGGAGTGGTCGCCCGTTCCTGGAGCGCAAACAGCCTGACATACGCCCGGCATATGGCTGACACAGGGCTTATGGCTGGATCACGCGCCGGGTTCCGCCTAGAGTGCTTCAGAATTTGCGATCAGGAAGCGACGCCACGCTTAGGGGTTTCATGCGTAACAAGATTTATCTCGCCGTCCTTGCCTTTCTTGGCCTGGCGCTGAGCCTTTCTCACGGAGCGTCAGCGCAGACCGAGGCCGAACTCATTCTCAAGAAAGAGTCGCTCTACAACTCACTGTTCGTGTTGCAGGAAGGGCCTTATCGAACGCTGCGCTTCGGGCACAAGGACCGGCATTATCGCGAGTCCACCTATAATCCCGCCGACCCGACCGAACTGCCGTCGGTCTACACGCGTTATGTCACTGTCGGCGCCGCCTATACGGACAAGCTTGAAAGCGCCGCCGTCGTCGGCATGGGCGGCGGGCGCATGACCTGGTATTTGTCGCACCACATACCGGAACTAAAAGTGACGGCGATCGAACTCGACCCGGAGATTGTCAAGATCGCCGACAAGTATTTCGATGTCCGTGCCAACGAGCAGATCAATGTCGTTACCAGCGACGGCCGCAACTTCATGCGCCGCACGAAAGAAAACTACGATTTCATTATTGTCGATGCTTATCGCGGTCACTTTGTACCTTTCCACTTGCTCACGAAAGAATTTTACGAACTCCTGGAAACCCGCATGAATGAAGGCGGCGTGGTGGTGCAGAATATTGCGCCTAACACCATGCTGTTCGACCACGCCATCGCAACCATTAGCGCCGTTTTTGACAATGTCGATCTTTACAAGGCAAGCAATAATATGGTCGCCGTCGCCTATAACGGGCCGCATCGGGAAAAGGCGGAACTGCAGGAAGAGGCCCGGGCGCGCCAGGGCACATATGAATTTCGCTACGACATCGCCGACATGATCAAGGAGCGGGTGCGCACGCCGAAGTTCAGCGACGACAAGATCCTGACCGATGACTTCGCCCCGGCGAATTATCTGAAATCGGTCGAGAACCATAACCGGAAGTGGGAAAGCGAGTGACCGGCGAAGTAGGCGCGGCGGTCGAAGCGCGCAAACTCAAGATTTTTATTGGTGCGATTTATGTCAATGCTTTTGCGTTGGGCGCCATCATCATGGGCTTCGAAATGCTCGGCAGCCGCTATCTGGCGCCGTATTTCGGCGGGGATATTTTCACCTGGGGCGCACTCATTTCCACGGTGCTGATGGCGCTGATGCTCGGCGCATACGCCGGCGGGCATGTCGCCGACAAACGTCCATCGACGACGCTGCTCGGCATCATCGTCGCCGTGGCTGCAGGGTTTCTGTTTTTACTGCCGTTCATTGCGGACCCGCTGTTCGGCGCAATTATCGACGCCATTGAGAACCCCCAAACGGGCGTTCTTGTGGCTGCCTTTCTGCTCAACATCGTCCCGGTCACTGTGCTTGGTGTTTATACGCCTTTCGCCGTGCGCCTGCTGTTGCAGCACTCGAAAGGCGCAGGGCGGCTCGTCGGATCCATAAACGCAACCTCGACCTTCGGCAGCATCACCGGCACGCTCGCGACGACGTTTTTCCTGATTCCCGCCATCGGATCGCGGGACATCACCACGATCTTCGCATTCATCGTCCTCGCCTGCGCCGTTTCTCACATGTTTCTGTCGCGCCTTTGGAAAGAACAGGCTCAGTGAGACACGTCCTTCAGATTGTTCTGGCGATGGCGATTCTAGGCGCCGGCGTCAGGGCGGAAGAGAATGCAAGCGTAGAGGCATATTATCCGGAAGGTCCGCTCCGTTGGGGCGATACGCTTTACTTTGCTGAGATGCACAAGGATCGTGTCGTTTCCCTGACGAACGAAGTACCGGACACATTCTATCAACATGACGGCTGCGGGCCGACGGCGATCGCGACTTATGCGGATGGCTTTGTCGTGCTTTGCCACCTGCCTAACGAGTTGCACCAGATTTCAGCGTCAGGTGCGTTTGCAGACAAGTTTGATCGAGACGAAAGCGGCGCGGCGTTCAGGAATCCAAACGATGCATCCTCTGACGATGCAGGCGGCGTTTATTTTACGGCTTCGGGCGTCTTCTCACTCAATGCGCCGCGGGAAGGCGCACTGCTTTATCTAGCGAAAGACGGTAAGATCACGCGGCTTGCTTCAAATCTTCACTACGCCAACGGCGTTTATTTCGACGCCGCACAACAGGCTGTCTTCTTGAGCGAGCATTTTGCACAACGCGTTCTCCGGTTTCCGGTCGTTGCGCCCGGCGAGCTCGGTCCGCCGGAAGTATTCGCCAACCTGCCGGTTGCAAGTCTTGGAAAAACCGTTCCCTACGAACGAGCGGGACCCGACGGATTGGAAACCGACGCTGACGGCAATCTCTACGTCGCCTATTACGGCGCAGGCCTCGTTCTTGCTCTTTCGCCAGAAGGCGAAATGACCGGGCGTGTTGACATCAATGAAATGCTGACCACGAACGTCACGCTTTCTGCTGACGAAAACTCTCTTTTCGTCACCGGGTCGAGAATCTCATCGCGCAAGCCTTTTCCGGGCATGGTGCGAACCATGAACAATCCGCTTGCAAAGCGCGATATCGAGCGATAGAGGCGCGCCCGATCACTCGCTATGCGCCTCACAACAGCCTTCATCCTGAGGAGAAACTTTTCCTTCGCCCTTCGAGACGAGCCTTCGGATCTCCTCAGGATGAAGGAAAAGTTTCGTCTTGAAGGGCGAAGGCGTAAATGTCCACTCGGCGTTGCGTTGTTATCGCACCTACTCGGCCGGCGTCACCGTAATCGGCGCGCGGGCGAGCACGTTCTTGTTGCCGTGAATAAAGCGCAGCTCATAGTCGCCCGGCTCTTTCGGAATACGCAGATTGGCGGGACTTCCGCCTTTCGTGTATGCGTAACTGTCGTATTTCCGGTCATCCGATCCCACTTTCGAGATTGCGATATAATCGCCATTGCCCGGCGGTGGGCCTGTAAATTCCACCTTCACGACAGACCCCGCAACGGCGGTTGACGGGCCGTTCAGCGTGGCTGTCGCCGGCGTCACCGTGATCGGGCGGCGCGCGAGCACTTTCTTGTTCGCCTGCACGAAACGCAATTCATACGCGCCGGCGTCGAACGGCATGCGAATATCCGCCGGACTACCCGACTTCGTATAGTGATAGTCGTTGTACTTGTTATCAGGGGCATCGGGCGCAGTGACCGTGATCCAATCGCCGGAACCCGGCGCCGGTCCGGTAAAGTCGACATTGACGGTTTCACCGGCAACCGCCGTATCTTTCGCCGACAATGTCGCCGTCGCCGCTGTCACTGTTATTGTCTGGCGGGCGATGACTTTCTTGTTGCCTTGCACGAAACGCAACTCATAGGTCCCGGGCTCAAGCGGCATGCGGACATCCGCCGGACTGCCGGATTTTGTATAGTGATAGTCATTGTAGATATTCGGCGTGTCGTCAGGTTTCGTCACCGTAATCCAGTCGCCTGATGCAGGCTCTGGTCCGGTGAAATCCACATTCACCGTTTCACCGGCAACCGCAGTTTCAGGACCGCTGATGGTCGCGAGCGCCGCCGTAACCGTTATGGCTTTTCGCGCGAGTATCTTTTTCCCGCCCTGTACGAAACGGATTTCATAATCGCCCGCTTCGAGCGGCATGCGCAGCGAGCCAGGACTGCCTTGCTTTGTGTAGTGATAGTCGGTGAATTTATTGTCCGGCGCATCGGGCTCCACAACCGTGATCCAGTCGCCTGATCCCGCAGGCGGGCCGGTGAAATCAACAGTGATCTCTTCCCCGCTTATCACCGTATCGGGCGCCGTCAGCGTTGCTTCGGCGGGCGTTGCAGTTATGTCAACGCTCGCGAGCGTACGGATCGGCTGGCCGAGCATGTAACGGATTTCATATTCGCCCGGCTCAACCGGCATGCGCAGTTCCGCCGGATCGCCCTGACGGGTGTAGGCGTATGAGCCGAACTTGCCGTTGTCGGCGCCCTTTTCAACGATCGTGACATAGTCGCCTTGGCGGTTCGGGCCGGTCCAGTGAACCAATATGTTGGTTCCCGCCATGGCCTCGCCCGCAGGATCGGGCGTCACCGTCGCTTCGACCGGAAAGGTCAGCGCAAAGGTGACGGTCTTCCAGGAGTTTTCACGAATGACCACCGCTTCCTGATTGCCTTTAAGGCCGTCGGAAGGACGCTCAACCGAAATGTCATAGGCGCCGGGTTCGAGCACCGCGTCAAAAACGCCGGCATTTTCTTCGCGAAGAACCTCTTCGCCGCCGGGCCGGCTGGCGACAATCCATGTCAGCCCTTCCTCAATGACGAGCCCGCCTTCAAGCTCCGTCGCGCGCAGCCGCACTTTGGTTTCGGTGACGACTTCCGGCGCAGCGGCGACGGTTTCTTCAAGCGCGTCGCCAAGCTCGCCCGCATTCGAGGCGGAAACGAACGTGCCGCCGGTGTTCTCGGCTATGCAACGAAGCTGCGCCTGTTGATTTTCTTCCGTCACGTCAAAGCCGACCACATGCACGGTGAGATCTACGCCGGCCTTTTCCAGCGCAGCGGCGACTCCGCACGGATCAGGCTCACAAGTTTCGATCCCGTCGCTGACGAGAATGACCGTCGCTTTTTCTTCCGTATACTTCAGTTTATCGGCGGCGAGCTTGATCGAATCCGCCATCGGCGTTTTACCCTTGGGGTTTAGCCCTTCAACAGCGCTCGCGATGGCGCTGCGGTCGGCGCCGACGGCCGCGAGTTCTTCAATGTCAGCGCAGTCGCCCTTACGATTATGGCCGTAAGCGATGAGACCGAGGCGGCGCTCCACCGGCAAGTCTTTCAGCAAGTCGCCTAGCACACGCTTGGCGATGGTGATTTTCGCCTCGCCCTCAATCTGACCCCACATGGAGCCCGATGCATCGAGCACAAGAATAGAGTCGCCTTCCTCCGCTGCGGCGGACGGAGCGAATGCGAAAAATGCGAATATGGCGGCGAGTGCGCGCAAAACCATGGCTTCCCCCTCTATGGCGTGCGGCGCTCAGCCTAGCCGGGGTTCGGCGCATTCGGAAGGTTTTTTTCAGCCGCCGGTTGTGTGGACGTATTCACGCGGGCTGGCGATAGGTCAGCTCAAGGAAGACGTCCTCAAGATCCGATTCCACTGTGGATAAATCCTTCACGCCGACACCCGCGCCGGAGAGTTTTTCAAGAATTTCCGCGACCTGCGTCCGGCTCGGCTGATAGGGAATGGCGAGCCTTCCGTCCGGCCTCATCTCCACCTCAAATGCGCCGAGATCCGGCGTCGCCGCGATTTCTTCCGACGGCGTCACCATCAGCGTTTTGCGGTCGAGCGACGAAACGAGTTTTTCCGTGGGCTCGCAGGCGACCACCTCGCCATTGTGGATGATGGCGATTTCCTCACAAAGCTCCTGTGCTTCTTCGAGATAGTGCGTGGTCAGAACAATCGTCACGCCGTTCGCATGAAGCTCCATGACATATTCCCAGAGCTGCTTGCGCAATTCGATATCGACGCCGGCGGTCGGTTCATCGAGGATCAGAATCGGCGGCGAGTGCACCATGGCCTTCGCGACAAGCAGGCGCCTCTTCATGCCGCCGGAAAGATTGCGCACATAGGCGTCGGCCTTATCTTCGAGCCCCAAGGCTTTCAGGATTTCCATGGAGCGGCGCTTCGATTTCGGCACGCCGTAGAGCCCGGCCTGAATCTCAAGCCCTTCAAGAGGCGTGAAGAACACCTCCATGTTGATTTCCTGCGGCACGACGCCGAGGGCCGCGCGCACCTGACGCGGGTTCGCATCAAGGTCGAATCCCCAGACGGAAACATCGCCTGCGGTTTTGGTCACGAGTCCCGAAAGAATATTGATGAAGGTCGACTTGCCTGCGCCGTTCGGACCGAGCAGGCCGAAAATGGACCCGCGCTTCACGAAAATATCGATGCCCTTGAGCGCCTCTTTCGGCGGCGACTTGCCGGACGCGCGGTAAGTCTTTCTGACGCCGCGCGCGGCGATGGCGTATTCCTGATTGGGGTTGAAATCCATCTAAGCCTGTCCTTGAGAAGCGGCTTATCGCGCCGCTGGGAACATGGGTCAACCGCCGGACGCTGTCCATTTTCACAAGTTTTTGTGGGCTTTTCGACAGCCTTGCTAATGCCTCAGGCCGCATCGCCCTTGACGAGCCGCGCCGTCACCGGCAATGCAATGCGATCATTTAATCGTGAACGAAGACGTAAAACGCCATGAGCGAATCACCCCCAGCGCCAACACCAGATCCGGAAATCATTCACACGGACAAGCGACGCGTCTCCTGCAACGGTGGGGGCGGCGCGCTCGGTCATCCGATTGTGTGGTACTCGCTCGAAGACGGCGAAGCCGAATGCGGTTATTGTGACCGGAAGTTTATTTACAAGGCGGATATCAGCGAACACTAGCCTGTTCGTCGCACTTCTATTCCTGCACCCGCTCGCCGTCGCCGCCCATTTCTTTCGGCATGTTGGCGTATTTCGGCAGCCCGTCTTTCAAGCTGATCATCCGTTCGCCGTAATAAACGTGAAATGCGGGCTCGAATTCAAAGCCTTGGATATTTGACGCCAGAACATCGACGACTCCGATCTGCGGATGTTCCACGAGCACCGCGCCGCCGCAGGTTTTGCATGACTTGCGCCAGCTTTTTTCCGTGCGCTTGTACAAAGTCACATTATCGGCGCCCTTGACGAATTTCACCTGCGCTTCCGGCCAGCCGGTCGCCGCGTGCACGGGCGCGTTCAACCATGCGCGGCAATCGGTACAGTGACAATACATTTGCGCAAGCGGGGCGCCGGTCAGTTCCGCCTCGACGGCGCCGCAGGCGCATGCGGCCTTGTAGGTTTTGGCCATGGGTCTCTCCATCAAAAGAAAGAGGCACTTTACCAGACCGGCGAAAAGAGAAAATCGAAATCCGCTGAAGACCACGGGCCTAATTCAACGGAATGTCGAAATGCAGAACTCTTTCCTACGCCCCTTTGGCCCGCGCCAGACGCCAGACCTCGCGCGCTTTCGGCGGCGATGACTGCAAGATGGCGTTGCGGAAGATACGCCCCATGAACCGCATCAGGATAATGGCGAAGGCAAGCATCAGCGCCGTGGCTCCCAAAACTTCCCACAACGGCGGATCGGCGGCGGCGCGCATCATCACCGCATAGGGCGTATAAATCGGTATCCAGGTGAGCACTGACGCCACAAAGCCGTTCGGATTCTGAAACACCAGGATCATGAACGGCAGTGGCGCGAAGACCAACAGCATGACGGGGCCCATATAGGATTGCGCGTCCTGCAGCGAATTCGATACGGCGCCGATGGCGAGAAAGATCATCGCGAAAATCACATAGGCGCAGAAGAAGTAGAACAGGTAGATCAGCAACAGCGGCGATGAAAAAAGCGAGCCGATCGCCAGCGCGATGACGTTTTCCTCACCGCTCGCGCCTGCAAACGACGCCGCGAGGCCGCCCACAAGAAAGATCGCGGGCATGGTGAGGCCGACGGCCGCAATGCCGGTCAGTTTGCCCGCCATCAATTGCCCCGCCGTCACAGACGACAGAAGAATTTCAACAATCTTGTTGGAGCGTTCCTCAATCGTGTTGGTGAGCAAGAGATTGCCGACGCCGAAAATTATAACCAAAAGCATATAGGTAAGGACGGCTGGCATGGCGGTTTCGATCCGGTCCTGCATACCGAGCTGCGCTTCTTCCGCCTCGCGGTCGGGCCTGAATGCGTTAAACGGCGCCGTGATGGAGGAAACCTCGTCAAGCGCAGCTTGCGACAGCCCGAGTTCCGTAATCGCTTCGCGCTTTAACGCCGACTCCAGCGCCGTGTCGATCAAGCCCTCAAGCGCATTGTCAGTGAGGTTGCGACTCCAATATTGCGCGGCCGGCGCCTCCGGCATTGCGCCGAAGCCTTCGGGGATCAGGATCGCAGCGAACAATTTACCGACTTCCCCATCGCTGCGGCGAACGCCCGCCTGCTCAAGCAAATAAGGGCGCAGACGTTCCTCTACTTCAGAAAGCGTTGACGCCGATGCGACATCGGGTGGCAGCGCGACGCGTTCGAACTGCGCACGCGGCTTGGAGAATTCAGGTGCGTTGTCTTTCAGGAACGGCCTTGCTGCAGCTTGCGCCGCATCGAAACCGCCCGCCTCCTTGAAAGCGCGCAATCTAGCGTCGGTGACTTCATCAGGTGCAAACGGCGCCGGGATCGGGCTTTCTTCATCGGACGCAACCGCGCCGATCAGAAAATCATCACTGACAACGCCTTCGCGTGCATTGACGCGCAGATACATGTCCCAGGCGCCGAGAGATTCATGCAAATGACGCCGCTCGACCTCGCGGTCGATATCGTCCTCATAGACGCCGGTCTGATCGTAAACGACGAATGCGCGGGTGGGCTTTGTCCGTTCGATCAATCCCATGGCGGCGCTGAACGCCACAAGGCCGACGGGAAACATGACGACAAACAGCAAAAAGCCGCGCGAAAAAACATATTGCTTGTATTCGCGCCAGGCGATGAGGAATACCTGTCTCATTCCGCCGCCTCCATGCGCGGCGCCGGCGCCGCGGCTTCTTCCCCCGCAAGCGCCACGAAAATGTCGTGGAGCGTGGCGCCCGCCTGTTCGAACCGCGTGACGGGAACGCCCGCCTCCATCAAGCGGTTTAAAAAGGCCTGCGGATCGGCGCCGTCATCAAGCTCAATCTCGTAAGTCGTCTCCGCCCCGGATACGTCTTCGACCCTGATTGAAGCAACGCCCGGCAGGACTTTCAACACGGCTTCGGGCGCCGTCGTGCGCAGATGGATCCGGCTGCCGTAATCGGCGCGCGCTTCCGATAGCGTGCCCTCAAACCGTTTCTTGCCACCGGCAATGATCAGGAACCGGTCGCATAGCCTTTCGGCATGCTGCATCACATGGGTGGAGAAAATGATCGTGCGGCCCGCCGCGCGCTGATCGCGGATCAGCGTTTCAAGGGTTTGCTGGTTGATCGGATCGAGACCGGAAAACGGCTCGTCGAGGATCAACAGCTCGGGCTCGTGCGCAATTGTCGAAAGCAACTGGACCTTCTNNCTTCTGCGCCATGCCTTTCGACAGGGCTTCGTTTTTTGAACGCGCGAACTTTTCAAGCCCGAACTGTTCCAGCAATTCGTTCGCGCGCTTCTTGGCGGCGCCCGACGACATGCCTCTCAACTGCGCGAAGTAAGCAATCGAGTCCGCCGCTTTCATTTTGCGGTAAAGGCCGCGCTCTTCCGGCAGATAGCCGATACGCCGGCGCACGGGGATCGCGGATTCAGAACCGAGCACCAGAATGCGTCCATCGCTCGGCTGCACGATGTCGAGCATCATGCGCAAGGTCGTCGTCTTGCCCGCGCCGTTCGGTCCCAAAAATCCGTAGATTTCGCCTTGCGCTACTTCGAAAGAAAGATCGTTCACCGCCGTAAAGGCGCCGTATCGCTTGGTGACGTTTTCAAGAAAAACCGGACTGGAAGACATTCACTGCTTTCGTATGTGACCCGCGCTTTTCTTGGCGCCGGGCGCGTTAAGGAACGATAAAAACTACCAGCTTCCGGTGTTTTCCATGCTCGCCCAGGGCTCGGCCGGGGCAAGGCTCTCGCCTTTTTGCAGCAATTCGATGGAAATGCCATCGGGCGAGCGCACAAACGCCATGTGCCCGTCACGCGGCGGGCGATTGATCGTCACGCCGCCGTCCATCAGTTTTTGACAAAGCGCATAAATATCATCGACGCGGTAAGCGAGATGGCCGAAATTGCGCCCGCCAGAATAGTCTTCCCGGTCCCAGTTATAGGTCAGCTCCACGAGCGGGGCCTTGTCTTCGTTTGCGCGCTCGATATCCTCCGGCGCCGCGAGGAACACCAGCGTGAACCGGCCCTTTTCATTCTCCATGCGGCTGACTTCTTTAAGGCCCAGCTTGTTGCAGTAAAAATCGAGCGACTGATCGAGATCGCGCACGCGCACCATGGTGTGAAGGTATTGCAAAACCGCTTCTCCTATTCTCTCGACCTGATGATTTCATCACGAAGATAACCGGGCCTGCGCCCATGAAAGCGGCGCATGAAAAATGCAACGATCAACAGCCAGACGATCAGCACGCCGAAGAAATAATAAAAACCCGCGAGATCGCGAATGTAATAAAGCGCAGCTTCTGGCGGCGCGTCGCGGAAGAACCGCAGCTCGCCATCTTCGATCAGAAAACGGTCAGCCACCTCGACAGGCTCCGGCAGGGCGCCCGCCTTTTCTGCGCCCCACAGTAGCATCGTCAACACGGCCAGCGTCACTGGCAGGGAAACGAAAAACGTCGCCAGCGTCGCCAGCGCGTAGCCGGGAAAGCGCGGCTCATGCACGCGCTTGTAGACCTCGCGGAATTTCTCCTCGCTCATGTCTTTGACGAAGTCGGGGTCGTGCTTTTGAAAATGCGCCCATTCGATGCCGGCGCCTTCGGCGATTTCCTCTTCGATCTTTTTGCGCCAGCGCCAGTAAAGCGCGCTGAGCGCGGCGAGAACGACAAAAACAACAACAAAAAAGCCGAGCATGAACCGATCCGACCCGAGGTGAGGAATAACCCGTGTAGCCTATTGGCGGGCGCGGCCCAAGGCGTTCGTGAGCGCATCGGCGAACCGCCCACGCTCTTCAGGCGATAAAAACGCCCCGAGGATCAAGGTTCCACCTTTTGAGGTCACCCGCACCTGGCTTTCATGGCGCACCGGCCGGTCGATGGAAACGCGCGTCCAGAAGGGTTGCAGCCGCCAGCGCGTCTCGTGCCCCGAGGGCAGGACGCGCGCCACGAGCATTTCGTCTTTTGTGACACGCACCCGCTCGCGCAGGCGCCCCTGCCGGTAGCTCAGTTTGAACGCCAGCCACACAGCGAAGATATCAAGCCCGCAAAAGCCGATCACCGGCCAGGCGCCGATGGCGTAAAAGTAAGTTCCAAAGAGGACATTGGCGCCGATCACCACCGTCATCACGGCGATAAAACCGGCATTGGGCAGCGACCGATTTGGATAAAGCACCGCGTCGAACAGCGCCGTGCCGCCGTCTTCGCCTAAAAGATCCAGGCCCGACGCCTCCGACGATCGCCCCTTTTGAGAGGGCGCAAGGGTTTCCATCTGGCGGACGCGATTCATAAAGGCCATTCTAGTCCGCCGGTTTTCCCCAGGCAACGCGACGGATATGAACTTTACGCCAGCACGGCGCGCGTTATGGTCGCGCCGCCAATCGAGAATAACCATGCCCCGCAAGATGACGCGCGCGACAGCGCACAAAATGTTCGAACGCCTGTCCGAAGCCGCGCCCGCGCCGCAGACGGAGTTGCATTACAAAAACCCGTTTACGCTGGTCGTCGCCGTTGCGTTATCGGCGCAGGCGACCGACGAGGGCGTCAACAAGGCGACGAAGACGCTGTTCGAAATTGCCGACACGCCCGAACAAATGGCGGCGCTGGGCGAGAAAAAGCTCGGAGACTACATCAAGACTATCGGGCTGTGGCGCAACAAGGCGAAAAACGTCATCGCGCTCTCACACATGCTGATCGACGAGTTCGGCGGCGTAGTGCCGCAAACGCGCGAGGAGCTGGAACGCCTGCCGGGCGTCGGCCGCAAGACGGCGAATGTGGTGATGAATGTCGCCTTCGGCCAGCCGACCATCGCCGTCGACACGCACATCTTTCGCGTCGGCAACCGCACGGGTCTCGCGCCCGGCAAGAACCCGCTGGAAGTCGAGCTCGGCCTTGAGAAGATCGTCCCTGAAGAGTTTCTGCTCCACGCCCATCACTGGCTGATCCTGCACGGGCGCTATGTCTGCAAGGCGCGCAAGCCCGAATGCTGGCGCTGCACGATTGTTGATTTGTGCGGGTTCAAGGAAAAGGTGTTGAGCGCGGACAAGCCGAAGCCTGCGAAGAAGGCCGCGAGGAAAGTAAAAACCGCGCCGAAAAAGCAAGTGGCGAGCAAGCCGAAGTTAAGGGCTGCTAAAAAACGAGTGCCAGCGAAATGAAGAAGAAGGCGCGTCAGCGGCAACATCTCGAAGAAACAGCCAAGAGATGGTTGCAAAAGAAAAACACCTCTGGAGCCACCGACCAGTGTGGCAGTTGCGACTATTTCTATCGGTTAGCAGACGGCTTCGGTGAAGATTGGGGTGTCTGCACTAATGAAAAATCTGACTTTGACGCCAACACTCGTAACGAACACGATAGTTGCGCTCACTACAAACCTTCACCTACAGGATGGAATTGGTAGTGCCCAACCTCAAAGACCGCCTCATCATCGCGCTGGACCTTCCGTCAACGGAGGAAGCAACGCTTGCAACCGACGTCATCGGCGACGCCGGTACGTTTTACAAGATTGGCTATCAGCTGATGCCCATCGGCGGACTCGATCTCGCAAGGCGGCTTTCGGATGAAGGCAAGAAAATTTTCCTCGACTTCAAGTTTCACGATATCGGCGCGACGGTCGAGCGCGGGGTCAAAAGCGTCTGCAAGTTTGGCGGCGATTTCCTGACGGTGCATGCGGAACCTGACGTTTTAAAGGGCGCCGTCGAGGGCCGGGGCGATGACGCGCGCCTTAAAATTCTCGGCGTCACGGTGCTGACGAGCCTCAATCAGGAAAGCCTTACCCGCTCCGGCATCGACATGAAAATCGAAGACCTCGTGTTGAAGCGCGCGGAATTCGCCGCTGAGGCCGGCGCTGACGGCGTTGTCGCGTCGGCAATCGAGGCCGCCGCCATCAAGGCGCGATTCGGCGATGCGCTAACCATCGTGACGCCCGGCGTCAGGCCTGCGGGCGCCAGCGCCGATGACCAGAAACGCGTGGTGACGCCCGCCTGCGCCATCGCCGCCGGCGCCGATCACCTCGTCGTCGGACGGCCGATCATCGCTGCGAAAGACCCCGCCGCCGCCGCCCGCGCCATTCAGGATGAGATTGCAGGCGCTTCCTAACTTCTGGTTCTTGCTGGAATTTTCCCGCCCGCTGGCGTAGATTACGAAAAATAAAGATGCGGGGGTCAACGCCGCGAAAACAGCGGCAAAATACCGCCACAAAGGCGGGAGGACGTCAGGGATATGGGTGATCCGATCAAGCGCATAGAGCGCCGGTCGCGCCGTGCGATTTTTCAGGCCTATCTGGAAAACGCGCGCAAGGAAAAATCGGACAAGGTTGCGGTCACCGACGGCGACGGACGCAAGCTGACACACAAGGACATCACGCGCGGATCGTTCGCGCTTGGCGGCGCGCTGGCGCGGGCGACGGCGAAGTACGAACGGGTCGGCATTCTCCTGCCCACCGGCGCGGGCGCCGTCATGGCGCTCTTTGCGCTGTTGTCGCGCGGACGCGTGCCGGCGATGCTGAATTTTACAGCCGGATCAAAGAACCTGCTTGCCGCGTGCAAGGCGGCGGAGGTGACCAAGGTCGTCACGGCGAAAAAATTCATCGAACTCGCAGGCCTTGAAAAACTGATCAGCGAACTCGAAGGCGGCGTCGAAATCATTCACCTTGAAGACGTCCGTGAACAGATAAAGCCGCAGGACAAGGCGCTGGCGCTCTTAGGCCCCACCTTTCCGACCGTTCTGGCGGCGACTCCGAACCCGGAAGACCCGGGCGTCATCCTCTTTACTTCCGGCACGGAAGGCGCGCCAAAGGGCGTTGTCCTATCTCATCGGAATATTATCGCCAATATCGAACAAATTTCGGCGCACGTGGAACTGTTGCCGACGGATATCTTCTTCAATCCGCTGCCGACATTTCACTGCTACGGCCTCACCGCCGGCGCGCTATGGCCGATCCTCAACGGTTATCCGGTGGTGTTTCACCCCTCGCCCCTGCAAACGAAAATCATCCCGAAACGGATTTTCGAAACCGGTTCGACAGTCCTGTTCGCCACCGACACGTTCCTGTCGCAATACATGCGAGCAAGCCCCGACGGCGGCATGTCGTCCCTGCGCATCGCCGTCTGCGGCGCCGAACGCGTGCGCGACGAAACCCGCCAGGCGGCGGAAAAACGCTTCGGTTTCGAGGTTCTGGAAGGTTATGGCGTCACCGAGGCCTCGCCCGTTCTCGCCGCCAACCAGCCGGGCGATATCCGCTCCGGCACGGTGGGCAAGCTCCTCCCCGCTGTTGAAACGCGACTCGAACCGGTCGAGGGCCTTGAAGGCGCCGGGCGTTTATTCGTACGCGGACCGAATGTGATGCAAGGCTATCTGTCGGCCGACAATCCGGGCGTTGTCATGCCGCTGCCCGACGGCTGGCACGACACCGGCGACATCGTTTCCATAAACGACGAAGGCTACATGTCGATCCGCGGGCGGCTGAAGCGTTTTGCAAAGATCGGCGGCGAAATGGTTTCGCTTGCGGTTGTTGAAAACTGCGCCTCCGCCGTCTGGCCGGACAATATGCACGCCGCCGCGATCATGCCGGATCCCAAGAAAGGCGAACAGGTGATCCTCGTCACCGACCGCAAGGAAGCGCCGCGCGGGCTTCTCCTCGCATGGGCGCAAAGTCACGGCGTGCCGGAAATCGCCGTGCCGAAAAAGATCGTCATGGTCGATGAAATCCCGGTTCTTGGCACGGGCAAGATCGATTATTTGAAAGTCAAAACCCTCGCCGAAGAAGGGCTGATCGCCATGGAGGCGGCAAAAGAAACGCCCGCCGAACCAATGACCGCCTTCGACAAAAAAGAGCGCAAAAAACGCGAAGCGGCGGAAAAGGCCGAAAAGAAACGCCTCGAAAAAGAAGCGAAAGCCGCCGCAAAGGATACGGAAAAACAGGAGCCCGGCGAACCCGCGGCGCAACCGGAAGACGCGCCTAAAGCCGCAAACGACGACGCCGAGGATTTCAAAAACGCGGCGGAGTAAAAGCCGCAGCTGCAGGAACCTGATTTACCGTAACTTCGTCTGCATTACCTGATTCGAAAATTACTGATCCCTCATCCTGAGGCGCCTTTTTCGCAATCGGCAGATTGCGGAAAACCCTCGAAGGATGTGACGCAAAGCTGGTGTCCCCCGCACATCCTTGGAGGCTCACCCTTCGGGTTCGCACCTCAGGATGAGGGTTTATCCGGTTAGTCACGATGAAAGTATATATTGGACTTACTAGTGGAATGGCGTGTTACGAAACATTCCGCGCTGCCGCGGCGGCGCGCTCGGCCTCTTCATCATTGTGGATGTGATCGTCGTCATCATCATGGAGCGAGCCGAATTCGGCCGGTTTTTCAGACGATGAGGGTTTCGCCGTTTTTTCTTCGGCCACTGAAGAAGCGTCCTTTTGCTCTTCTTCGATTTCTTCCACCGACGATGCCGCTACAGGCGGCGCCAGCAACAGCCGCACCTCGTCGGCGGACAATCCTTCCGTCGCTTCCTCGATCGGCGGCGGCGAAAGCCGCGCAAAGTCCATATATTCGCGCACCAGCCGTGCCCATCCCTCGCGCGTCAGGTGAAATTCTCCGTCAGCGCCGGGGCGCGGATCGCGCGGAGCGGACGCCGCGAGTTCCATCCACGATTTCGCAGCATCTTCGCCGTCGCGGCCCGCAATCGCTTTCGCCATCAGCGAAAACGCTGCTGCGTTGGCGCCGCGCGAGACCAGCGGCTCAAGCGCGTCAATAGCTGCCTGCCAGTCTTCGGTCAGCATCGCCGCGCGCGCATCCATGAGCGCCGCCTCCTCAGCCGTGGGATTTTTCGCGGCCAGTTTTTTAAGTCGTTCGGCGCGCTTTTCTGGCGGATCGTCCTTATAAAGACGGTCATAGAACTTGATCAGCGCCGGGTGAGCGGCACCGGTGAAGGCCGTTTCAATAATGCGCGCGGCCTTGCCCTTATGGCCGTCTTCGGCGTGAAGCTCGCCCGCCAGCAACGCCGCAGGCGCAAAAGACGGCGCCAACTTCAGCGCAGTTTCAAGCTCGGAAAGCGCCTCTGCCCGATCGCTCGTTCGCAATGCGTATGCGTCCGCCGTTAACAGCGCAGCGCGGGCCCGGTCGGCCCTGTCACGCTCGATCAGATTGTTCTTTCGCGCGTTCGCCAGCGCATCGCGCGTCTCGCGCCATGCGCCGCGCTCAAGCCCCAGATCAAACACCGACTGAAACGCCCAGGCCGCGTTAGGGCGCAGACGGAACGCGCGCTCGGCATAGCCCTGCGCCGCCTGCATATCGCCCGCCGCCATCGCCTGCGCATACAGCCCTTTAAGCCCCAAAAACTCCGTTTCCGGCGCTTCCAGCATGGCCGAAAAGCTCGCTTTCGCCGTTTCCTGATCGCCGGAAATTTGCGCGGCCTGCGCCGTCAACAGCCGGGTCAGCGAAACGTCCTCAAGATGACGTCGCGCCACGCGCGCATGGTGAGCAGCGTCCTCTCCGTCGCCCACCGCCACAGCCTCGAGCCCGCGCGTCAGCGCCGCAACGCCACGCTCGCGCTTCGCCGCCGCATCTTTCGCACGGATTTTCGCCGGCAATGCAAGAATGTCCTTGATCTTGTGGGTGAGATAAATCGCGAGCAGGAACACCGCAAAGGCCCCGC
>DGNI01000095.1:0-10020 GCA_002388885.1 Parvularculaceae bacterium UBA4496 | reverse complement strand
ATGCGGCTGTCGAGACTCGCAAAATACGTCACCGCGCCCGCAAAAAAGACAACGCCCAGCAGGAATATCAGGATACGGATCATCTAATTAGCTACCTCGAACCGTTGTCATTAAAACGCGCCGCAAGCTCCGCCAGCACGGTTTCGGCTTCGCTGCAAATGCGCGCCTTTTCGGTCCAGTCTTTCATCGTCTCGCGCACTTTCGGCGACAGCCTATCCAATTCGCTTAAAGCGTAGGTTAAATCGCCCTTAATGACGGCGTGTTCGGCCCTCGAAATGACGGCGCGCGGGCTATCGCCGGCCTGTGGCGCGGCGGGCCGGACAGAAACGAGGCCCTGCGCCCGGGCGACAAGGCCAGAAACCCCGCCGCCGGCCTGCTCCCGCCCCGCCGCCGCCAAACCTTTTCGCGCCGCTGCACCGAAGCTGTCGCGCAATTCCGTCTCCGCCGGAACCCCGTCCTGGGCGTATGGCGCCAGGCGCGCCGCCGCTTCCGGCGCGAACACCGCCATGGCTGTCAGCTCATTGGCGAAAGGCGCGCCCGCATCGACCTTGCGGCGCAATGCGTTGAGCGCAAGCGTTGCTTTCAGCGTATTGGTCGCGCCCGCAATCTGATTGTTCTGAATTTTTTTAAATTCGGCGCGCATGGACGCCAGTTCTTCGGCGTGTTGCTGATCGCGCGCCGCCAGCGCGGTCTCGAAATTATCGCGCAAGCTTGCAATTTCTTCCTGAAGCGCGGCGTTGCGCTCCTGCTCCGCAGAAAATGCATTTTCAAGCCGCTCAGTTTCCGCACGCAGGGACTGCAACTCATTGGCGATCTTTTCAGGAACAACCGTTTGCTGTTCGTCCGATGGCGCTGCATTTTCCGCAGCTGCGTCCTGCTCAAGAGAAGGCGCGCCGCTATCTATTCCTGAAGAGGTGCCGGGTTGCGTCATCGTCTCGCTATCCGCCGCGCCCGGCGCAACGGTCTGTTCTTCATCCGCCGGAGCGATTTCAAAACCGGTAGTTTCATCTGCAGGCTGACTTTTTGCATTCTCCGCCGCTTCCGATTCGTGCATGCGGCGCAAGGCTTCCTTCGCGCCTTCTTCAACGGTGTTGGCGAGTTTGTTGGCGCCGGATTCCGTTACCGGCGGCAGAAAGGAATCGTTTCCAGGAGCCGCATCAGTTGGCGCTTTGAGATTGTCCGCGGGAAGGTTGCTCGTTTTCGAGGGCGACGGTTCCTGGGGCGCCGGATCAGGAGGCATTTCGGCCTGCACAGGCATGGACGCAACATCCGCAACAGGTGTTTCCTGATCCGCCGTTTCGTTCTCATCCGGCGCGGCATCCAGGGTTGCGCCGGACATGAACCGCCATGCGCCGAGCGCAATCAGCGCAACGGCCACGAAGACGAAAAACAGCATGACCCCCGGCGTCAGCGTCGTTTTGCGCGGACCGAGTTCGGCTTCAGCCCCTTCGAGGGCGTCTTCGACTTCCGGCGAAGCATCATCGAAAGCGGATGCCGGCGCTTCATCGTCTGAGACAACTTCCGCCTCGACTTCCGGCGCCGCAGTCTCACCATCTTTATCTTCCGACTTGTCGCCGTCTTGCGTCACGCCATACTCCCTGAGGCGTTTCCTACGCCCGTCTTCATATTGTAGATAGGCTCGGGCGCGCGGCGGCTCAAGCGTGCGCGCCGCCGTTTGCGGCAATCAATCGAACAAGGCTTTCCGCGCTTCGCTCCGGCGCAACGCGCCGTTCGCGCCAGTTATTGCCTGCGGCCTCCGCCACCGCATCGCTCAGACAGGCGGCGCGCATGTCCCCAAACCTTGATGCTGCATTGACTGCTTCGGCGAGCTCTACAAACAGCCGCGCCGTGCGCGGCGAAAAAAACGTGACCCATTCGGGGGGATCGTTCTTGAGCAACCGCACGACTTCATCCGGCAGCGCCTTTAAGGACGCCGCTTCATAGAGCGTCAGGCGATGCGCGCCGATTCCGGCGGCCCGCAACAACGCCACAAGGTCGCCTGCCCGATCCTCACCGGCGATGTGCAAAACGCCTTTTGCCGCCTTATCCCTTTCGGCGCCGATATGATGGGCGAGGCTCTCGACATCGCCGTCTGCAGCGTTGACATTTTTAAAACCGGCGGCTTTTGCGGCGTCGGCCGTGACTGCGCCAACGGCGAAAACGGGCAAGTCCCGCCGCGTCTCGTTCGCCGCAAAGGCGCGCACGCCATTCGCTGAGGTAAAAGCCAGCGCGCCGGCGCCCGCAAGATCGACCCGCTTTTCATGAATTCTGATTTCCATGACCTGCGCGATGATCGGATCAAGACCATGTGCGCGGCAAAGGTCAGCAAAATCCGATGCGTCCGGCTCGCTCCTTGTGACCAGCACTTTCATGATTGCTCGAGCCGTTTGAAAAATGCTTCCCCGGCCCGCTTGCGGATTTCATCTGCGGCTTCGGCGCCTGCGTTCTCCGCGGCGGCGCGATTTCTTTCCGTATACGGAAGTATTCGCTCAACGGCGTATCGCGCCATGCCATCCAGCGATAAAAGCTCGCCGCGAAAATGGATTTCGCCCGCTTCGATCAGCGCAAGGCCAGCAATCGGCGTCCGACAGGAGCCGTCGAGCCCCGCAAGAAACGCCCGCTCGATGGCAATACAGGCGGCGGTTTTTGTGCAGGTAAAGGCTGCAGCAATTTCAAGGGCTTCGGCGTCATCCTCCCGGCACTGGACGCAGATCGCGCCCTGCCCCACGGCGGGAAGCATATCATCCGGTTCAAGTATGGCCGTCGCGGCATCAGCCATACCGAGGCGGTTGAGCCCGGCGAGAGCCAGAAAGGTTGCGTCCGCGACGCCGTCTTTCAGTTTTTTGAGGCGGGTCTGTACGTTGCCGCGCAGGGTCACGGGGGCGATGTCCGGGCGGCGCGCCAGCACCTGCGCGATCCGGCGCACGGAAGCCGACCCGATCTTCGCCCCTTGCGGCAGGTCCCACGGCGAGGCCGCGATGGGGGAAATGAAAACATCGCGCGGATCCTCCCGCGGCGGGACCGCAGCAGTAACGAGGCCCGGCGGGGAGACCGCCGGCATGTCCTTCATGGAATGGACAGCGAACCGTGCGGCGCCAGACAAAAGCGCTTCCTCGATCTCCTTGGTGAATAGCCCCTTGCCGCCAATTTCTGCGAGCGAACCGGAAAGGTTTTTATCGCCGCTGGAAACAAAGTCTTTCACCGGCGCCTGCGCCGGGTTCACCCCGGCGGCCTTGGCGATCATCGCCTGCACCAGTTCCGCCTGGCGCATGGCGAGCGGCGAACGGCGGCTGGCGATGGGAAAATGGATGTTGTCCGGCACTTGTTTCGCCTGCTCGTTTCGACTTGAGAACTGACCGCGCAGCGATTATCTCGTGCGGCCCTTGCGCATGCTAGCGCTTTTGATGTCCAAGCGCTTAACGCGAGCCCGAAGGAACAGGCAAGCCGCCAGATGAGCGCATCGGACCTATATGTCCTCGGAATTGAGACCAGCTGCGACGACACTGCCGCCGCTGTAGTGCTGCGCCGCGCCGACGGCAGCCGCCGGATCCTCTCGAACGAGGTCTGGACGCAGCATGACGATCATTCGGCCTATGGCGGCGTTGTGCCGGAGATTGCCGCCCGCTCCCACGTAGAGCGACTCGACGCAACCATCGAAAAGGCGGTCGCCGCATCGGGCATCGGGTATGACCGGCTTTCCGCCGTCGCCGCCACCGCCGGACCGGGACTCGTGGGCGGGGTGATGGTGGGCCTGACTACCGCGAAGGCGATCGCCCTTGCCCATGAATTGCCGTTGATNNATGACTTGCCGCTGATCCCCGTCAATCACTTGGAAGGGCACGCTCTGTCAGTGCGCATGACCGAACAGGCCGGCTTTCCCTATCTCCTCCTCCTCATATCCGGCGGCCATACTCAGTTGATCCGGGTTTCCGGCGTCGGCGAATATGAACGCCTCGGCACAACAATAGACGATGCTGCGGGCGAGTCGTTCGACAAGACGGCGAAGCTTTTGGGGCTGGGTTCGCCCGGCGGACCCATGGTTGAAGCCGCAGCGACCGGCGGACGNNGCGGACCGGTTCGCCCTGCCCGAGCCGCTGAGGCACCGGGAGGGATGCGACTTTTCTTTTTCAGGCCTCAAGACCGCCGTGCGCGAGGCGGCGGAAAGTATTAACAACCCGACCGGACAGGATATCGCCGATATCGCCGCCTCTTTTCAGGCGGCGGCTGCGCGGCACCTCGCCCAGCGCACGGAAAAAGCGATGGCGATGATATTCGCCGCGCCCGGCGAAGGCCGGCTGGTCGCCGCCGGGGGCGTCGCCGCCAATTGCACGGTCAAAAAAATGCTGCAGCAATTGTGCGCAGCAAATTCTTGGTCGCTGATCGTGCCGCCGCCGAAATATTGTACCGATAATGGCGCGATGATCGCCTGGGCCGGGGCTGAACGCTTGGCGGCAGGCCTTATCCCGCCTCAATCTGAAGCGCTCGCCATGGCCCCAAGGGCGCGCTGGCCGCTGGCCGTCCACGAAGACGGCGGCAAGCTGGGCGGCGGCCGCAAGGGCCCCAAAGCCTGAACCGAGATGTGATTTTTGTGCAGGCTATTGCTGCTGCAAGGCCCGCAGCAATTTCAGTTTATGCTGCACTTTTTGCTGCAGCATTTTGTGCAGCAATTTCGCGGGCGATCTGCTTCAGCGTCACCTTTTCCAGTGCAGCATGGAATGCGGTTTCGGCCTCTGCCGCCACTTTCAACAGCGCCGGCTGGATATGCCCGCCCACCGGGCAGTCGCGATTGGGCGCCGCGCGATGCAGCGGGATTAGCCCCGGTTCCTCCACCGCCCGATAAACCTCAAGCAGACTGATCTTCTTCGGGCCCTTCGCCAGCATCGCGCCGCCGCCCTTGCCCAGCTGCGAGCTCGTTAAGCCCGCTTTGGCGAGTGAGCTCAGGAGCCTTCGCACCACCGCGGGATTTGTGTTGGCGCTCGCCGCAAGGGCGTCGGACGTCAGCGGCTGGCGCCGGTCGCCCGCCATCAAGGTCAGGATGTGAACGGCGACGGCGAAACGGGTCGATGCGGCCATGGCGGGCTCCGGGGTAATCAGTCGCCTCAGCTTATCCCGGATTTCTTGTAAATGTGTAGCTGACACAGTTTCAATTTGCAGGAAACGCCCGCCAGGCGCGCCCGGCAAAAGAAAAGGCCCGAAAGCCGGGGCAGGCTTTCGGGCCAGTCTAACCGCTGCGAGGTCAGGGAGGGTGCGTCCTTAAGGGGAGGGGGACGAGACCGCAGCAGTGACAAAGTAGGCGTCGTTAGGAGACAACAACGCCGCGGGTTGCGAGTTCCGCAACATTAAACAGGAGGGCGCCGAGAACGCCGGTCAGGGACACGGTGATGGCGGCTTGCACAGCAAGGTTTCTGAATGAGGTCATGGGTTCGATCTTTCTAAGTTCAATTGTTTCGTTTCTTGGTCTTGGCTGATGAGGACTGACGCCTTGGGGCTACCCCGTAGAACAAGCATCGCCGCCATCACGAGGGGGCAGATAGGACCAGATTGAAAATATGTCAATGAACATTTTGATTAATATTCATTATTTAATTATCAGAATACCTGATGAACGAAAACACCCAGTAAAATCAATAGTTTGTTATTACGTTGGCGAGAAGATCATTTTTCGCCTCACCCATTTGTGAAGCTTTCAGCGCGATAAACCGCCTTTTTCAGGCGTGTTTGCGCTTCTCGAGCGCGGCTTTTCGCGCTGCGCGCCAGGCAAAACCGTCAAGTACGAGATTGATGACCTCTTCGAGCTCCGCCGCCAGCTCCTCGTAATCGCCCTCATGAAAAACCACCGGGCTGGTAAACCGGTAAAACGCATCTTGAACAATCTTCGCGGTCCGTGTTGCGTCTTCTATGGCGAAAGAACCATCAGCGTCACCCTCAATCAGGATCTCTGAAAGCACGCGACCTTCGGCGTTTTCCCATTCGATGCCGACCTTGGGGCGGGAGCTCAACAGCTCCTGGGAAAGCTCATAGGCCTTGGGCTTGTCGTGGAACCGGTCATAGGCGAGCTTGAATTTGTGCAGGAAAAAGGCGCGGAGCTTTTGCGCCGGCGTCTGGCCGGGCCTTTCAAGCACGGCCCGGAGGCCCGCCACCTGTTCGCGCCGCAGCACCCTGACGAACATTTCAGCGATGTCGAGCTTTGACGGGAAGTAGCGGTAGAGATTGCCGGTGGACATGTTGCAGTCCTGCGCAATCTCCGACATGGTCGTTTTGCCGTAGCCGTAATGCAGAAAGCGCCGGCTTGCGGCGTCCAGAATCTGTTTTGCGGTTTCGTCGAGATTTTCAGTAGGCATCTGCGCTATATGTTTACACTGAAATCTATATAAACCGTTCAATCGTCATTCGGCAACAAACAAAGCAAAGTCCAGCTCATGAATTCGGGTCCGCCATTCACATCCGTTGGCGTCATCGGCGGCGGCGCCTGGGGAACCGCACTGGCCTCGCTCTGCGCCGGCAACAAGATCGAAACCACCATCTGGGCGCGAGAGGACGCGGTCATAAGCGCCATCAACGAACGCCATGAGAACACCGAATTCCTGCCCGGCGTTCCGTTGCCGAAGACCCTGAAAGCCTCAGAAACATTGGGTATGGCCGCTAATGCCGAGGCCATACTCTTCGTCGTGCCGGCTCAGTTCGCGCGAGGTGTTTTTGCAGAGTTGCGCGCCGCCACGGTCGGGCGGGAACTATCGGTAGCGCTCTGCTCCAAGGGCATAGAAAAGTCCTCCGGGCTCCTGATGACCGAGGTGATTTCGGCGGTCTGGCCGGAAGCGCAACCCGCCGTTCTGTCCGGTCCGAGCTTCGCCCGTGACGTCGCCATGGGCCAGCCGACGGCAGTGACGCTTGCCTGCGCCGACGAGACGCTCGGCGCCCGCTGGATGGCGACCATCGGCGCAGCGCATTTCCGGCCTTATCTTTCGGATGACCTTACGGGCGCGGAACTGGGCGGGGCGGTCAAAAACGTCCTCGCCATCGCCGCCGGGGTCGTTGACGGACGCGGCCTCGGCCAGAGCGCCCGGGCGGCGCTGATCGCCCGGGGATTTTCTGAATTTCAGCGGCTCGGCGTCGCTCTGGGCGCAAAGCGGGAGACCATGGCCGGCCTTTCCGGCCTTGGCGACCTCATCCTCACCGCGTCCTCGCCGCAATCGCGCAACATGTCGCTCGGCATCGAGCTCGGCAAAGGGCGCAGCCTTGATGATGTTCTCGGTGAGCGCAACACAGTGAGCGAAGGCGTCGCCACGGCCGACGCCATTCACGCACTCGCCAAAAAGGCGGGCGTCGAGGCGCCGATCTGCGAAGCCGTCTCCGATCTCGTCAATGGCCGCAAATCCGCCGATCAAATCATTGCCGCCCTGCTCGCGCGGCCATTCAAATCGGAAGCGTAACGATGCCTCAATTCATTCTTCTTTGCAGCGACAAGCCCGACAGTCTCTCCCTCCGGAAAGAGACCCGGCCCGCGCATCTCGAATATTTCCACAGTTATGGAAATAAGCTCATTCTGGGCGGTCCGATGCTCGATGATGCGGGCAATCCGAAAGGCTCAATGATGGTGATCGAGGCTGACGACGAAGCCGCCGCACGCGAACTCTCAGCAAACGATCCCTACGCCAAGGCGGGTCTGTTCGCCGAGGTTAGGATCATCCCGTTCAATGCGGTGATCATCAATCCGCCGGACGGCGCCTAAGTTCTGAATTCAGCCGCGGCGTTTGTAGGATCGGCAGCTCGCCTCATAGGGACGGGCCGAAAGCCGTGCGTTCCAGCCGGCGGTCCAGGCGTCGCCGCCGTCAACGCCGCCACGGGCGCGGCACTGCTGAAAACCGGTGCGGTATTCGGGCGAGATCACATCGACCTTGCCGGCGAGCTGGAAAGCGGCGTCATAGCATTCGCAGATAAGATCCTGCCCGGAAACCGCGGTCAGGGTGGGCGTCATGTCGGAACCGGAATAGTTCACGTCCGTGCCGGGATTTGCGGCCCCGCCGCCGCTGCCGGTGAAGCTCGTATTCATCACCGCAAAAAGCGCGACGCCCAGCACCACCAGCGCCAGCACGCCCCCGAAAATGGCTTCAATATTACGCATCTCTACCCCTCATCTCGCCGCCCCGGGCCGCGGATAACGCCCCGGCCAAGCCCGCATCATAGCCCGAAGCGGGCGCTTAACAAAGGGTTAATCCGCATAGCGAGCGCCCGCCGGGGGCTTACTTGAGCCCCATATTCCGCCGCGCCAGCAGCTTGAGCCGCAGGGCGTTGAGGCGGATAAAGCCCTCGGCGTCCTTCTGGTCGTACACCGCGTCTTCTTCGAAGGTCACATGGGCCTGCGAATAGATCGTGTTCGGCGAGGACCGCCCGACTACATTCGCCGAGCCCTTGTAGAGTTTCACCCGCACGGTTCCCGAAACATGCTCCTGGCTCTTGTCGATCGCCGCCTGCAGCATGTCGCGCTCGGGCGCGAACCAGAAACCGTTATAAATCAGCTCCGCATAGCGCGGCATTAACTCGTCTTTCAGATGCCCCGCGCCGCGATCGAGGGTGATCTGTTCGATGCCGCGATGGGCCGCAAGCAAAATTGTGCCGCCCGGCGTTTCGTAAATTCCGCGCGACTTCATGCCGACGAAACGATTCTCAACAAGATCGAGCCGGCCGACGCCGTGCCTGCGGCCATAGTCATTGAGTTTCGTCAGCAGCGACGCCGGAGAGAGTTTTTCGCCATTGATGGAAACGGCGTCGCCGCGCTCGAAACCGATCTCAATGGCTTCCGGCTGATCGGGCGCCGCTTCGGGATCGACCGTACGCTGATAAACATAGTCGGGCGCTTCTTCGGCCGGGTCTTCGAGCACCTTCCCCTCTGACGAGGTATGCAAGAGATTTGCGTCGACTGAAAACGGCGCCTCGCCGCGCTTATCTTTCGGAATTTCGATCTGATACTGCTCGGCGAAGGCGATGAGCTTTTCGCGTGAGTTCAGGTTCCACTCCCGCCACGGTGCGATGACGCGAATATCGGGATTAAGCGCGTAGGCGTTCAACTCAAACCGCACCTGGTCGTTGCCCTTCCCGGTGGCGCCATGGGCGACGGCGTCCGCGCCGGTTTCCGCCGCGATCTCCACCAGCCGCTTGGCGATCAGCGGGCGCGCGATGGACGTACCAAGGAGATAGAGCCCTTCGTAAACGGCGTTCGCCCGGAACATCGGGAATACGAAATCGCGGACGAACTCCTCGCGCAGATCCTCGATATAGATCTGGTCGGGCTTGATGCCGGCCCGCTCCGCCTTGCGCCGTGCCGGTTCGAGTTCCTCGCCCTGCCCCAGATCGGCGGTGAAGGTGACGACCTCGCAGCCATATTCCACCTGCAGCCATTTCAGGATCACGGACGTATCAAGCCCGCCCGAATAGGCGAGAACGACTTTGTTGACCTTTTGTGCGGACGCCATTTTTCAAACCCTATCATTTCGTCGCGGCCTATAGCGCGGGCGCGGAAAAAACGCCAGTACTCATACGGGCAAAGGCGGGCCCTTTTTAGGAGCCCGCCCTTGCCTTGACGCAACATTGATCTGTTTACGGATTACCCGCGCACGAAAATCTTGCGGCCGTCAATGTAAATAAAATTCATCCGCGCCCGGCGATCCCACTGCAGTGCATAACGGATATTCGGCGCGCGCCAGGCGTGACCGCGGCCGCGGCGGTTTTCGTAGCGCGCCGCCTGACGCAGTTCGCGCCTGTCGGGCTGGTAATAAAACGCGCGCGTCGGACAGATGGTCACCGCGCGGTCGCGCCGGTTTTCGCGGCGATCAATCCGGTCCTCGATGCGGTCGCGGCGGCCGTAATTGACGCGGGCATCACGGCGGTCTTCAATGCGATCAAATCTGTCCTCCACAAGATCCGGACAGGCCCGGGGGTTAAGCTTCCATTCACCAGCAAACGCCGGCGCGCTCATCAACACGAAACCCGCGCCCAAAACGCTAAACGCTACTTTTTTCAACA
>DGNI01000164.1:17056-18276 GCA_002388885.1 Parvularculaceae bacterium UBA4496 | reverse complement strand
AGCTTTCCTACGCCATCGGCGTCGCACAGCCATTGTCCATTTATGTCGATCTTCACGGCACAGGCCATGTTGACGAAGACACGCTTGAGCGCGCTTTGGCCGAGGTCATGGACCTGTCGCCATCAGGCATTCGCCGCACGCTCGATCTCAACAAGCCGATCTATGCGCGCACCGCCGCCTACGGCCATTTCGGGCGTGAACCGGACGCTGACGGCGGCTTCTCCTGGGAGAGAACCGATCTCGTCGACGCGCTGAAAAAAGCCGTTTAGGCTTCCGCCCGGCGTCGAAATCAGCGCGGCCGGAACGTCTGTGCAAGGTAGACGCCATTAGGAGGCTTCCATGCTGCGACTTTTAATTTCTGTGTGTGCGCTCTGGGTTTTTGCCGGTAACGCCGCAGCGGACGAGCCGCCCTTGCTTGAGCAGTTCGATGGGGCATGGCATTCGGGCGGCGATGCGTTCGGCGGACCGGCGCAAAGCGCGATGTCATGGACGCCGGTATTGAACGGTAAATTCATCAGGCTGGATTACCGAGTCGAGANNATGCCGCGCGGCGAACAGACGGCGGTTTTTGAAGGCGCCGCATATTACAAATATGAAGGCAACGACCGGTGGAGCGCCTTCTGGGCGGATAACTCTGGTGATCTTCACCCGGTCAGCGCTGTTCGCGACGGCGCCGCCATTGTTTCGCACTGGGGCGTCGAGGGCGCAAAATACGGCCGGACGCGTTATGAATTGATGTCGAACGGCGAACTGGAAGTTACTGACTGGATTCAGACCGGCGAAGGCTGGAAGCAGTTCAACAAAAACACATTCACAAGAATTGAGGCTGCGGATTAGCGCCGCAGTTGAGCGCATCGCGCGGGTCGGATATGTCCGGCGCGTATGCGCGACGCCAGATACATTCCCCGTCTTTACGGGCGACAGCAGGACAAGCCGTTAAAGCCGCGCCAGGCCCGGCTGATGGAAAAGCTACTGCCGGGCATTGCCGCTCCCGACCCCGAGGACGGACAGATAGATTTGGGTACTCTTTTTCCGCAAGCGGACGAATATCAGCTGGAAGTGGGTTTTGGCGGCGGCGAGCATCTTGCGTGGCAGGCGGCCCAGCATCCCAAAACCGGATTTATCGGCGCCGAGCCCTTCATCAACGGCGTCGGCAAACTCCTGGCGCATATTGACGATCAGGACCTTGAGAATGTCCGCATTCATTTCGGCGATGCGCG
>DGNI01000164.1:15711-16947 GCA_002388885.1 Parvularculaceae bacterium UBA4496 | reverse complement strand
GCGGCGAGCTGCGCGTTGCATCCGATATCCGCGATTACATTCGCTGGACCTTGATGCATGCGCGCAATGCGCCCGCATTCGAATGGACGGCGGAGCGCGCTGCAGACTGGAAAGTCCGTCCCGGCGACTGGCCGCAGACCCGGTATGAAGCGAAGTCGATCCGCGAGGGCCGTGAGCCTTGTTATCTCGTCTTTAGCCGCAAATAGCGCGCGTCTTACGGGTTTTTGACTTGCATGTTCCGGCAGTCGCAGGACAGTAGGGTCATGAAGTTTCCATCCATAAAAAAATTATCCCTCGCGCTTGCAGCGCTGGTTGTTTTGTCCGGCTGCGCAAAACTGACGCTCGCATGGACGGACCTTAAACCGGACGGACCGCCTGCGGTTCCGGCTGCTCTCGGGCCGTTTGGCGGCGTCGGGGCGGTGCAAAATATCTCAACATGGGAAAGCGCCCGTGCGCCAGTGTTGCGCGAGGCGTTGCAGCGTGAAGTTTTCGGCATGATGCCGGATGCGTCATCGACACGCGTTATGGAGCGCAAGGTTTTGAATGAAGCGGCGTTCGGCGGCAAAGGCGTGCTGGACGAATATCGTCTGGCCGTGACCGCAACGTTCAACGGCGTTGCTGTTGAAACCGCCGGTGCAAATAACGACGATGGTTTCGTGATGGATGTGGTGATCCCGGCCGGCGCCGAGGGCCCCGTTCCGGTGATCCTGATGCAGACTTTTTGCCCGCGCTGGAACACGTTGCCCGACCCTGCGGTTGCGGGGGCGCCCGAAGAAATCGATACGGGCGGCGGCATCGGAACTTATATTTTCGGCCGGTTCATCTGCACGCCGCCGGTAGATACGATCCTCGATGCGGGCTATGCGATTGCAACGATTTTTCCGAGCGAGGTCGTGCCGGATCGCCGCGCCGAAGGGCTAGAGCAGCTGCACCGTCTTTCCGCANNGCAGGCTACGAAGATGACGAGACGCGCTGGGGCGCGATCGGCGCCTGGGCCTGGCTTTACTCACGCATGATTGACGCGCTCGAAGACGATCCGCGGATCGACAGGCATGCCATCGTCACCTGGGGACATTCCCGGTACGGAAAATCAGCGCTTCTCGCCGCTGCATTCGATGACCGTGTCGCGGGCGTGATCTCGCACCAGTCGGGAACGGGCGGCGCATCTCTTAACCGCCGCAAAAAAGGCGAAAGCGTCAAATCGATTACGAACAGCTACCCGCACTGGTTCTCGCA
>DGNI01000164.1:0-15611 GCA_002388885.1 Parvularculaceae bacterium UBA4496 | reverse complement strand
GCGATGTCTGGTCCGATCCGAACGGCGCTTTCCGCGCCGCCATCGGCGCCGATCCGGTTTACGCGCTTTACGGCGCAGGGGGGCTCGAGCAGAAACGTCTGGACGAATGGAATCCCGATGCGGCGCTTGCCTTCTGGATTCGCGCCGGCACCCATGGCGTCGTTAAGGAAGACTGGCCGGCTTTCCTTGAATTCCTCGATGCGCACTTTAAGGAATAGCCGCCATGGCCGACGGTCCTGTCATTGAACCGCAAGAAGAAGACGCAGGCGCGCTGCCCCGCGCTTATACTCATGCGCCGTCATCCGTTTCGTTCAAGAAACTGCGCAAGCGGCTGTTGCGCCAGACGCAGGATGCGATCCGCCGTTACGGCATGGACGGTCCTCGCAAGGACGGGAGCCCGCAAAAATGGCTGATCTGTCTTTCCGGCGGCAAGGACAGCTACACGCTGCTTGCCGCACTCATGGATCTCAAATGGCAGGGCGCGCTGAAAGCGGAAATCATCGCCTGCAACCTCGATCAGGGCCAGCCGGGTTTTCCGAAACACATCCTGCCGGATTATCTGAAAAATCTCGGCGTCGGGCATCGGATCATCACCGAAGACACCTATTCCATCGTCACCGACAAGGTGCCCGAAAACAAAACCTATTGTTCCTTATGTTCGCGGCTACGGCGTGGCATTCTTTATCGCGTTGCCCGGGAGGAAGGCTGCGACGCCATTGTCCTCGGCCATCATCGCGACGATGCGCTCGAGACATTCATGATGAACCTGTTTTATGGCGGGCGGCTGGCTTCGATGCCGCCGAAGCTGGTGAATGACGAGGGCGATTTGCTGGTCCTGCGGCCGCTTTTTCTTTGCGCGGAGGATGACATTGCAAAGTTTGCGGCGGCGCTGAAATTCCCGATCATCCCGTGCAATCTCTGCGGCTCACAGGAAGGCCTGCAGCGCGAAGCGATGAAACAAATGCTCGATGAATGGGAGCGCAAACGTCCGGGAAGGCGGGAAGTTATGTTCCGCGCGCTGCAGAATGTGCGGCCAAGTCACCTGGCCGACGAAAAGATCTGGGATTTTGAGGGGCTGTTCAAGCCTTAAGCATAACGCCGTCCGCCGCCGGCCATCGCGCCCAGCAATCCGAACAGGAACGAGGCGCCGCCCCACAGCACCGCAAAACCGCCGCCGGCGTAGATGACGCCGTCCGTGGTCGCCGGGATCGCCGGTTTGAACTCTTCGTAGACGGAGCTTGTAATGTCGGACATTTGCGTGCGGGCGAGCACCAGCGGGCGCACCGTGTCGCTCGCGGCGTCGAGCTGTGCTTTGTGCGCCACAAGAACTTCATAGCGTTTGACGGCGCTGACATAGGTCCGGCACAACGCATCGAGAAGGCCCGCAGCCGTGCTGCATTCGCCTAACGCCTGTTCGCGTGAATAACCGTATTGGGCGATATTGCCGTCGAATTCCTCAACGACGCTTTCAAGCGCAGTAATCTGGCCTTGAAGGTTCTGCATGTATTGAAGCGTGAAGCCGGGCCCTTGCGAGCCCAGAACAGCGCCGGCGACTCCTAGAAGAAATGCTAGCAAACGACCCACAGCGCGTCCCCTCCGACAGCGAAAACCCCAACCAAGCCCTCACCGCCGATTTTGACCCATCGGGCGGGCAAAATCCATAGTGTTAACGAGATGAATTCAGGCGGGCTTTTTACGCTTCGAAGCGGCGAAAAGCCCGCCAAGTCCGGTCAAAAGCAGTGGCAAAGCGCCCGGCAGGGGCGTGACGATGGTTGATGGATCTGAAGACGGCCCCGCCGCTGTCTGGAGATCAGGGATAATATTGCTGGGAAGCCCGCCCGGTGCATTTGGGCCGCCCGAGAGTGAAAAACTGCCTGGCAGGTTGTTGCCTTCGAAAGGGAGGCCGGAAACCGGGCCGCCATCCGTTGCGAGTGCAAGACTTAAGGGCGAGCCGATATTCCCGCCGGCCGCAAGGCCGGTCGTTGCCGGGCCATTTTGCCCCGTAATCGCCGCCACAATCGCCTCTTCCAGCGGGCCTCCCCGGGCCCTCGGGTTTGTTCCGGCTCGCGCATGGTTCGAGTGATTGGGCAGGCCGGTCTGGTCTCCAGCCGGTGACGCGATACGAGCGCCGCCCGCCCCCTCCTCGTAAGGATGGCAGATGATTTCCCAATAGCCTTTACGGTCTATGTCCGGATCGCTTTCGCCGCCGCAACCGGCGCCGGCACGTCTGGCGCGGTAATGCGCGGCATATTCGGCGCGCAAATCCGGGTCATTTTGGGACAGATCCGGCGCGTCCGCCGCCGCCTCGACTTGCCCTCTCGCCTTGCCGGCGAAAAAGGCCAGAGGCGCGCAAAGGGCTGTAATCATCAGAAAATAGATGATCAGCGCCAGCGTCCCTTTTCTTTTCAGCCTTGTGACGGTCACGTCTCGAACCCTTTCGGTGGTAAAGGATTCAAGAAGCGCGCCGTTTATTGGGCTGACGGGCGGCGATTTCGCCTTGCATGGGGGCTGACAAGACCGCGGCGGCGCCTTATATACGCCGTCAAACGCTATCGGAATTTGATAAGCGGGCCCCGCGGGGCCCGCTTTTTCGTTCCGGCAGCAGGCAAATGATTTGGAGTCGCCTTGACGCTGGAAGCCCGCCTTAATGACCTGATTGCGCCGATTGTGGACGCTGCCGGATTTGAACTGGTGCGCGTGCGCGTGACCGGCAGCAACACCAAGACGTTGCAGGTGATGGCCGAGCGCCCGGACAAGACCATGACGGCGGAAGATTGCGCGAAGCTGTCGCGCGCCCTGTCGCCGGCGTTAGAAGACGCCGACCCGATCGAGGGAAACTATAATCTCGAAGTTTCCTCGCCCGGCATCGACCGGCCGCTGGTTCGGGAAAAGGATTTTGAAGACTGGCAGGGCTGGCAAGCCAAGCTAGAGCTGAACCGGCTGGTCGAGGGACGCAAAAGATTCAAAGGCGTTCTTGCCGGCATGGATGATGGAAAAGTCGCGCTCGATATCGAGGGCGAAGATGAAACGGCGCTCTTTCCGATGGAATGGATAGCCAGCGCGCAACTGATCCTAACCGAGGATCTCATTCGCGAAACCATGAGGGCGGAAAAGGAAGACCGCCCCGCTTAAACCGGAGATGTAAGATGATGGAGACCCTTCGATGACCGCCATTAGCGCCAACAAGCTGGAGTTGATTCAGATCGCGGACGCTGTCGCGCGCGAGAAATCAATCGACAAGTCGCTTGTGATAGAGGCCATGGAAGATGCGCTCGCCCGTGCGGCGCGCACCCGTTACGGTCATGAAACGCTGGTCAAAGCCGAGATCAATCCGAAAACCGGCGAGATGCGTCTGTGGCGTCTTCTCGAAGTGGTCGAGGAAATCGAAGACGACCAGACGCAGATCGCCATTGCCGATGCGCGTCATCGCAACCCGGAAGCGGAAGTTGGCGACTTCATGTCCGAGCCGCTGCCGCCGATGGATTTCGGCCGTCAGGCGGCTATGGGCGCCAAGCAGGTCATCACCCAGAAAGTGCGCGAAGCCGAACGTGATCGTCAGTATGAAGACTTCAAAGACCGTGTCGGCGAGATCATCAATGGCATCATTAAGCGCGTCGAATACGGCCATGTGATTGTCGATCTCGGCAAGGCCGAAGCGATTGTCCGCCGTGACCAGCAGCTGCCGCGCGAAAACTACCGCAATGGCGACCGCGTGCGCGCCTACATCATGGATGTGCGTCGCGAAACGCGCGGGCCGCAGATCTTCCTGTCGCGCTCCCATCCTCAATTCATGGCGAAACTGTTCGAACAGGAAGTGCCGGAAGTTTACGACGGCGTGATCGAGATCAAGGCGGTGGCCCGCGATCCCGGCAGCCGCGCCAAGATCGGCGTTTACTCGAAAGACGCCGGCATCGATCCTGTCGGCGCCTGCGTCGGCATGCGCGGTTCTCGTGTTCAGGCGGTGGTGAATGAGCTTGGCGGCGAAAAGATCGACATCGTGCCGTGGAACGAAAACGACGCGACCTTCGTCGTCAACGCGCTCGCGCCGGCGGAAGTCACCAAGGTTGTTCTGGACGAAGAACTCATGCGCATCGAAGTCGTAGTGCCTGATGAGCAGCTGTCGCTCGCCATCGGCCGCCGCGGCCAGAATGTGCGGCTCGCTTCGCAGCTTTCGGGCTACGAAATCGACATCATGACCGAGGAAGAAGAAAGCGCGAAACGTCAGGAAGAATTCCGCGTACGTTCAGAACTCTTCATGGCGGGCCTTGATGTTGACGACATGATGGCGGGGCTGCTGGTTTCCGAAGGTTTTGCAAAGATCGAGGAAATCGCCTTCGTCGATGTTGAGGAGTTGATGGAAATCGACGGCCTCGACGAAGAAACCGCCGAGGAACTTCAGGCCCGCGCGCGCGATTTCATTGAGGAAGAAAACAAAAAGCTCGATGAAAAGCGTAAAGAGCTGGGCGTTGCTGACGACCTTCTCGACACGGACGGTCTCGACATGAAGATGATCGTGACGCTCGGTGAGAACGACGTGAAGTCGCTCGAAGACCTCGCCGGTTGCGCCACCGATGATCTCACCGGCTGGACCGAGCGCGTCGACGGCGAACGCAAGCATTACGACGGCATCCTCGAAGGTTACAAAGTGTCTGCTGAGGAGGCCGAAGACCTGATTATGCGCGCACGCGTCAAGGCCGGATGGATCACGCAGGAAGATCTCGACGCCATGCGCGCCGCAGAAGTAACTGAAGAAGGCGAGGAGGCGGAGGCTGAAGAAAACGCCTGAACGCCGCTGCGTCGCTACGGGCGAGGCGCTGAGCCCGGAAACGGGTTTGCGCTTCGTCATCGGACCTGACGGGGCGCTGGCGCCGGATTTTTCCGGCAAGCTTCCCGGCCGCGGCGCATGGGTTTCACCGTCGCGCAGCGCTTTGGATGCGGCGTTGAAGAAAAACGCCTTTGCGCGCTCGTTCAAGGCGCCAGTGAAGGCGCCGGAAGATCTGCCGGCGCGCGTTGAAGTCGGCCTTGCAAAGCTGGCGCTGTCGGCATTGGGGCTGGCGCGCCGGGCGGGGGATGCGGTTTTGGGATTTGAAAAAGTTCGAGCCGCTCTGGTGAAGAATGATGTTGCTGTCCTGATCAATGCGCGCGACGGCGGCGCGGACGGCAAAAGAAAGTTGGGCAAGGCCGCAGGTGCTGCCGAAACAGTCGAGTTGTTTACCGTCGATGAGTTGTCGGCGGCGCTGGGGCGCGACGAACCGGCGGTTCATGTGGGATTGCGGCCGGGCGTTTCAGCGACGCGGTTCTTGCGAGAAGCGCACCGGCTTTTCGGGTTTCGCGAAAACGGCGAAACCGGGGTTCGGAATATGACGGCGGAAGCTGTCGAAACCGGCTGAAAAGCCGGGAAACATTAAGGGTTCGCTGTGGACCCGGGCCCTTCGGGGCTGTATGTCGATGGCGGTTTCGGGCCCCTGGTTCCGGAGCCAAAAGGAAGCGTCTTTGAAAAAGGCGCATTTGGAGATTTGATGAGCGACGACGTCGAAACTGAAACGAAATCGAAATCGCCTCGCAGGCCGCTGACCCTCCGGCGAACGGAGAAGGGTGCGGTCAAGCAGAGCTTCTCGCACGGGCGTTCGAAAACCGTTGTCGTAGAAACAAAACGCCGCCGGGTGTTGACGCCGAAGAAGGACGGCGAGAGCAAGCCCGAAGCGAAAGAAAAGGATGCGCCGGAGAAAAAATCCGCGCGTCCGATCGTCAAGCCTTCCGCAAAGCCCAAGGAAACACCGACCGAGGAGCTGGAGGATGACAAGAAACAGGGCGCTGTTTTAAGAACGCTATCTGACGATGAAAAACACGCCCGCGCCGAAGCGCTCGCTACAGCGCGCCGAGAACAGGAAGTGCGCGCTAAACGCGAAGCCGAAGAGCGCGCCGAACGTGAAGCGCGCGAAGCCGAGGAACGCGCACGCCTCGAAGAAGATCGCAAGCGGCAGGCGACGGAAGAGGCCAAGCGCGCCAAGGAAGCCGAAGCGCGCCGCCGTGCAGAAGATGAGGCGCGCGAGGCGCTTGAAGAAGAAGAACGCGAACGCAAAAAGCGTAATGAAGCGAAAACCCAGGCTCGCGCCAAGGGCCGTGAGGCCGAAGAAGAGCGTGCGCCTGAAGACGCCGATCCGGCAAACCCGCTTGCGCAACTCGGCGGCCGCCTCAAGACGAAACGCAAGGGCGGCGGCGATGATCGTCGTGACACCGCCAAGGCGAAAGAGGCGCCGCGGCGGCGTTCAGGCAAACTCACGATTGCGAATGCGCTCGATGACGAAGAGCGGCAGCGCTCGCTCGCGTCCGTCAAGCGCGCGCGCGAACGTGAAAAGCAGGCGCGTCAGCAGCGCGGCGGCGACGGCAGCCGTGTTGTGCGCGATGTCATTATCCCCGAAACCATCACCGTGCAGGAGCTTGCAGCGCGGATGTCCATGCGGGCCGTCGATCTCGTCAAGGAGTTGATGAAACAGGGCCAGATGGTGACCGCGAATGCAGTTCTCGACGCCGATACGGCGCAGCTCGTGGCGGAAGACCTCGGCCATTCGGTGAAGCGCGTATCGGAAGCAGATGTTGAAGAAGGTCTCGGCGGCGAAACTGATGCAGCCACGGATATGAAGCCGCGTCCGCCGGTCGTGACCATCATGGGNNACCACGGCAAGACCTCGCTTCTTGACGCCCTGCGCCAGACCGACGTTGTCGCCGGCGAAGCTGGCGGCATCACGCAGCATATCGGCGCCTATCAGGTGACGCTCGGCAATGATCGCAAGATTACTTTCCTCGATACGCCGGGCCACGCCGCATTTACGCAAATGCGCGCGCGCGGCGCATCGGTAACGGATATCATCATCCTTGTTGTCGCCGCGGATGACTCGATCATGCCGCAGACCGAAGAAGCGATCAGCCACGCAAAAGCGGCCGGCGTGCCGATCATCGTCGCTATCAATAAGGTCGATAAACCCGACGCCGACCCCAACAAGGTGCGCACGGACTTGTTGCAGCATGAAATCCAGGTCGAGAGCATGGGCGGCGAGGTACAGGACGTTGAAGTATCTGCGCTCAAGAAGATGAATCTCGACGGACTGCAGGAAGCGATCCTTCTGCAGGCGGAGCTTCTGGAGCTTAAAGCCAATCCTGACCGCCCCGCTGAGGGCGCAGTGGTTGAGGGGCGACTCGACAAGGGACGCGGCGCGGTCGCCACCATGCTGGTCGAGCGCGGCACGCTGAAACGCAGTGATATCATCGTTGTCGGGTCGGAGTGGGGCAAGGTGCGCGCTATGTCCGACGATAAGGGCCAGCAAGTGCAGGAAGCCGGCCCGGCATACCCGGTTGAGGTTTTGGGCCTGAATGGCGTGCCGGAGCCGGGTGACAAGTTTCACGTAGTTGAATCCGAAGCGAGGGCGCGTGAAATCGCTGAATTCCGTCAACGCCAGCGCCGTGAAAAGGCCGCGGCCAAATCCTCGGGCACATCACTCGAACTGATGATGGCGCAGCTTCAGGATTCCGAGATCAAGGAAATGCCCATCGTCATCAAGGGCGACGTCCAGGGCTCGATCGAGGCGATTGTCGGCTCGCTTGAAAAGATGAGTACGGATGAAGTGCGCGTGCGTGTGCTTCATACGGGCGTCGGCGGCATTTCCGAAAGCGACGTCATTCTCGCCGAAGCGTCAAAGGCACCGGTGATCGGTTTCAACGTTCGCGCCAACAAGCAGGCGCGCGAAGAGGCTGAGCGGTCCGGCGTTGAGATTCGGTATTACTCGGTGATCTACGACCTTCTCGATGATCTGAAAGCCGTTCTTTCGGGCATGCTCGATCCGGAGCTGCGCGAGACCTTCCTCGGCAATGCGGAAATCCTTGAGGTCTTCTCGATTTCGAAGCACGGCAAGGTCGCCGGCTGCCGCATCACCGAAGGCAAGGTGGAGCGTGGCGCCAAGGTCCGCCTCATCCGCGACAACGTCGTCATACACGAAGGCGAGCTCTCGCAGCTCAAGCGCTTCAAGGACGACGTCAACGAAGTCCCGGCCGGTCAGGAATGCGGCATGAGCTTCGCCAATTACGAAGACATGAAGGTCGGCGATGTCATCGAGTGCTTCTCCGTTGAGAAAGTGACGCGGTCGCTTTGACGGAAGTGTGAATGCTCCGGCTTTTTGACCCTGATCGTGACGGCCCGCCGCTGCATGCGGTTTTCGGCGACAAGGAATGCTGCCGTTACATGGCGGGGCCGGCTGTGGCGACGGTCGAAGAGACCGTCAGCCAGCTCAAAAAATGGAATAAGGGAACCGAAGCGACGACCTGGGCGATCGTCGAGTGCGAAGACAGCGAAGCGTTAGGCCGCGTTTCCATGATCCCGCGCGAGCGCAAGATATGGGAGGCGGCGATCATGCTGGTCCCGAAAGCGCAGGGGCGCGGCCTCGGCTTTGGCGGACTCTCACAAGCGCTGGACATAGTGTTTGAAAAGCACGCTGCGCGGCGCGTCTTTGCGGATATCGACCCTGACAACGGACCTTCCATCCGCCTGTTCGAACGTCTCGGCTTTCGAAAAGAGGGATTGCTGCGCGCGAACTGGCGCACGCATCTCGGCGTTCGCGATTCCGTAATCATGGGGCTGATCAATACTGATCCGCGCCAGTGGAAAAGCTCCTGAAGCGGGGGTTTCGCGGCTCTCGCCGCGCGCGTAAGGTTGAAAATATGCCGAACAGATTCTCAAGCAAGAAAGGCCCGAGCCAGCGTCAGTTGCGTGCAGGCGAGCTTATCCGTCATGCGCTTGTTGAAATCCTGCGGCGTGAGCACTTGCGCGATCCGGCGCTTGACGGCGTATCGGTTACGATAAGCGAGGTGCGGACCTCGCCGGATTTAAAACAGGCGAGCGTCTACGCCGCGCCGCTCGGTGGGCGCGCACAAGGAGAAATCATTGCAGCGCTCAACCGGGTCGCGCCATATCTGCGCAGCCTGCTCGGCAAGAAAATTCAGATGAAGTTTACCCCAGCGTTAACATTTCACGGCGATGAAACATTTGAAGAAGCCAGAAAGATTGATGAGCTTCTGGCGCGCCCGGACGTCGCCCGCGACCTTAAGGACCGCGAATAATCCTGTTTCTATCCGTGGATTAACTGAATTCTTCGTCGTTCCATACTATAAGCGCCCCTGATGCTCGGGGGAGCGTAAGACGCAAGTTAAAGACCGACTGATGTTCTCGTATCGCCATGCCAAATTTCAGGCGCCGCTCGCACGCATGCGAAGCACCGCCTCTTCGTTGTGGCGCACAGGCTGGGCGCTTGCCGGAAAGTACAAGCCGCTAAGCGCTGAAGAGCAGGCGTTTGAGTTTGGCGATGCCGTTCCGTTCAAGGGCGATGTCCCCGTTCGTGCCGGCGCCGACCATCATCAGCGCCGGCTTTCATTCCAATTTCCACGCCCGCTGGTAGAGGAGGTTGAAAATCTCGTTGTGACGCCGGCGGGCGCTGGATGGAAAAACGGCGCCCTTTACGAGCGCTATTCGTCTTGTCGGCCGGGATTACGAATGCTGCTGGGCGAGACGCGTCCGCAAAGTGAAATCCCAACCGGGTATTTCGTACAGTCCGAGCACATGGATACGTTCGGCGACTGGATGGCGGAATATCTCTCGCCGCTTTCGCTTTTGGATGACATTGCCGCGCCGGTACTGTTGCCGCAAGCGCTTGCAAGAAAGCCTTATGTGCAACGTGACGCCGCGCGGGTGGGGATTGATGTTATTGAGGTTGATGCGCCGATCCTTGTCCGCAAGGCCATGGTCGTGCAGCAGCAGCGGTGCATTCGATATTGGCAGCCTAAAGATGTGCAAGCCTTGCGAGCGTTTTTGAATGTTGATGCGCCCACACCGTCGCCGGGATCGATTTTGTATCTTTCGCGTCACGGAGAAGCGTCGGAGGTTGCGGATAGGACCCATCCTAATGAAATGATAGAACGAATCGTGCGCGAACGCGGCGGTGTTGTTCTGCGCACGGCGGAAGCGGACTTCAGCGATTACCTCAATNNGTATTATTCGATCACGGCTCGGCGGCATACAATATGATCCATTGGCGCCCGCGAAAGGTCATAGAATTCGTCAGCGACGCATGGTGGATGAACAGCTTCTTGTTTTTTGCTGACGCTGGCGGCGTTCATGATTATTCGATCGTCTGCACAGACCAGGGAACGCCGGATGATCTGCGCAAAAAAGTTTACGCGGCGCTTGATGAACCGCTCAGCTCCGCAGCATGAATGCGCATGGGCAATCCTTTTGGCGAGTCCTTTGTTCGCCAAGCTTTCGGGCCATGTTGCGCGGCCGTATCGGCGACGTATGGCGCGCCCTGTTTACGGCGCTTGGACGATATGAGCCGATAACATCCGACAGAAAAGACCTAGTCTTGAGCGACAGGATTTCCTTTTCCGGCGATGTCCCGGTGCAGATTGCTGACGGGCGCCACGAACAGGGGCGCATGGTTTTTCGTCAAAAGCGTCCGGAATGCGAAGAAGCGCAAAACCTTGTCGTCACGCCGTCCGGCGCCGGCTGGGCGAAGGGGCGTTTATACGAATGCTATAGCGCCGGGGCGCCGGGCATACGCAATTTTTTTAAGGATCGGCACGCGGCGGAAGCAGTTCCGAAGGGCTATCACGTACAGTCAGCACACAAGGATACTTACGGCGATTGGGTGTCTGAATATCTCTGCGCGATTTTGAGGCAAGAAAAATTCGATGCGCCGCTTTTCTTGCCGCGAGAATTTGCTCAACGCGATTATGTAACACGAGATCTGGAAGCGCTCGGCGTTGATTGGCGGCCAATTGAACGGCCTTTAAAAATCAAATCAGCGACGGTGCTACGCCAGCAAAAGCACTTTGTTCATTTCGGCCCGGCGGATGTTGAGATACTGGGAAAAATGTTTTCGCTTCTTGCCGCAGAGGCGAAAAAGGGCGGCGTAATATATCTGTCGCGCAAGGGAGAAATTTCAGAAGTCGCTCAACGATACTATCCGCATGACATTATCGAGCAAGTAGTCGAAGCTCACGGCGGGCGCATTATTCGAACGGCAAAGGCGACCTGCGAAGACTATCGTCGCGCCGCGCCGCATGCGGAAACGGTTATTTTCGATCATGGATCCGCCTATTACAATTCACTCCGGTGGCCAGTCAGGCGGGCTATCGAGATCGTTTCCGACGATTGGTGGAATAACGCATTTTTGATGTTGTCGGACGCTCGCGGCATTCGTGACTATACGATTATCCGCGGCGACCTTGGCGAACAGCATGTCCGGGAGGCTTTGGAGCGCGCTCTGGCGCGTCCGCTTGACCAGACGGGCAAGACCTGATTGAAGGCGTCCCGCCGCGATCTTAAGCTCTTGGCGCTGTTCGAACCGGCGCGGCGGCTTTGCATTTGTGCGACATTCGAAAACGAGGGAGCCCTTGAAGATGGGCAGACGGCGTAAAAAGGGCCGGCCGGTATCCGGGTGGTTGATCGTGGACAAGGCTTATGATTTCGGCTCCACGGAAGCGGTCTCGAAAGCGAAGTGGCTGTTCCAGGCGCAAAAGGCCGGGCATGCCGGCACGCTCGATCCGCTTGCGACAGGCGTTTTGCCGATAGCATTCGGCGAGGCGACGAAGACCGCGGCTTACGTCATGGATGCGGAAAAGCATTACCGGTTTACGGCCAAGTGGGGCGAACGGCGTGCAACTGACGATGCGGAAGGCGAAGTCATCGCGACGTCTGACAAACGCCCGTCGCGCAATGCGATTGTTTCGGCGCTTGAAAGTTTTGTTGGTGAAATCGAACAGGTGCCGCCGCAATTTTCCGCGATCAAGGTCGGCGGAGAACGCGCCTATGATATCGCCCGGGATGGCGAAGCAGTAAAACTAGAATCGCGCCGCGTCATGATCCATGATTTGCGATTGATAGATATGCCGTCCACGGACGAAGCGATTTTCGAAGCAGTTACCGGGAAGGGCGCCTATGTGCGCGCGCTGGTGCGCGATCTGGCGCAGGCGCTTGGAACCGAAGGATATGTCAGCGCGTTGCGGCGGCTTGCCGTCGGCCCCCTGCGCGCAGAGGACGGCGTGACGCTTGAAGCACTTGAGGCGATGGCGACGCCAGAAGAACGTGACGCCGCGCTCCTGCCGATAATTGACGCCCTGACGGGACTGCCGCAGGCGTCGATTGACGGGCCCCAGGCTGACCGGCTTCGCCATGGGCAGGCGGCGATCGTGACGCCCGCTGTGGCCAAGGGCGTACGGGGAGAGCGCGCCGGAGAAGTCGAGGCGGTCCTGGCCGTCATGCATGACGAAGCGGTGGCGATCTGTACGCTCGACGGTCTGAAGCTCAAGCCGACGCGGGTGCTTAACCCCTGAGGCGGTGCGCTCGATGGCATGACACCCGGCGTTTCTCAGGCTAAGGTCCTCTCAAGGGGATTGGAGGGGCTATGAGAAATCTCGGTGTATTTGTCTATATTTGTTTGGCCTTGTTTCTGACACAGGGAGCAATGGCGCAAAATCAAATGTCAGCGAACCAGGCTTCGCTGATCTCGTCCGTAAGTCCGGACGAGCTTGTCAACGTACTGCAGAGCGGGCAGTTCAACGCGCAGTATCTTGAGGAAGATAACGGAACTCATATTGTTGAACTCAACAATAATGGCGCGATTGTCTATTTCGCATTGCGCGAATGCACTGGCGCCGGAGCGCAAGCGAGATGCGGCGTACTGCAGCCTTTTGGTTTTTTTAACGCAAGCGGCGTCACGTTCGGTCAGATCAACGAATACAATCTGAACCGGAGCCGGTTTTCATATGCAGGTCTCATGAATGACGGGCGCGGGGTCGTTGCGACAAAAGTTTACCTTCAGGCTGGCGTCAGCGAACTACATCTCGTTTTTTCATTGGGACTTTATTTCCTCGATCTCGACACTCTTTTAACGGCGATCCAGCCGGGGGCCATTGCCGGCGTTTCGTTCCAGGACCGCGGCGAGAACGAGCAGTCCGCAAATACCTCGAACCTTTTAGCGTCTCTGGGGCTGGCGGAGTTTGCTGGCGACAAGATGCGATTTCAGACGAATTCGGTCGGTGTGAATGCGCCCCGGTTTATGACCGATACGCTCAGGGAGCTGGTGGAAGGGCTCGATTCCGCGCAGTGACGCCCTCGGCGAGGCAATCCGGGCAAAATGCTGCCGAATTTCGAGCGACTTGACGGACCCTTGCCATGGGGGTGCTTTTCCCCCATAAGCCGCCCATATTTTCTCGACCCTGCTGGACGGCGTCCCGGCAGGGCCGTCATTTTCAGGGGACGCCGCGGAGAAATAAGCATGTCCATAGAGGCTGGCCGCAAGGCTGAACTCATCAAAAAATTCGCGCAAAAAGCTGGCGACACCGGGTCGCCGGAGGTCCAGGTGGCGATCCTTTCGGAGCGCATCTCGAACCTCACCGAGCACTTCAAGGACCACAAGAAAGACAATCATTCGCGCCGCGGGCTCCTGAAAATGGTGTCTCAGCGCCGGCGCCTTCTGGATTATGTGAAGCGTAATGACGAAGCGCGTTACCAGAAGCTTATCGAAGAGCTTGGCCTGCGTCGCTAACGGGCGCCCGGCGTCGCTCCAGGGGGAGCGGCGCTTTTTATGACGGACGGGCGAGGAGAAAAAATGAAACTTTCCGGAACATCGGCAATCATCACCGGCGGCGCATCCGGTCTTGGCGCTGCAACCGCCGAAGCCTTGAGCGAAGCCGGCGTCAAAGTTGCGCTCTGGGACCTCAACGAAGAAAAAGGCGAGGCGCTGGCCGATAAACTTGGCGGCGTCTTCTGCAAGACCAACGTCGCAGATGAAGCAAGCGTCAAGGCGTCGCTCGAAAAAGCGGTTGCGGCAAACGGATCACCGACGATCCTCGTCAACTGCGCCGGCATCGCCATCGGTGAAAAGACGCTCGGCAAGAACGGCTCTCATGCGCTCGACAGCTACAAGCGCGTCATCGAGATCAACCTTATCGGCACGTTCAACTGCATCCGCCTTGTCGCCGTCGAGATGGAGAATAACGAGCCGCAGGATCATGGCGAACGCGGCGTGATCATCAATACCGCCTCAGTGGCCGCCTTTGACGGCCAGATCGGTCAGGCGGCCTATTCGGCGTCGAAAGCCGGCGTCGCGGGCATGACCTTGCCGATTGCGCGCGATCTCATGAGCATCGGCGTACGCGTCAATACGATCGCGCCAGGCATTTTCTGGACGCCGATGATGGCAGGCATGGACCAGAAGGTTCAGGATGCGCTCGCCGCCATGGTGCCGTTTCCGAAACGCCTCGGCGATCCAAGCGAATACGCGTCGCTGGCGCTCGAAATCTGCCGTAACAGCTATATGAACGGCGAAACAATCAGGCTCGATGGAGCCATCAGAATGCAGCCGAGATAAACACCCGCGCCGCCTTGAAAGGCGGCGCTTTCGTTTCTGGCTACATAACCGAAGGGCTTTCACGATCCGCGTGGAAGCTGACACGTAAGAAGAGAAGAGAAAATATGTTCAATATCACAAAAAAATCGATCGAATGGGGCGGCAGAACGCTGACGCTCGAAACAGGGCGCATGGCGCGCCAGGCCGACGGCGCGGTGCTCGCCACGTATGGCGATACAACTGTGCTTGCCGCGGTCACGGCTGCGAAGGAACCGAACCCCAATTTCGATTTCTTTCCGCTAACAGTTCATTATCAGGAGCGTTATTACGCCGCTGGCCGCGTGCCGGGCGGTTACTTCAAACGTGAAGCGCGTCCGACCGAAAAAGAAACGCTGACATCGCGCCTGATCGACCGGCCGATCCGTCCGTTGTTCGCCAAAGGTTTCAAAAACGAAGTGCTCGTTGTTGCTCAAGTGTTGAGCCACGATCTTGAAAACGACCCGGACGTCGTCGCCATGATCGCCGTGTCTGCGGCGCTGACGATTGCCGGCGTGCCGTTTATGGGCCCGATTGCTGCGTCGCGCGTTGGATACATCAACGGTGATTATGTTTTGAACCCGACCATTGATGAAATGGCCGACACCGACCTTGATCTCGTCATGGCCGGCACGGCCGACGCCGTGATGATGGTTGAATCCGAGGCAAGCGAGCTTTCCGAAGAGGTCATGCTGGGTGCGGTCGGATACGGTCACAAAGCCGCGAAAGAAGCGATTGGCCTGATTATCGACTTCGCCGAAGAATGTGCAAAAGAGCCGTGGGATTTCACCGCGCCCGATAATTCAGACGTTGAAAAACAGGTCCGTGATCTGGTCGAAAGCGACGTCAAGGCGGCTTATAAACTTGTGGTCAAGCAGGACCGTCAGGTCGCGCTGGCGGCGGCGAAAAACAAGGCGGTTGAAGCGCTTTGCGATGACGAGAACGAAGACGCGCCGTCAAAATCAGTTGTCGGCGGCGCCTTCAAATCCATCGAGTCCGACATTGTGCGCGGCGGCATTCTCGATACGGGCGAACGTATCGATGGCCGCGACACGAAGACGGTTCGCCCGATTGTCGCTGAGGCGGGCGTTCTGCCCCGCACCCACGGTTCGTCGCTGTTTACCCGCGGCGAAACGCAGGCGCTGGTCGTTGCAACGCTCGGCACCGGCGAAGACGAGC
>DGNI01000157.1 GCA_002388885.1 Parvularculaceae bacterium UBA4496 | reverse complement strand
CCATCAAGGCGCAGACCGTGCGGCTCAAATATACGGCCAAGGACGGCGAGGAATACGTCCTCAACCTGATCGACACGCCGGGCCATGTGGATTTTACCTACGAAGTCTCTCGCTCGCTGTCGGCCTGCGAGGGCGCGCTCCTCGTGGTGGACGCCAGCCAGGGCGTCGAGGCGCAAACCCTCGCCAATGTCTATCAGGCGATTGACGTAGACCTCGAGATCGTTCCGGTCCTCAACAAGATCGACCTTCCCGCCGCTGAGCCGGACCGGGTGAAAGCGCAGATCGAGGATGTGATCGGCATTGACGCCTCGAACGCCATCGAGATTTCCGCCAAGACCGGCATGGGCGTGCCGGATGTGCTCGAAGCGATAGTCACGCGCCTGCCGGCCCCGGAGGGCGATGAGACGGCGCCGCTGAAAGCACTGCTCGTCGATAGCTGGTACGATCCTTATCTCGGCGTTGTGGTGCTGGTGCGGATTGTCGACGGCGTTCTCAAAAAGGGCATGCGCGTACGCATGATGGGGGCGAAGGCCGTCTACACCGTTGACCAGGTTGGCGTGTCGACGCCCAAGAAAACTCCGGTGGATGCGCTCGGGCCCGGCGAGATCGGCTATCTGACCGGATCAATCAAGGAAGTTGCCGACACGTCAGTCGGCGACACCATCACCGATGACCGCCGCCCTTGCGACAAGCCGTTGTCCGGCTTCAAACCCTCCGTACCCGTTGTTTTCTGCGGCATCTTTCCGGTCGACGCCAACGACTTTGAGGACTTGCGCGAGGCGATGGGAAAGCTGCGCCTTAACGACGCGAGTTTCGAATTCGAAATGGAAACCTCGGCGGCGCTCGGCTTCGGCTTCCGCTGCGGATTCCTCGGGCTGTTGCATCTGGAGATCATTCGCGAGCGGCTTGAGCGTGAGTTCGATCTCGATCTCATCACCACGGCGCCGAGCGTCGTCTACGATATTTTCATGACGGACGATTCGAAGATTGAGCTTCACAATCCGGCGGACATGCCCGATCCCGCGCGCATCGACCATATCGAGGAGCCGTGGATCAAGGCGACGATTATGGCGCCGGACGAATATCTCGGCGGCATTCTGAAACTCTGCGAAGAACGCCGCGGCGTTCAGAAGGATCTCACCTATGCCGGCTCGCGTGCCATGGTGGTTTATGAATTGCCGCTCAATGAGGTGGTGTTCGATTTCTACGACCGGTTGAAATCAGTCTCGAAAGGTTACGCCAGTTTCGACTATCAGCTGATCGATCACCGCCCGGGCAACCTCGTAAAGATGCAAATTCTTGTGAACGATGAGCCGGTGGACGCGCTTTCGATCATCGTTCATCGCGACAAGGCGGATGGCCGGGGCCGCGCCATGTGCGAAAAGCTGAAAGACCTTATCCCGCGCCACCAGTTCAAGATCCCGATTCAGGCGGCAATCGGCGGGCGCGTCATTGCGCGGGAAACGCTTTCCGCACTAAGGAAAGACGTGACCGCGAAATGCTATGGCGGCGACGCGACGCGCAAACGCAAGCTGCTCGAGAAACAAAAAGAGGGCAAGAAAAAGATGCGCCAGTTCGGCCGCGTCGAAATCCCCCAGGAAGCGTTTATCAAGGCGCTGAAGATCGATAGCTAGTCGGCTAGTTTGAAATTAAATGACTCAACGACGCCAACCCTCTTTGCTGGCGTTCCGTCACGTCTGCACTGCGGTGAATAACGCCATTTTTGAAGCATGGTAATTACGGGTTGTCTGAAGCATTCATCAGGGCTTTCGAGTATCACGATGTTTATAACGCGACCTTCTTCAGTGACGTCAAATTTTGTCACGACTACCCCTTCGATGCCTTTCTTTATGCAAGCTTGAGGATACTGAATCGAGCTACTATTCAGTTGCGGCGTGCTTTGACTGCGTTGCCCTCTGCATGGGCCAATCTCGTAGGTTAACCCTTCGCTGATATTGAATTCTTTTGATGGTTCCGGCAGGTTTTGTTTTGGCGCCTCCGTTGCGGGTTTATCGTGATTGGTCCACTGATTTGAAGTCTCTGGTCTTGTCGGGGGCCACATCCAACCACAATGGCATAGAACAACGGGTTTCTCACTCAGGACCTCTATGTATACTTTTCCCGGCGTTTCCGGTGTTTTATACAAAAACGGTTTTGGCGAGACTTGGTTATAAATAACCAAAAACATCAGTACAGTGATTACTCCTGCAGCTGGCGCCGACAACATTAAGCGGATTAGTGTTCCCATTTCGCCCCTCGGAACAGATTTGCGACATTTGTAGCATTACAGATAAGCAATATCGACGCTCCGCCCGTGGTTCAAAAGCTAACAAAATCTTAGGCGTCTTGGGCGAGGATGCTAATGATGCGGCTGGACCGCCGCCCCTTTGCGTATTGAGGGAGGGTGAATTGGGCCCATTGGTTTTCTTTGTTTCAGAACTCGCATTTGTTTTGTTCGCAGCCCAGACGCCGGCGATAGCGCAACAAGCGATTGCTGACCCCGTGAAAAGCCCCGCACCAATTTATCCGGCGCGCTGCCTGAACCGCGCCGAAGAGATCGAGTTCGTCACCCTTCGGTTTGACGTTTCAGCTGCCGGCGCCACGGAAAATATTACGGTGATCGATTCCACCAACAACTGCTTCGAAAAGGTGGCCGTCAAGTCCATCGAGGACTGGCGTTATCATCCAGACACGGCCGCCGGAACCGGCGCCCCGCGAAAAGGTTTTGAGAAAACCATCACGTTTCAGAAGGATTAGCCGACATAATTTTCATTCTGACGTTTGATTGGCTGACAAAAAGTCGACCATGATCGCGGCCATGGTTTCAGCGCCGATGAATATCGCTTCTTCGTCCGCCATGTAGTCAGGCGAATGGGGCATGCCGCGCCATCCCTTTTCAGAATTGCTGACGCCGAGGAAAAACATCATTCCGGGCGTCTCATTCAGGAAGTGGCCGTAATCTTCGCTGAAGGAGGGAATAATCGTGTTTGAGTAGACGACCCGATCCTGTCCCAGCTTCGCGCGGGCGACCGCGACGGCATGCCGTGTAAGTTCGGTATCATTGACGACGCCGGGAATATCCGACGGGTGATAGGCGTATGTGATATCGGCGTCCGGATGCCCAGCCCTCGCTGATTCAACAATGCGTTCGACCCCCGCTTCGGCGTTCGCGCTCGCCGCTGCGGTTGCAAGGCTCAGATAGGCGTTGATGCGGGCGGCGCCGTCACTGTCGACGCGCGGTCGCGCCGGGCCGGCGTGAATAAAATCGCTGTCCTCCGGTTGAGAGGCAAAGGGGGACTCCACGTTTGTGAGCGTATTCAGGGCGGCGCTGATTTCCGCAGCGATTACCTGATTCCGGTCACTGCCGGAGATCGTGATTTCAACGAGGTCCCGCGCCGCCATCAGTCTCGCATTTGCGGTCACAAGCACGCCGGTCTCCGGCGGCGCCGTGTGATAGGCGAAAATTGCATCGGGGCGCAGCTCGTCAAATGCGCCGTCGGCCAGCATGTCGCGCGCGCCGTTTGTCGTTTCTTCCGCGGGCTGAAAAACCAACATGACAGAGCCGGAGAGGCTATCTCGAGACGCGGCAAACCCTTCCGCCAGCGCCAAGCCGATTGTCGTATGGATATCGTGGCCGCAAATATGCCTTATGCCGGTGCGCTCTGACGCGAATGGCGCCGGGTCGGGCGCATCTGATCGCACAGCGTCCATATCGGCGCGAAAAGCAACAACGGGGCCGGGGCGTGCGCCATGCAGCACGCCAATAACGCCATAACCGCCGATATTTTCGGTGACGTCAAAGCCCAGCTCCCGCAATCGGCCGGCCGCTTTGCTCGCGGTGCGCTGTTCTTCGTTCGCAAGCTCGGGGTTGCGGTGGATGTCGCGGCGAAACGCGATCAGGCTTTCCCTGCGCGCTTCAATGGCGGCCGCCGCTGTGTCAGCGGCATTTTCGGTTTGCGAAGCATTCTCGTTGATCGCGATACTGCCGGATGCAGCTTCTTGATCAGGCGCGCAGGCGGCGGCCAAAAAGGCGAGAAGGTAAATTGACGTCCGAAACATAGTCATGGCGCCTCATGCGATGGATGGCGAATATTGAAAAGCCAAGACTATCGCAGCAGCCAAGATGGAAAACAAGTTGCGCCGTATTCTGGCACACCTAGTCAGCGCGCTTCACGTATTCCATCGTTTCGGTATTGACGATGATCTTTTCTCCAACCGTCATGTAGGGCGGAACCATGACGCGCAGGCCGTTATCAGCTGTCGAGGGCTTATAGGATGATGACGCCGTCTGACCTTTGACGGTCGGCTCGGTATCGACAATTTCAAGCGTCACTTGTTCCGGGAGCTGAACGCCGATGGCGCGGCCCTCGTGGCTTTCTACGACAACGGCCATGCCATCCTGCAGGAACGCCGTCCGGTCTCCGATCAGGTCTTTCGGAATGTTGATCTGTTCGTAGCTTTCGGCGTCCATGAAGACCAGCATGTCGCCTTCTTCATAAAGGTAAGTGTGGTCTTTTTGTTCGAGGCGCACGCGTTCAACGGTTTCCGAGGCGCGAAAGCGTTCGTTGAGTTTGCTGCCCGTTTCGAGGTTTTTAAGCTCCACCTGCGCGTAGGCAGGGCCTTTGCCGGGTTTGACGGCATTGACCTTCACAGCGGCCCACAGGCCGTTCTGGTGCTGGATGACGTTGCCGGGACGGATTTCGTTGCCGTTGATCTTCATACTGTCTCGCCGAATTCAGGGAATTTTGCGCCGCTCTAGCAGGCGCAGATTGGCGAGGCAAGCGGCGCGAGGCTTACATCCTGAATGTGTGGCCCAGGCGGAGCGCCAGGCTTGAGCCCTGCGAGACAAAATCCCGGGGGAAGTTTTGCCGGTCGATGATCGCCGTATGCCCGAAAGAGAGAAAGACTTCACGTTCTGGAACCGGCTCCCAGCTGAACCGCGAGAAGAATGTGAATGCCTCCGAAATATTGTCGTATTGCACTTCCGTCTTGATGGTCATGTCTGGTGTAAACGCGACGGTCGAATCGATTGATGCGATATGAATCCCGAGATTTCCCGACGGCAGGTCGAATTCAATATAGGAATAATCACCCGCCAGTTCGAAAAAACGACTCGGGCGAATGCTAAGCCCCGTGCGAAGCTCAAGCAGATTGCCGTCGTAAATCCCGCCCCAGCGCGCGCCGATCACAGCGCCAACCTTTCGTGCATTTGTCGCTCTTATTTCAACATCATACTGGTTCCAGCGATACTGGCCGATCGCTACAGGCACTTCGCCAGCAATCGAAAACGGTTCGCGAATGTCCACAAAGCCATGCTCGTAATTGAGCCAAAGCTGGTCGCCGGCGTTATTGGCGCCGCCCGCCCATGCGCCATAGTAATGGTCAAGGCGCTCGTCATTTTCACGATCAAGGATCAAATTCGTCCACACGCCGGTTTCTGCAAACCGAATGAAACTGTTCTGCGGACGGTAGGTGCGCCAGAAATTCGAATTGAAACGTCTGATCCCGGAACGGTTCGAAAAGCCGAGTTTTGGCGCGTAATCATCGTCAATATCGCGAATGTTATGCGTTGTATTCCACTTCTGGCTACGATAGGCGATTTGCGTTGCGAACATGTGCCCGCTTTCGCCGCCGGTGAAACTCTCGATAAACGCGACGTCAGCAGTGAGCGTGCCGGCGCCGAATGCATTTGATTTCTTGTACTGAAAGTCGGCGCCCGCGACGGTGCTGAAAACCTATGAGCGGGTCTATCCGTTCGGCTGGCTCGGCATCATCGCCGAGGTGGCGCCGGTCAATCACGAACTGATCTATGCCAACCATCCGCGCGGTTTCGCGCTGTGTTCGATGCGCTCGACGACGCGCAGCCGCTATTACGTCCAGGTGCCGCTCGACGAAAAGATCGAGGACTGGCCCGACGATCGGTTTTGGGACGAGATCCGGCGGCGCCTGCCGGCGGCGACGGCGGAGCAGGTGACCACCGGGCCGTCGGTGGAAAAATCGATCGCGCCGCTGCGCTCCTTCGTCGCCGAGCCGCTGCGTTTCGGACGGCTGTTCCTGGTCGGCGATGCCGGTCACATCGTGCCGCCGACCGGCGCCAAGGGGCTGAACCTGGCGGCGAGCGACGTGCGCTATCTGTTCGACGCGCTCGGCGAATTCTACGGCGAGTGGTCGCAGGCCGGTCTCGACGCCTATTCGCAACGCGCGTTGAACCGGATCTGGAAGGCGGAGCGGTTTTCCTGGTGGATGACCATGCTGATGCACCGCTTTCCGGACGCCGGTCCCTTCGCCGCCCGGATGCAGGAGGCCGAGCTCGACTACCTGACCGGATCGCGCGCCGCGATGACCGCGATGGCGGAGAACTATGTCGGCCTGCCCTACTGACCGGTTTGGCCCTCCTGACCGGATTGGCTGGACATCGGCGGTCCGACGCCCGATATTGCGGGCAGGACGGCTGGCGGCGGGCGGACCTCTCGCTAACCCGGTCAGGTCCGGAAGGAAGCAGCCGTAACGAGTTTCCGGTCCGGGTCGCGCGCCAGTCGTCCGCCTGATTCCGCGTCTTCGAAACGAGCCGCATCGGGGCCATGGCAGAGTCCGACACCGCCGACGCGCCCTACCGCGTCCTCGCCCGCAAATACCGGCCGACGACCTTCGCCGACATGATCGGGCAGGAGGCGATGACGCGGACTCTGTCCAACGCTTTCGCGCGCGGCCGCATCGCCCAGGCCTATCTGCTGACGGGCGTCCGCGGCATCGGCAAGACGACGACCGCCCGCATCATCGCCCGCGCGCTCAACTGCATCGGTCCGGACGGCAAGGGCGGGCCAACGATCACGCCCTGCGGCGAATGCGTCCACTGCCGCGACATCATGGTCGACCGCGACGTCGACGTCGTGGAGATGGACGCGGCCTCCAACAACAGCGTCGACAACATCCGCGAGATCGGGGAGGCGGTGCGCTACCGTCCGGCAGCCGCCCGCTACAAGGTCTACATCCTGGACGAGGCGCATATGCTCTCGAACCAGGCCTTCAACGCCCTCTTGAAGACGCTGGAGGAGCCGCCGCCGCACGT
>DGNI01000122.1 GCA_002388885.1 Parvularculaceae bacterium UBA4496 | reverse complement strand
TCACCGCGCCAATGCCGCCGTAATTAACAGCCGGGTCTGCGTTCGGGTCGAAGAACGGCGGTTGAAGGATCGCGGCCGGGAACACGATTTCGTTGCGCGGCGGCGAGTAATAGGCGTTGACCCGTTGCGGGGTCATGCCCCATTCGGTTTTGTCTACCGGCCCGCCAAGGCGCGAGATTGACCAGTTCCAGCCGAATTCGTTTGCGTTGGCCGCATTCTGATACGCGTCGCCCTCAACCACCACAAGATCGGAATAATCCCGCCACTTGTCAGGGTATCCGATCTTTGGCGTGAACTTTTCGAGCTTCTCATGCGCCTGCGCTTTCGTATCTTCGCCCATCCATGGCAGGGTATCGAGACGTTCATCTAACGCTGCGCGGAGATTGTCGACAAGCGCCTGCATCTGCACCTTGGACTCAGCCGGGAAGTGCCGATCGACGTAAATTTTGCCGACAGCTTCGCCCATGGCGCCGTTTACGCTGGCAACGCCGCGTTTCCAGCGCTCGCGCTGTTTGGGCGTGCCGCGAAGTTCAGTGCCGTAGAAAGCGAAGTTCGCTTCGTCCATCTCGGCTGGAAGAACCGCCGAACTGTTTCTCAGCTGATGAAACGTCAGGTAAGCCTTAAGGGTATCAACTGGCGTATTGGCGAAGATTTTAGCGGTATTGGCGATTGCGTCGTCTTCGCGCAGGACAAATTCCGTCTGGTCGCCAAGGCCTGATGCTTCAAGTGCTGTGTTCCAGGGAAATTCGGATGCAAACGCTTTCAACTCATCCAGCGTCTTCTTGTTGTAAGTGAGGTCGCGGTTGCGGCGTTTCGCCGGCTCCCAGTGCACTTCAGCCAGGCTCTTTTCGAAATCGAAAATCGCCTGTGCTTTTTCCGCGCCGCCTTCAAGCCCGGCAAGATCGAATACCTGTTCGATATAGGCGATATACTTTGGCCGTTTGTCGGCGAACTTGTCATCGAGATAATAGTCACGGTTCGGCATGCCGAGACCCGCTTGTGTAATATAAAGGATATACTCGTCGGTCTGCTTTGCATCGACATTGACGAAAATCCCGATCGGCGTGCTCACCGCTAGGCGCGGATCGCCGATGACGCGGGCGACATCCTCATGTGTTTCAATGGCGTTGATCTTCGCGAGGTCATCGGCAACGACATCGTAGCCCTTCGCATCGATAGCATCGGTGTCAACAAAAGCGGCGTAGAAATCGCCAATTTTTTGCTCAAGAGAGCCTGCGGGCGCATTGCCTGCTGCAGCGTCCTCAATGATTTTTTTGACGCGCTCTTCAGAGCGTTCGAAAAGGACCGTGAAGGAGCCGTAGCTCGAGTACTCCTCGGGAATCTCGAACGTATCCAGCCATTTTCCGTTGACGTGGCGGAAGAAATCATCGCCGGGGTCGGTTTCCGGATCTATGTCGGCGATTTCGACGCCCCAATTGCCAAGCTCAGGTTCGCTTGCCTGCGCCGCCGGTTTGCTGGTTTCCGATTTATCGGTCGTTGCCGCACCGTTCGACCCGCTTTGCTGCTGGCCGCAGGCGGCAAGCGCGAATGCGGCCGCGCCGCACAATAATAGTTTCTTCACGGTTATTCCTCCTCGCGTGAATTCCGGTATTCCCAATGGACACTTTTCCCCGGCGCGCAGTCTCGCGATTTCGCTTCAAAGGGCAAGGCAGGCGGGACGAATTGAGCCTGGAGAGAGGTGAGGCGTTGCACGTGACAGCGACTTTGTCTGAGCCCGTGACCTCGCTGCAACGCAACAATGCGCCTTGCCGCTTTCTTGAGACTCCGCCATTGTGGCCATGCAGGCGCGAGGAACAGCGAGAGGGGCGACGTCATGGACCTGAAATCCGTCATCCGCACAATTCCGGATTACCCGAAGCCCGGCATCATGTTCCGGGACATCACGACGCTTTTGACCGATGCGCGCGGGTTTCGCCGCGCAGTTGATGAACTGGTGCAGCCCCTGGCGGGCGCCAAGATCGACAAAGTCGCCGGTATCGAAGCCCGGGGCTTCATCCTTGGCGGCGCGATTGCCCACCAGCTTTCCGTTGGCTTCATCCCGATCCGCAAAAAGGGGAAGCTCCCCTATGAAACTATTGGGGAAAGTTACGAACTCGAATATGGCGTCGATGAAGTGGAAATTCATGTCGATGCCGTCGATAAGGGCGACAAGATCCTGCTGGTTGATGATCTGATCGCCACGGGCGGGACTGCGGGAGCGGCGATCAAACTGCTCGAACGCGCCGGCGGCGATGTTGTCTTGTGTTCGTTTATTGTCGATCTGCCGGATCTCGGCGGTTCGAAAAAATTGCGCGATCTCGGTAAAACAGTAACAGCGCTGGTTGAGTTCGAGGGCGATTAGCGCGTCGCTGACAAATAACCACAAGAGGCGAGCATGACGCTTTTCATCGCGGGACTGATCATCTTTTTTGGCGCGCACCTGTTTTCGGCGTTGGCGCGGGATGCGCGCGGCAATCTGATCTCGAAACTCGGCGAGGGACCCTACAAGGGGCTTTATTCGCTGGTTTCGCTCGCGGGCTTTGCGCTGATCATCATGGGCTGGCGCGGGGCGGATGCGAGCGTTCTTTACGCAACGCCGTTGTGGATGCGGCATGTTACTTATTTGCTAGTGCTGATCGCGTTTATCCTGCTGGCCGCCGCCTATTTGCCCGCAGGAAAAATAGCCGCCTCGGCAAAGCATCCGATGCTGGCGGGTGTGAAACTCTGGGCGTTGGCCCATTTGCTGGTCAATGGCGAAGTTCGGTCGGTCATGTTGTTCGGCGCTTTTCTTGTTTTCGGCGTCATTGACCGCATCGCCGTCAAACGCCGCGATGCGCCGATGCGCGCCGCCGGGCCAGTACTGAACGATGTTATAGCCATTGGTGTCGGCATCGCCGGCTACGCAGCGGTGGCGTTCTATCTTCACCGGTACATTGCCGGCGTTGCGTTATTCTGAATCTGAAGGGAGTTCCTGTGGTGCGTTATCTGTTGTCAGCTGTGATTGGCGTTATGTGTATGGGCGGCGTCAGGGCTGCGGACCTCGATGAGATCAAGGAGCGCGGAACCTTGCGAGTCGCGGTGGCGGCGCTTTCCCCCTTTGTCATCAAGGCGGAGGACGGAACGCTTTCCGGTTTTGAAATCGACTCGACGAAGGGGCTCGGCGAGCACCTTGGCGTTGAAATCGAATATGTCGAGAAGCCGTTTTGCGAGCTTGCTGAAGCTGTGCTTTCCGGCGAGGCGGACGTCATCGCGTCCGGCTATTCCAATATGCCCGAACGGCGGCGTCTCCTTGATTTTTCCTTGCCGTATCACGACACGGAATATTTTGTGGTCGTGACCAAAGCCAAAGCCAAAAAAGCGAAGACCCTGCGCGGCATGAACCGCAAGGACGTCGCCATCGGTTATCAGCATGGCGGTGTTTCCGGCATGGTTGCGCATGGAGAGTTTCCGGGATCGACGCTCAAGGGATTTAGCTCCTTCACCGAAATCCTCGACGCCATGGAGGCTGGCGAGGTCGACGGCGCCGTCCTGTTCGATCCATATCTCGACATGGCGAAAGATCTCGACGGCAGGAAGTTCACGGTGCCGCACGAATTCGCGTTGACCCGCACAATCGAAGCGTTCGCCACTGATCAGAATTCCGACGCGCTGCACGACGCGCTGAACGAATGGGTGATTGGCCAGGATTTGCAAGGCTATTGGGACGATCTTGAGAAGAAATGGTTCTCAGATGAATACGCCATTGCATCGGCCCCGCCGCCTTACGCCTGCGCCGCGGCAATGCCGGTGCAGTAAGAGTTCACAAGTCGGCGGATAAGAAAAGGGAAGATAACAATGAAAGAAGCGCTGAAATTTTCGATCGTCGGCGAGGATGACGAAGTCTACGAAGTTTCGATAGAACGCGACACGGACGATCTCGGCAATCTTCAGGCGTTGTGCGCCTGCGGCCATGCAAAGGACGGCGATTTCTGCTGGCATCGCTTCGAGGTGCTGGAAGGCGAAACCGCGAACATGGTCTCCGACAATCTTGATGATGTTCATGCGCTCCGCGACTGGATCAAGGGATCCGATATCGAAGTCGCCATGCAGAAACTTTCAAAGGCGAAGACCGAACTCAAAATCGCCCATGAACGGGTCGAACAGTGCCGCAAGCTGCTGGTGCGCCGGATGCTGGACTAGGGTCGGCGGTAAGCTTTCCTTTTTGCGAGTCGGGCTAGACTGCCGCAAAAAGGGAAGATGCAATGACCGAATACGAATACGCTGATCTCTTCGCCTCGTTCCTGAGCGCGCAGAATTCCGTGTTCGCCAATTACATGACCGTTGTGTTCGCCATGCTGACCGCAAGCTGGTTTCTGGCGAAGCGCCTGACCTGGCGCATGGCGGCCGTGCTGCTTTTTATCTACACCATCTGGTCGCTAAACATGATCGTCGCCGTATGGGCGGCGTTTGGCGACTTTGCCCGCCTTGGCCTTCAGATTTATGAGCTTGGCCAGAACCCGGATACGTCGCTTGGATGGATCGGGCCGGTCGCCGCCGGTTCGGCCGACTATATGAAAGCGCTGCCGACGCAGATGGCCGTGATGTGTTCAATCGTTTACATCGCTTCCATGGTCTTCTTTTTTATCGCGCGGCGGCGCAAGGACGACTGAACCGTCAATTACCCGCTAATCGCGCGATAAATCTCCGTACGGAGTTTTTCTTCCGGCGTTTTCGTCGGATCGTCCACATAGATTTCCCAGACAGGCATGGCCTTGCCGAGATTATTCTGTTCCACATAATCCCACAGCGCCTTGTGGCTCTGGTTGAGGTTCCCGTAGGGCCCCTGATGCGTGCCCGTCACGGCGTCGCCCGCTGGCATGACGCCCGCCTTGATGTTGCCTTCGGCCTTCGCCGCGTCATCGGCGCTGACAAACACCGCGGCGCGGAACGCCATTTTATCGCCTGACGGCATATCCAGGTAGATTGACGACGGCATGGTCAGCGGCGTTACGCCTTTTTCTTGCGTAAAACCGAACACCTCGCCGAAGCCGGAGCCCATGGCGTCGCCGATGGACTTCGCATCCATCGCCGTTTCGCGGTCG
>DGNI01000084.1:2547-14172 GCA_002388885.1 Parvularculaceae bacterium UBA4496 | reverse complement strand
CATCGACGATTTCACCAGCACGTTTATCGCCTATATCGATAGCGGCTTTGGGCTGCTTGCCGGCGATGTCGGTTTTCTGACCGCTGTACTGATTGGCATTGATGTCGTCCTTGCAGGATTGTTCTGGGCGTTTGCCGGCGAACAGAACGTCCTGGGTCAGTTTGTCAAAAAAGTGCTTTATGTCGGCGCGTTCGCCTTCATCATTAACAATTTTGCGTTGCTCGCGAATATCATTTTTTCGTCTTTTGCTGGGCTCGGCTTAGTAGCGACGGGAACGTCGCTTACCGCAGCGGACCTTCTAAAGCCGGGTTTTGTTGCGGCGACAGGATATGACGCGGCCTACCCGCTCCTGGAGGAAGCCAATTCGCTGATCGGCTTCCCCAGTTTCTTCACCAACTTCGTCACCATCATGATCATTTTGCTGTCATGGGTGATCGTGCTCTTTGCGTTCTTTATTCTCGCCATTCAGCTTTTTGTTACAATCATTGAATTCAAGCTGACGACGCTTGCGGGGTTTGTCCTCGTTCCCTTCGCGCTCTGGAACAAGACATCATTTCTGGCGGAGCGTGTGCTTGGCAATGTTGTCGCCTCCGGCGTCAAGCTCATGGTTCTCGCCATCATCGTCGGCATCGGCTCGACTATATTTGGATCGGTCACCTCAACATTCACGCCAGGATCGGTGACCCTTGAACAGGCAGCGTCAACGATACTCGGTTCTCTTTCGCTATTGGCGCTTGGCATTTTCGGGCCTGGGATCGCTACGGGGCTTGTCGCCGGCGCCCCGCAACTCGGCGCAGGCGCAGCGGTTGCGACGGCTGCGGGCACTGGCGCTGCAGTGGTAGGCGCAGGCGCGCTTGCGGCGTCTGGCGCCCGTGCGAGCGTCGCGGCCGGTCAATCGGCTGTGCGCGCTGGAGCGTCTATGGCCGGCGGCGCGAGCGCTGCTTACTCCCTTGGTCGCGTCGGGTCCGGCGAAAGCGGATGGCGTTCAACCGTCGCTGGCGTCGGCGCTGTCGCCCAGGCGGGCGCCGCTGGCGTCGCTGACCGCGCTCGCAGTTCCGTAGCGCGCGCAATGGGTTCGCCAGGCGAAGCCTTTCGGTCCGGCGCGCGGCGCGCATTTACGTCAACCGGCGGATCAATCAACCAGGCGCTTTCGGCTGCCAAGGACGTGCCAGGCGTGAAAGACGCAGCGGCAAATAATGCGCCGGATTGGGCGCAACGCATGCGCCGCGAACAGGGATTGCGGGACGCAGGCCTGACGGCGACGCATATGGTCGCTTCGGGAGACCGTCCGGGTTCAGGCGATGCGCCAAAACTTCGACAGGACGAGGACTGAGATGATGTTCAAGCGCTCCTCTGTAAAATACGGCGAAACCCCGGCGCCGGAGACTCCCTATCAACGCGCGCAAGCGATCTGGGATGAGCGGATCGGGTCTTCCCGTGCACAGGCTGCGAATTGGAGATTGGCGGCTTTCGGATCGCTCGTCATTGCCATGTTCGCCGTCGGCGGACTCTTGTGGCAATCGACACAATCGATCGTGACGCCTTATGTCGTCGAGGTTGATGCGGCAGGGACAGTCCGCGTGGTCGGCCCAGCGGTTGAAACGTACAAACCGAAAGACGCGCAGGTCGCCCATCACATCGCGAATTTCATTCGCAATGTGCGCTCCATTTCGATTGATCCCGTCGTAGTCCGCGAAAACTGGCTGAAGGCCTATGACTTCGCCACGGATCGCGGCGCCATCGCGTTAAATGATTATGCGCGAGAAAATGATCCCTTCGCAGAAATCGGCCGTCGCAGCGTCAATGTGGAAGTGACCAGCGTGGTGCGCGCCAGCGATGACAGCTTCGAAGTGCGCTGGATCGAAAAAACTTACACCAACGGCCAGTTTGAGAGACAGGAGCGGTTTACCGCCCATATCACGATCGTCCTGTCGCCGCCGCGTACAGCGGAAGCGATCCATAAAAACCCGCTCGGAATTTACGTTCACGGAATCAATTGGTCGAAGGACCTCTCATGAGGAGGCTTGGTATGAGGCGTTTATTATTAGCAGCAAGCGTCGCCGGATTAGCCGGGTGCGAAACGGCGAAGTTTGAGGCTCCGCTTGATCCAGCGCCAATGAAGCCCGCGCGAGAGATCGCCTTTGGCGCGGGCGAGCCATTGCGCGAGATCGTCGAGACGGCAAGGCCTTATCCGTTACCTGGACAATTGAAACCGAAAGAAGAACCGGCGCCGCCGCCATCGCTCGCCCCTTTCGAACGGATTGACGCCGCAAACGACCGCGCCAAGGTCGAACCCGACCTCGACCGGTTTCTCAATGCCGTTCAGGTCTATCCCTTTATGGACGGCGCCCTTTATCGACTTTATGCGGCGCCGGAGCAGGTGACGGATATCGCGCTGGAGCCAGGCGAAATTCTCAATTCTGTTTCCGCTGGCGACACGGTTCGCTGGATTGTCGGCGATACGACCAGCGGCGGACCGAGAGGCGAGCGCGTGCATATTCTCGTGAAGCCCATTGCGCCGGACCTGAAAACGAATCTTGTCATCACAACGGACCGTCGCGCCTATCACCTTGAAATGCGCTCGTTTCGCGAAACCTACATGGCCGCGATTTCCTGGACCTATCCGCAGGACCAGTTCAAACGCCGTCGTGATGAGAACGAACAGTTGCGCAAACGCGACGAAATGATCGTCGCTGCGGGCGTATCGCCTGGCGATTTGCAGTTTCGCTATGAAATCGAGGGCGACAAACCCCATTGGCGTCCCGTTCGTGTCTTTGACGACGGGCGTCAGGTGTTCATTCAGTTCCCTGATAACATATCGCAAGGCGAAGCGCCGCCGCTATTCGTTCTCGGACGAAAAGGCGATCCTGAACTCGTCAATTACCGGATGCGCGGCAACTACTATGTCGTCGATCATCTTTTCGCCGCTGCTGAATTGCGTCTCGGCGGGAAGAAACAGGATGTCGTCCGGATTGTAAGAGCCGACCTGAAGAGGCGGTCGTGACCGAACGTGAAAAAGTAGACCCATCGACGCTCGAACTGCGGCCCAGACCGCGGCCCGTCACGCGACTTAACAAGAACGCGCTGATGCTGGCGGCGGGCGGAGCGGCGCTCGTCATCTTCGCCGCAACAAGCATTGCCTTGAAGCCGCCGCGCGCGGCGAGCGATGCGCGTCCTCAAGAGTTATACAATGTGGATACGAAGCCGACCGCAGAAGGGCTGGAAGCGTTGCCGGCGAGTTACGCTGATATCCGCCCACCGCTTGGCGACCCGTTGCCCGGCGATCTTGGCGCAGCGCTTCTTCGCGCGCAGCACGCGGCGCAAGGTTCGGTCCCGTCGGAAATCGATCTCTCGGCGCCGCCGCCCGTCGCGCCGTTTCGGAATTCGCCCGAGGCCGATGCAGCGAGGGAGGCGGCGCTCCGGGAAGCGCAGATGGCCGCCGATGCGCGCGAGGCAGGGGTGTTCTTTCAACTATCGACACCAGCAGTCCAGGCGATCAGTAGAGAAAGCGCGCCGGAACGCGTGTCGCCTTTTGATATTGCATCGGCCTTTCAAGGCGCCGCAGCGACGCCGGCGCCGTTCGGCAGCGAACGGGAAAACGATCCGAGCCGACAATTCCGCAAACTTCAGTTTCTGGAGGGTGATCTCGATTCCACAACTGACAACAGCCACCGTCTCGAAGACCCGGAAACGCCGTTCGAAGTTATGGCCGGCTCGATTATCCCAGCAAGCCTGATCACGGGCGTTAATTCTGACTTGCCGGGAACGGTCGTCGCGCAGGTCACGCAAAATGTTTACGACACGGTAAGCGGCCAATATGTGCTGATCCCTCAGGGCGCGAAAATAATTGGCCGATACGACAGCGTGATCGCATTTGGGCAGTCCCGCGCCCTTTTAGTCTGGTCGCGCATTATTTACCCGGACGGCGCATCGATCGTGATCGAAAATATGCCGGCGAGCGACGTATCCGGTTACGCCGGTCTTGCTGACAAGGTGGACTTTCACACATTTCGTTTGCTGAAAGGCATCGTCCTTTCAACGCTGCTCGGCGTCGGAACGGAACTGTCGTTTGGCGACTCTGAAAGCGATCTGGTTGAGGCGCTGCGAGAGTCCGCGCAGTCATCCGCCAATCAAGCCGGCCAAAGAATTATTCAGAGAAATCTCGACATCCAGCCGACAATCAGGATCAGGCCCGGATGGCCGTTCCGCATCATCGTTCACAAAGATCTCGTGCTGCGCCCGTATGAAGCGGAAGGAGCGATCCGATGAGTCTAAAACTCGGCCCAATTCCGGAACGCGCCCCGGTCAAGCTTAACATATCGCTCGCGCCCTCTGTTCACGAAGCGCTTGTTGACTATGCGGCGCTTCACGAGCGCGCCTATGGCGCGAAAGCGTCGATCCCCGAAGTCGCGGCCCTGATGATCGAAAACTTCCTGGAAAGCGACCGGTCCTTTCGGCGCGCACGCAAAACCCTTCATCAACCCGTGAAAACAAAGGAGACTTCAAAATGAGCGTAATCGGCACATTTTCGAAAAGTCCGGATGGATACGCCGGAACAATTCGAACCATGACGATCAATGTGAAAGCAAAGATCGTCGCAAACGACAAGAACGGCAATGACAAAGCGCCGGACTTTCGAATTGTCGCCGGCGGCGCGGAGCTTGGCGCCGCCTGGCGTACGAACAGCTCCAGCGAGGACAAGAAGTCGTTTCTCAGCGTTGAACTCGATGACCCGAGCTTTGCGGCTCCCGTCCGCGCGGCGTTTTTCGAGAACGCGGATGACGGGACCGGCGCTCTGGTTTGGAGCCGGTCGCGCAATTCGTAGGCGCTAAATCACTAGTTTTCGTTTTGTTGAGAGTAGGAGTGTGAAATGTCACTTGCGGTAATAAATCATCAAGCCGATCTGGCCAAGAAGGATCGTCTCAACAATGAAGAAGCCGCCAAGTATCTTGGTCTGAAGGCCGCTACCTTGAATAAATGGCGGGTGTACGGTGAAGGGCCTCCTTTCATTAAGGTAGGCCGCCTGGTGCGTTATCGTCGCGCCGATCTTGATGCGTACCTTTCAGGACGTTTGGTGTGTTCAACTAGCGAACTGTCCGCACGCTAAATGATTGTAGTTTATGCCGCTTCGCGAGCAGCGGAATCTTCCGAGGTCGATTTTTCGCTTGAGTTTAACCTTTGAAGAATTGTTTCACTGACGCGATCCGCAGCGTCCGCAAGGACATAGTCGACCCGGTGCGCATATCGGCTTGTTACACTCGACAACTTATGCCCAAGTAAGCCGGCAATGATTAGCTCGCTATAACCCAATTCAAAGGCCACCGTGGCATAGCTATGTCTAAAAACGTGAGGCGTCACTCCACTGACCCCTGACTCCTTCATGAGCCACGCCAGAAATTTTCTGATTTCTTTGATGGGCCCGTCGCACAATTCAGACGGGAACACCCAATTGGCGTCCATTTCATGCGGAAGCGATGATAAATGATCGAACGCCGCTTTTCCGCAAGGACGTAGTTGAGGTCCTGTCTTCGAATCCTGAAGCCGAAGGCAGCGGCTTTGCGGGTCAACCTCGACCCATTTCAGGTTCAATATTTCGCCCCTTCTGCAGCCGGTGAGCATGAGCGCGACGGCAGCATTCATCAACGTTGGGCTAATTTCCAGTTCACTAGCCCGAACAAGAGCGAGGCCGATCGCTTTATACTCCGCCTCTGATAAGAAACGCGTTCGTTTGCCTTCTGCGGGTTTGTCGATATTCAAACACGGGTTGTCTTCGACCCATCCGGACCGCATAGCGAATTTGTACATTGCGGAAAGAAGATGAACGGACTTTGCGCCTACCTGCGCACCGCCGCGGACAATTGAGCGCCGCCCCGGCCCGGTCTTAACATCGACAGCGGTTTTTCCATCGCGAACGTCATACATAAAGCGTTCGATATCGATGCGCTTCAGGTCGGCGATTCGTTTCTTGCCGAGCAGGGGTTTGATGTGCCTTTCGATTCGCCCCTTATCAACCGCCAACGTCGAGGACTTTTTCGGGCGGTTTCGATGAAGAATTCGCCCAGCTTCCGCCTCCGCAAAGTATCGGTCGCAGAGCTCGGTGATCGTCATTCCGTTTCTGTATTCACGCGCCTCGCCGACAGGGTCGGCGCCGGCGGCTACCTTGCCGAGTTCGACGAGAGCCAGCTTTCGGGCTTTCTCGACGGTCAGAGCGCCGTATTTCCCCAAAGTCGTTTTGCGCTGTTCTCCGTTCGCGGTCCGGTATTTGATCTGGAATGACTTGACGCCAGATGGTTTGACCCGAACACCGAAACCGGTCAGATCTGCATCCCATACCGAGTAGTCGCGGCCGGCGATTGGCTTCAACAGATCAACGCTTCGTTTTGTAAGTCGTTCTATATTTCGGCGGGGCATTTTCGAGTCCCTATTTCCATCACGCCGGAGGTCGGCGGGGTACCTAGGGGGTACCAAACGGCGTCAAATTCGATCCAAAATCAGAAAACCCAGTTTAACTTTTTTGACGCCGAAAGTCCATTAAAGCACTGAAAAATATGGCTTAATCACACTAGAGAAAACTGGGGAATATTTCGGAAAAGATGGCGTCCTGAAACTGTCACGCCGGAGGTCGCGGGTTCGAGTCCCGTCACTCGCGCCATTTTCTTCAAGAAAATGAACGCTTTAGTAGTTTCCAGAATTTCCTGAAATTCCGAGTTACTTTTCAGGGTACCAGCGGGGTACCAAATTTTCGCTACTCTTTCTGGGGACAATTTTTTCGTTTTGTTCCCGGGCGAGGCTGCATTTTGAAGTTCAAGTCCGGGGCATGATTGAAAACCCCATTTTTGGGCGCTGCGATTCGATCATAGTCAGCGTTTTAGGCCTGAGACGTAAATCGAAATCGTGCCAGTGGCGGTTGCAAACTTCTCCGTCTCTTCAACGGAGGAAAATCCGGCGTTTTCGAGTAAATTCGGGATTATTCCATCGGCGTTCGGTTGAGTGTCTTTAACGCCGTCCAGCGCTTGAACCGTGCTTCGGAACAGCAATCGCTGAACCCCTCGCTGCAGCCCGTAGTCCGCGACGAACAAAGAGCCATCCGTCGCGATGGTCCTTCCAGCGTCGGTAAGAATCCGCTGCTTTTCCTTTAGTGGAACCTGATGGAGCACAAGGCTCGATACGATCTTGTTCGGCGGCTCGCTGAAATATTCCTCGTCGCTGGAGAAAAATCCTTCGTGAAACCGAATGCCGCCTTCCAGTCCAACCGTCTTCTGGCGGGCTTGCCGGACGGCCTCGGCGTCAGGATCAATACCGATATAACGAATTCTAGGGCAATCTGCATGAAGTGCGACGGCGAGGCTGCCCGTGCCCGAGCCGATATCGAGAATTCTGTCGCCATGCGATGGGGCTATTGATTTGACAAGCGCCGCGCGCCACGTCTTTTCCCGCGTCAGCACCGCAATGGCCAGATCGTAAAACGGCGTCAGCGCGCGATGGCCGAGCGGCGGCGTGTGCGCATCAGTTCGGCCGGTTTTTGCCGGGCTGCTCACAATTTCAGTCCTCGCAATCGCAGTGCGTTTCCAATGACCGACACAGACGAAAAACTCATCGCCGCGGCGGCGATCATCGGGCTCAAAAGCAAGCCGAATAACGGATAGAGCACGCCCGCCGCTACCGGCACGCCAAGCGTGTTATAGATGAAGGCGAAGAACAGGTTCTGCCGGATATTGCGCATTGTCGCTTGACTCAGTCTCCGCGCTCGCGCAACGCCGCGCAGATCGCCTTTGACGAGCGTCACGCCGGCGCTTTCCATGGCGACGTCGGTTCCTGTTCCCATGGCGATGCCGATGTCGGCCTGGGCGAGAGCTGGGGCGTCATTGATGCCGTCACCCGCCATGGCGACCATTGCGCCCGCTTCCTGCAATTCGCGTACAATGCGGTTCTTGTCTTCTGGCGACACGTCCGCATGAATTTCATCGATGCCGATTTTGGCGCCGACGGCTTCCGCTGTTGCGCGACTGTCGCCGGTCAGCATGACGACTTTTATGCCGGCGTCGTGAAGCGCTCTGATGGCGTCCGGCGTTGTTTTCTTGATGGGATCCGCGACGCCGATGAGGCCCGCGGGATTTCCATCCACGGCGATAAACATGACCGTCTGACCCTCGCGGCGATAGTCTTCAGCAGTCGCAGCTATGTTATCGTCAAAGGCGCCCACCCGTTTCATCATCTTCGCGTTGCCGAGCGCCACCTTGCGGCCATCGACGTCAGCTTCGACGCCTTCGCCGGTTACCGAGGCGAATCCGGTCGCTTTCTTCACTTCGGCCCCGCGCTCCTCAGCGCCTTCGACTATCGCAGTCGCCAGCGGATGCTCGCTGCCTTTTTCAACGGAGGCTGAAAGAGACAGGAGTTCGACGTCAGAGAACGGCGATTGCGGCTCGACAAGCACAAGCTTGGGGCGGCCTTCAGTCAGCGTGCCGGTCTTATCGACAACGATGGTGTCGACTTTCTCAAATGTCTCCAGCGCTTCGGCGTTCTTGATGAGAATGCCGTTCTGCGCGCCCTTGCCGGTTCCGACCATGATCGACATCGGCGTCGCCAATCCAAGCGCACAGGGACATGCGATAATCAGCACAGCGACAGCGTTGACGATAGCAAACGCCATTGCCGGTTCCGGACCGAAAAGACTCCACGCGATAAAGGTGACCACCGCGATCACGACGACCGCTGGGACAAACCATCCGGACACCGTATCAGCAAGCCGCTGTATCGGCGCGCGGCTGCGCTGGGCTTCCGACACCATCTTCACGATCTGCGACAGCATGGTGTCTTCGCCAACGCGCGTCGCCTTCATGATAAAGCCGCCGGTTCCATTGACCGTACCGCCGGTTACATTGTCGCCCACGTTTTTTTCGACAGGGATCGGCTCGCCGCTGACCATGGACTCATCGACAGAACTTTTGCCTTCGATGATTTCGCCATCGACGGGCACCTTTTCGCCCGGACGAACACGTAAGCGATCGCCTTCGTGCAAGTGGTCGATCGACACTTCTTCTTCAGAGCCATCTTCATTGATGCGATGCGCTGTGGGCGGGGCCAGCTCCAGGAGCGCGCGGATGGCCCCGGATGTCTGGCTGCGTGCGCGCAACTCAAGCACTTGCCCAAGCAATACGAGGGTGGTGATGACGGCCGCCGCTTCATAGTAGACTGCGACCTGTCCGTGCATGCCGCGAAAAGTGTCAGGGAAGATGCCCGGCGTAAGCGTTGCGACGATGCTGAATAGATAGGCGACCCCTACGCCGAGGGCGATCAATGTGAACATATTCAAATTCATTGTGCGGACGGATTGAACGCCGCGCACGAAAAACGGCCAGCCGCCCCACAAGACAACGGGCGTCGCCAGCGCGAATTGAATCCATTGCGGCCAGGCGCCGGGAAGCAAGCCTTCAAATGGCTTGCCAGGAATGAGATCACCCATGGCGTAGATGAAAAGCGGTATGCTGAGAGCTGCGCCGACCCATAATCGCCGCGTCATGGAATCGAGTTCAGCCGTGTCTTCTTCCGCCGATAAGGAAACGGTTTCCGGCTCCAGCGTCATGCCGCAGATTGGGCAACCCGTATTCGAAGTTTCACGCACCTGGGGGTGCATGGGGCAGGTCCAGACCGTGCCCGTATAACCGGCAGGCACGTTGTCATATTTTTCGGACGCCGCAGAAGCGGCGCCCGATGGGGCGTGACAGTGAGCGTGTGTATCCATGGCTATGCAGCGGCTCCGCGCTTGTTAAACAGGTTATAAAGAGGAACAAAAACGATCGCCGTGTACCAGCCATAGGCGTACGCCCAGGCAAGGCCGATCAGAAAAGCCGGCAACGATAGCCAGTGAAATCCCGGCATTATCATTTCCCAAGCTTCATGCATGTGCATGGCGGGCGGGGTTAGGAGCCCCCAGCCAACACAGATGGCAAACGTGATGACAAAGAAAATGGACAGTGAATGTCCGACAGGAATGATACGCATGAATTGCCTCCGTTTATTCGCAGGCAGCGTCAGCATCGAGTTGGCGCTGTCGATTTCCAGCCGTCGCCAAAGGTGTCCCAGCTGTTGATGGGGATATACATAATACCCCTATAGGGTATAGTCAAGTATCATGCTGATGACGCGTCGCTGTGACGCCGCGTTCGCCCCTGAGACCGCGCAAGTAGAAGAATTCAAACGCAAAAATGACTATGATGGCGGCGATTCCGATAAAAACAATAACAGGGTCGGCGGCCGATTTGATCGCCAGGAAAGCGCCCAGCGCTACAGCATCCAGCGCAATAGCGCTGAGTAGGATCCACCCTTTAGCATCAACGTCGTGACGAAGATGCCGATAGACGCCCCAATGAATGGCGATGTCCATAACGAGATAAAATATCGCGCCGAGCGAGGCGATGCGGCTCAAGTCGAAAAATACCGCGAGGAACGCTGCGAGTAAGACTGTGTAAACCAACGTATGCTTCTGAATTCGTCCCGGCATGCCGAAGTGGCTGTGCGGAATCAGGTTCATTTCCGTCAGCATGGCGAGCATGCGCGATACGGCGAACACGCTGGCCAGCAAACCGGACGCCGTTGCAATGATGGCGATCGCGACAGTGAAAATGACGCCGTATTGTCCGAGCGCCGGTCGAGCCGCCTCGGCGAGGGCGTAGTCCTTGGCGGCGACCAATTCTTCAATTGTCAGCGACGAACCGACGGCGAAAGCGACCGCCATATATACAGCGAGGCAAACGCCGAGGGATATCATAATCGCCCGGCCGACATTGCGTTCAGGGTTTTTGACTTCATCGCCGCTGTTGGTGATCGTAGTGAAGCCTTTGTAGGCCAGTATGGCGAGCGCGACGCCGGCAAGAAATCCGGTGAAGGAATTATCGGCAGCATTTGGAGTCGTCGCCGCTTCGAATGAAAAGCCGGAAGCCCACAAGGCGGCTGTCGCGAATGCGAGGATGCCGCCGACTTTCAAGACCGCGGTGATCTTCGAAACGGCACCGATATATTTGTTCCCGGCGAGGTTGATCAGAAAGGCGCCCGCGATCAAACCCACGGCTAGTAGGGGAACGAGCCACTGCTGCTCACCGGCGTCAAAAAGTTGCAGCGTGTAAGTTCCGAAGGTTCGGGCGACGAGGCTTTCGTTGATTACCATTGAAAACGCCATCAGCAGCGCGCAAGCGCCGGTAACCGCCGATTGACCGTAAGCTTTGTGCAATATCATCGCGATGCCGCCCGCCGACGGATATTTGTTCGACATCTTGATATAGGTGTAGGCGCTGAACGCGCTGATGATGGCGGCGATGAGGAACGCGGCGGGAAACCACGGGCCGGCATATTCAGCAACTTGCCCGGTAAGGGCGAAGATGCCGGCGCCGATCATGACGCCGGTTCCCATCGCTACGGTTCCGTAGAGCGTGAGGCTTCCTTTTTTGTAGTCGCTCTTCCGCTGCTGGTCGTCCATCAGTGCTCGTGCTCGCCGGTTATCGGTGCCGATGACCAATGGATGTGAACAATGCGCCAGCTATCACCTTCGCGTTTCAGGACCATCGTTTCCATCATCCGCGAGTGCACCGTCTCGCCTTTGTATTCGCCGTGGATTTGTGACTCAGATAC
>DGNI01000084.1:0-2467 GCA_002388885.1 Parvularculaceae bacterium UBA4496 | reverse complement strand
CGGAGCGTTCCGCGCCGCCGCCTTCTGCAATGATCACAGTAGGCGACAACAGCGCCCGCAACGCAGGTTCATCGCCTGCCTTTAATGCGGCGCCAAAGGCGTCAACAGCGGCTTCAGGGGAATCAGCGACGGTAACTGGCATTGGAGCAGCCATCGCCGCGTCATTGTCATGATGACCGTCACTATTGTCGTGACCGCCAGCTTCCTTCATGTCGTCATCGTGGTGACCATCACTGTTATCATGTTCGGCAGGGTTTTGCGCACCCGCATTGTCGCCATGTTCCTGACCAGGCGCATGTTCATGGTCATGCCCTTCGCCGGTGACAACCGGCATGCGGGATACGCCGAGCCCGTGACCGTACACGATCTTGCCGCCCCACCATGCGGTGACCGACAGCGACAACGCAGCGGCGGCAAGCAAGGTGATAAAAATTGCAGACGCGGGCTTCGCCCTCGATGTCCGACGCCAGAGCGCCAGCAGTAAAATTGCAACGCCTGACGGGACCGCCCAATTACGGTGCGTTGTCATCGCCGCGTGAGAGGGCCCGTCGTGGGCGACGGTGTAGTACGCCTGAAAGCCGGCGGCGATTGTCGCAATGATTGCGAGTGCGCCGAAAGCAAGCATCCAGTCGGCGGCTGGACGAAGCGTTTCGCGCCATTTCCCCGACGGAGAAAACGACGCCAAGATATAAGAGACGAATGCCGTTATAGATAACGCATAAGCGAAATGAACAAGAATTGGATGGATGTTCGGTTCAATCATATTTTCCATGTGATGTCCCTCCCTAGAACCAAAGTCTTAAACCGGCGACGAAGGAAACCGCGCTTGGGTCTTCGCCGTCAGCCCGCACAAAGTCGGCGGTCTCGCCGACGGAACGCGTCCAGGAAACGCCGACATAGGGCGCAAACTGACGCTTGATTTCATAGCGAAGCCTAAGGCCCAACTCCGCTGTCGAAAGGCCGCTGCCAATCCCTACTTCCGGAACCGACTGCGCGGCGAAGTTCAGCTCCGTCCTTGGCTGAAGAATGAGGCGCTGTGTTAGAAGGAGCTCATACTCCGCTTCAAATCGCGCCGAGACGTCGCCCTCGCCGCTGACGAATAGCGCTGCATCGACCTCAAACCAGTATGGCGCCAGCCCTTGAATGCCGAGAACGCCGAATGTGCGGTCAGCGCCCGAGACGAAATCGTGACGAACACCCGCTTGCATATCAAAGTAACGCGCAATGGGGTGCGTCCACAGCGCTTGAAATTCGGCTTCTTCAAACCGGCTCGCGTCGAAATCATATTCGAGCTCGGATTTCAATGTCAGTTTGTTGCGGTCGCCGCCCCACCAGGCCTGACCATCAAGAAGCAGTAGCGGGTTGCCGTCATTTGATTGAAGTTCCAAACGGTCCGCCAGAACGTAATAGGTAGTGGCGCCACCATGCTCCGCCTGCACCGCACGACGGGCCTCCGCCATCTCCGTCGGACTGTAATATTCATCAGCTTGCGACCAGGGAGGTGATTTTTCCTGCGCAAAAGCGGCGTTTACTGTGATTGATGCGATGACGCCGGCAAAAATGATATGTTTGAAGGAAGACATTAGTGCTTTCCTCCGTGATTCAATATCGAATTATCCGGCATTGACGCTTCGACCGGTTTCATCGCCTTGTCAGGCTTATCCATCGCGCCATGATCCATTCCCTTATGGTCCATTTGCATCGGCGCCGATTTTTCGACGGGCGCGCCGTCACGCGGTAGCAGCGAGACGACCTGCATCATGCCCGCATGCATGTGGAAGAGGAGATGGCAGTGAAACGCCCAGTCGCCGACATGGTCCGCCGAAACATCAAAGGACAATTTCTCACCGGGCTTGACGTTGACGGTGTGTTTGCGCGGCTTGTGGTCGCTTTCATCGACGACGAGGTCGAAGAACATGCCGTGCAAATGGATCGGGTGCGTCATCATGGTGTCGTTGACCAGCGTGACGCGAAGCCGTTCGCCCTCATGGAACACAATAGGCTTTTCGACGGCCGAGAATTTCTCGCCATCGAATGACCACATATAACGCTCCATATTGCCCGTGAGATGGATCTCCATCTCGCGTTCCGGCGCGCGCGTGTCAGGGTTGGGGTCGAGGCTTCTGAGTTGCGAATAACGCAAGGCCCGGTGCGGTACATTTTCGAGACCAAGCCCGGGCTCATCGAGCCGGTTGGTCGGCGCCATGGCGACATTATCGACGCCGACGCCGGTCTTGTGGTTGTGCGCCTGCATCGCGCCGCCGGACATGTCATGGGACATGCCTGACATTCCGGATATGCTGACCATTTCCGCTTTCGTCACGGCGGGCGATTCCATACCGGCCATCGAGCCATGGCCCATGGAACCGTGATCCATTCCGCCCATGCCCATGTCCTTGTGCGTCAGTGTCGGACGTTCGCGCAGCAGCGGCGCCGTCGCGCGCATGTCGGGTTCGGGCGCGAAAGT
>DGNI01000040.1:12266-30167 GCA_002388885.1 Parvularculaceae bacterium UBA4496 | reverse complement strand
ACACCTTCCTGAAGCAGGCGGATGCGCGCGAGCTTGGGCTTTTGTTTCGCGATCTTGATGCAGCGCGCGCCGAAGCCGATCAGGAGAAAGCAAGAGAAATTCAAGTCAAGATCGACAATCATGAGACCCATGTGGTTCCGATCATCGCCGACATCGACGCCGGCTTCGGCAACGCCGAAGCGACATACCTGCTGGCGAAGAAAATGATCGAAGCCGGCGCCTGCGCCCTGCAGATCGAAAATCAGGTATCGGACGAAAAACAATGCGGTCACCAGGATGGCAAGGTCACGGTGCCGCATGAAGACTTTGTCGCGAAAATCCGCGCTTGCCGCTATGCCTTCCTTGAGCTTGGGGTTGAGGACGGCGTTATTGTGGCGCGTACCGACTCGCTGGGCGCAGGGCTCACCAAACAGATCGCCTACACCGAAGAGCCGGGTGATCTTGGCGACCAGTACAATTCATTCCTTGATTGCGACGAGGTTTCAGCCAGCGACATCGGCAATGGCGACGTCCTGATCACGCGGAACGGCAAGCTGATGCGCCCGAAGCGCCTGCGCTCGAACCTTTTCCAGTTCCGCAAGGGGACCGGCGAAGACCGCTGCGTCCTCGACTGCATCACCTCGCTGCAGCACGGCGCTGATCTTCTCTGGATCGAAACAGAAAAGCCGCACGTGGAACAGATCGCCGGCATGGTCGACCGCATTCGCGAAGTCGTGCCGAACGCAAAACTCGTTTACAATAACTCGCCGTCATTCAACTGGACCTTGAACTTCCGTCAACAGGTGTTCGACGCCTGGGAGACGGCGGGCAAAGACGTTTCGGCCTATGACCGCGATGAACTGATGAGCGTCGAATATGACGACACAGAACTCGCGCTTGAAGCAGACCGGAAAATCCAGTCGTTCCAGCGCGACGCATCAAAACGCGCCGGCATTTTCCACCACCTAATCACGCTGCCGACTTATCACACAACGGCGCTCTCCACCGACAATCTCGCCAAGCGTTATTTCGGCGAGGACGCGATGCTCGGTTACGTCAAGAATGTTCAGCGCGAAGAAATTCGCCAGTCCATCGCCTGCGTCAGGCACCAGAACATGGCGGGCTCGGACATCGGCGACGATCACAAGGAATATTTCGCCGGCGAAGCTGCCCTCAAAGCCGGCGGTGAAGACAACACCATGAACCAGTTCGGCTAACGGACTTAAAAGTTCGGGCGGTCTTGTCGTCAATCAGGCGATGAACGGGTCCACCAACCGGCCGCCCAACTAAAAGGCGTTTTTTTACAGGGAGGAAACGCCGCTCAGCGCCGCCGCGGGTTAACGCTCGCGGCGGCGTTTTATCATCTACGGCGCCGGGGGCGCTCGCCTCTTTGTCCGCGTTGCTGGCTCTGACCGCGCCCCTCGGCACGGCCCCGCGCCGGCGGTGAGAATTCGCTCATGGCGATCTTGCGGAAACCAGCCGCTTCCGCCTTTGCGGCGTCCGCTGCGTCAGCTGACAGCGTAGACTGCAGATGGGTCATCACCAGTGATCCGACCGATTTTAGACCGTAGGTTTCGCGCGCGCCGTTCGCCTCATAGACCGCCGACCACATCATCGCGCGCTGCGGCTCAGGCGAAATATGCGCGACGGCGTAGGCTGAAGCGCCGCTTAACACTTCCGCGAGCTTCAGTTGCGCACGAGGATTGCCCGCATACGCAGCGCGATTAAGCCAGAACAGCGCTTCCTCACGAAAGAGGACGGTTTCCGCGTCGCTTTCGCCAGCCATCTCCAGAAGGCAGGCGCCGAGTTCATATTGCGCAATCTCGTAGCCTTCTCCGTAACTCGACACGATGCGATAGGCGGGCGCGGCCTTGGCGCAGCCTTCCTTAGCCTGTTGGTCGCGCGCTTTCGAGAGCAAAAGCGAAGGCTGATCGACGCCCACTGGCCCCGATGCGAACTGGTTCTGACTCGACCGAGATGAGCAGGCTGCGGAAACAGTCAGGAGCAAAAGAGCGACAATACGAATAAGCATTCTTGAAAACCTCGTTTTAAAGCATTCGAACTTCAACGCTCGACGAAGAAAAATCCGTCGAAAATAATTTTTTGATTCAGCCGACAGAAGGACGTTTTTCCGCCGTTTAATCATCAGAGCTGATCGCAACGGCATCATATCGCGCCCACGTTTGTTGCCGAACGCGGCAAACTCTTTAAGAGCCCTCCCGCGCGCCTCCTTTAGCGCCCGCCGCCCCGCGGACGCGCCAATAAAGGGGGCGCGCCCCTTCCTTTCCGAAACCTATTCCATCGTCAGCACGGCGGCGTAGGCCTCAATACCGTAAAACAGATTGCCAAGGCGGATGTTTTCATCCGCCGCATGCTGGTTGTTGTCGTAATTGGCGATGGGCAGAATGACGATCGGCGCATCTGAATTTTCCTCGAACATATAAAGCGGCAGCGACCCGCCAAGACTCGGCGTCAGGATGAGATCGTGCGCCGCAATGCGCAGCGCATCGATCAGCGGCGCAACGCGAGGATCCCTCATGTCGCTTCTGACCGCGGGATAGCCGCCGCCCCGCGTCACCTTTGCGATAAGTGGGTGTCTCGCGCGGATTTCAGCATCGGGGTCTTCGCGGACGATGTGATAACCCTCTCGCTCAATATGCGCTTCAACGAGATCGAGCATCGCCTGCGGATCGTTGCCTTTCACAAGCCTGAGACCGATGGACGCGCTGGCGCTCGGCGGAATAACATTACGCGAAGCGACGCCCACTTCCGCACTTTTCAGGCCTTTCAGATTGAGTGCAGGCATGAGCAGGCGTTCTCCCAGCGGCGAGTTGCCCGCTTCCGTTTCCGCCAGTCCGAACATTGCGCGCAAATTGTCGTCGACATTTGGCGCAGCGGCGATGGCGGCGCGCTCAGCTTTCGACACCGGCGCCGATGACTTGTAAAAATCCTTGATGCGCACCCGCCCGTCTTCGTCTTTCATGCTGGCGAGAAGTTGCGTAAGGCGCCATCCCGGTCCCGGCGCCCAATTGCCGTAATGACCCGAATGAAGACCGCGATTGGGACCATAGACCGTCAGCTCCAGCCCGGTAACGCCGCGCACGCCGAAGACAAGCTGCGGACGTTCGCTTTGATGGGTCGGGCCGTCGCAGAACAGCCAGAGATCGATGTCGGAAAACTTGCCCCCGTAAGTTTCTAGAAAATCATCGAGATGAGTGGAGCCGGCTTCTTCTTCTCCATCGAAGACAAGTTTGATATTCGATGAAAATCCGATACCCGCCTCATCGAGCGCATCGATGGCGGCAAGAAGCGCAGGAATCGGCGCCTTATCGTCGCTTGCTGAGCGTGCATAGAGCCGCCAGTCCTCGTTGATCGCGGCGCCATCTTCCGGGAACGGAATAAGTTCGCCGCCTTCGGTCATGGCGGCGGAATAAAGCGCCGGCTCAAAAGGCGGATGGGTCCAGTTCGCCGCTTCAACAGGCTGGCCGTCATAATGAACATAGATCGCAATAGTGCGCGTCGCGCCAGGCGTTTCGCGAAGCCCGTAAATCAGCGGCGGCGAACCCTCAACGTCGAGCAGCTCCATGCCGAAACCGCGCTGCGCAAAGAGCTTCGAAACATACTCCGCGTTGCGCCTGATATTCGGCGGGTCATTCGCATCATTAGGAAGAGAGAGAAGCTCGGCAAAGCCACGCAGAATTTCCGCTCCATGCGCCTCGCGCCAGTTCCGCGCCGTTTCAACGGCGGTTTCGCCCGGCGATTGGGCTGCAATCGGTTGCAGCCCGGCCAGAAATACGAACCCCGCAATGCCCGTGATCAGTTTCTTCATGACAGCGCCTCCCAAGAAAAAGCCCGGACGATCAGAACACGCCCGGGCCCAAATCGCAAAATGCACGTCGTGACTATGACTGCGACTGGCTTTCCATATATTCGTCGAGGTCGTCCTTGACCGTGGCGACCACCGCCTTGTCTTCCGGCGAGGCGCTTTTGACCGTTTCGACCATGATGCGTGCACGCTCGAACTGCGCTTTCATGTTCTCCGGCATCATGTCGAGCATGGATTCGTCCATGGCCTCCATCTGCGCAATGGCGCCCGGGTTTTCCTCATCCATTTTCAGCGCCATCCAGGCGATCACGACGCGGTCGCCGACACCCGCCCATTCATCCGCCGCAAATCCGTGCGGTTTCAGCATATTGCCAAGGCGCGCATGATCGGCCGGGTGTTTTTCCTTCAATACGGTGATCGCACTCGTATAGGGTTTGAATTCCTGATCCACCATCGGCTCGGTGGAAATCCGGAATTCTTCCATCTTGCCTTCGGCTTCAAGCTCCTTGCCGAATGTCTCCAGCACCGGAAGCGTTTTGACGAAACGCTGGGCTTGATCCTCCGTAAGCGGCTTATCGCCGGCGAGCGCGCCGGCGGTCAGCAAAACAAATGCGCCGATGGCGCCAATGAACGATTTCAACATGAAACTTTCTCCCTCTTTTCCGGCGGGCACGCCAACGAACCGCGCTAACCTTCTCGCCGGGTCTTACGGCCTAACACGATTTCGGCTTCGGTCCATGTGATCAATCGTTAAGACCGGGACGGCCCCGTTTCGCCTTGATTTCACTACGTTTTCGCTTGCTCTCAACGCGCTTGCGTTTTTGGCTTGGCGGCACGCGGGTCTTTCGCCGCAGCTTTGGCGGCGTCGCCGCGCGCTCGATCAGCGCGGCCAGTCTTGCGCGCGCGTCCTCACGATTGCGCTCCTGATCGCGGAACCGCTTCGCCTCGATGATGAGGACGCCGTCTTTGGTCATGCGCCGGCCGGCGATGGATTGAAGGCGCGCCTTTACGGCTTGCGGCAGTGACGGCGAGTTCTTTGCGTCGAAGCGCAGCTGCACCGCGCTCGCCACCTTGTTGACGTTCTGCCCGCCGGGCCCGGAAGTGCGGATGAAGGTCTCGACGAGTTCCCAGTCGTTTATTGTTATGTCGCCGGATGAAATCACCATAGGTTCAATACACTTCGCCATACAGCAACGGCAACGCATTTCGAATGCCTTGACGTTACGTCAGGGATTATTGGCTCATTAAAATCAGTTGAGTCGGCTTATAACCTCGTCAATAGACTTTACTCTTGGCTTCCTTTGAAAATACCACAGCAGAATTGCTATTATAAAGACTACTGCAATTGCTGAGAGCTTTATCCACCAACCGCCGTATTCTTCTCCTTCCATTTGGAAGAATGCTGCGAGCATTGAGAACGCCAATAGCCCAATAAAGGTGTAAGTTGCGATTTTATTTTGCCGAACCCCAACATGCACCTTCGCATCTCTATCAACAGCCTGGTGATTAAATAGAATGGCAGCAATGGCTTGCTTAAGCTGAGAAAATTTCTCGCCGCCAAATCCGAATACAGACATGACAACATTTATTATTCGCCCATCCTTGGATAGCACATCAAATGATATCATGTGCATGAAAGGGTGCATCGCCTTTTCATGCTTGAAATATATATCTTTTATATCGCTATACCGGATTGTTTCTGATTTGCGAGAACGTTGAAATGTAATCGACTCCGGCGTTTATTCGAGGCGGTTTACAGGGCCGAACAGGCCGTGCTTCCACTCGAGACTTCCAGACGGCATTCACCCTCCTAAACAGCGCCGATACGCTCCTTGCGCACCTCACTCGCCCGTTTCTTCACGCTTTCGGACTTCAATTGCCCGCAGGCGGCGAAGATATCCCGGCCGCGCGGCGTCCTGATCGGCGAGGCGTAACCGGCGCGCGATAAGATATCGGCGAAGCCTTCGATCCGCTCCCAGCTTGAACACTCGTAAGGCGCGCCGGGCCACGGATTGAACGGGATCAGGTTGATCTTCGCCGGCACGCCCTTGAGCAGCTTCACCAGTTCGCGCGCCTCGGCGTCGGTATCGTTGACGCCCTTCAGCATGACATACTCAAACGTGATGCGCCGGGCATTCGACACGCCCGGATAGTTGCGGCACGCGTCCATCAATTCTGCAATGGGGTATTTCTTGTTGATCGGCACCAGATCGTTGCGCAACGGATCGTTCGTCGCGTGCAATGAAATCGCCAGCATGGCGGAGGTTTCTTCTCCCAGCCGATGCATTTCCGGCACAACGCCCGACGTCGATACGGTGATGCGCCGCCGTGACAGGGAAATCCCCTCATTATCGGAGATCACGTCAATCGCCTTGGCCACATTATCAAGATTATAAAGCGGCTCGCCCATGCCCATGAAGACGATGTTGGAAAGCTTGCGGTCCTCGCCGCCGGACGGCCATTCCGCCAGATCGTCCTTCACCGCCATCACCTGATTGACGATTTCGGCAGCCGTCAGGTTACGGACAAGTTTTTGCGTGCCCGTATGACAGAACGTGCAGGCGAGGGTGCAGCCGACCTGAGACGATACGCAGAGCGCCCCGGCGCGGCCCACATCGGGGATGTAAACGCATTCGACTTCGATGCCCGGCCCCAGACGAATGAGATATTTGCGCGTGCCGTCGACAGAAACGAGGCGCTCGGCCACTTCCGGCCGCTCGACTATAAATTTTTCAGCAAGCTGGCCGCGCATTTCCTTGGCGATATCGGTCATGGCGGAAAAATCCGTCACGCCGTAGTGATAGATCCACCGCCAGAGTTGCGTCGCGCGCATGCGCGATTTTTTCTCGTCGAGCCCGAACGTCTCGGCCATCAGCAACGCGAGCTCAGCCCGCGTTAAGCCGGCAAGGTTCTTACTTGCAAGTGTTTGGGGCCCTGCATCAGCAGGCCGGGATGAAAGATCGAGGGTCGCCATAACGGGCGGGATATAGGCGTTTGGACGCTATCCGTCCATGGCGGCGAAGGTTACTCGTCCGCGCTCACTGTCTCGACTTCGCCGAGGATGATCGGGTAGCCGAGGCCGGCCCAGCCCTGAATGCCTTCCCAGAGAACGGCGGTTTTATCAAAGCCGCGGCGGCGCAACTGCCGGATTGTACTTTCGGCGGCGGCGCGCGGACATTCGCAATAGCCGACAATCCAGATGTCGCGCGGCAGGTCGTCAACGATGTCGTCAAAGTCGCTGTAATAGGGGATCGGCACGGCGCCCTCTATATGGCCCATGCGCCACCACGACGTTGCGCGGGTATCGAGGATGACCATGCGCGCTTCCGCTTCGAGCGCCGCGTTGAGATCCGCAGCGGAGACATAGATACCGTCCTCAAGATTGAACTCGGGATCGAAGCTGTCCGGGTTAATGACGTATTCATCCGGCGCCGGCGGGGTGGTGTCGGCGGGCTGTTCGAAATCGGCGCCCGTCGCCTTCGACCGCAGGAAGGCCGTGACGGCGTCAATTTCCTCCGTACCCAGCCTGTCCTTGAATGCCGGCATGGGCGTGTCATTGCGGCCGTTTTCAATCGTGCGCTTGATGAGATGGTCTGAAGCGAAAATCAGGAACACCTGATTGGCGAGCTGCGTACCTGTACCGCCCTCGCCGTCCGGCCCGTGGCACGACGCACATTCGCGGGCGTAAACCTGCGCGCCCAGCGACGCATCGCCAGCCACACGGTCATAGGGTAGGCGTGCATTGTCGCCGTTTTCATCATACCGCGGGTCCGTATCAACCTGTTCGTAAAGCCATTTCACTAGCCGGTTAATTTCACGGTTGCTCAGGGGCCCGCCGGATTCTTCGCGGTATGCCGCCATGGGCGTTCCGGGCCGGCCATAGGCGATTGACCGGAACATGAAGAGATCGTTGCCCGGCGCCAGCAGTGAACTCGAACGCAGAGACGGCGCATGGTCGTTGGCGTAGCCTTCGCGTTCCGCGCCATGGCATAGCGCGCAATAACGCGCGTAGTCCTCCGCAGCAGCGGCAGTATCTTCGGCGCTCAGCGGATCCGACTGCGCCAGCGCCGCCGACAATGAAAGCGCCGCAACCGCTGGAATAAATCCGCCAAGTTTCAAGAAGCTCATGAACGCCAACTGTGATTGCCTGCTTTTCAGCCTAGCGGCGGCGCGGACGGTAGTGAAGGCATGGAACGAAAAACGCGTCGCCGTTCATCGCTCAAATCAACCGTTTGGCCTTGTCGCAGCAATTCAGCTTTCTTTCGCCATTTTCGCCCGCTCAATACTTTCTTCCGGCCAGTAATCCTTGCGGCTGTAGTATTCCTTCACCGCAGGAATATCGTGCGAAAGCTCCAGCCAGGGCTGTTTCGACGAGGTGTAAATATGAATATCAGGCGGCGCGAGGTCCGGCTCATCTAAGGTTCCTACACGGATGAAACAGATTTTCTCTCCAGCGCCGGCGTAATGGCTCCACAGGGCGACGAAACATTCAGGGCAGCGGTGAACCTTCTGTCCACGCCCGCTTTCGCTTGGCGTTTCCACAATTTTTGTTTCCCCGGAGAACACCTCAACGCTCGAGGCTTCAATCATGGCGTTGATCGCGAACGCCGCGCCGCTCTCGCGCTGGCACCAGCGGCAGTGACAGCAGTGAACGAATAGCGGCCGCGCTGTCATCCGGTACCTGACGCTCCCGCATGCACATCCGCCTTCCGCGAAAAACTCTCCTTCCAAAGACATAAAGCGCCTCCGAGTCCCTCAGGAGAGATCACTTTAACGGGCGCGGCGCGTGGCGCAACGCCGCAAACGGCAAACGATAGCGCCTTGGGCGATTGCAAACCGCTCCGGCGCATGGTGTTTGAGCCGAACGAGACGGAGCTTTCCCATCGACGAGCAGACCACAAAACCCATGACGGCTGACGCAGCCGCGAAGGCGGTGACCAGTCCCCGTCAACGGCAGTTCGCCATCGCGCTGCTGCTGGCGGGCGCGGTCTGCGCCGGCATGGGTCAGACGATCGTATTTTCGGTGCTGCCGCCGCTTGCGCGCGATATCGGCCTTTCGAATTTTCAGGTTGGCGCGATCTTCATGATCTCGGCAAGCGCGTGGGTGTTTCTCGGACCTTTGTGGGGGCGACGAAGCGACTTGCGCGGCCGCAAACCGTTCATCCTGACTGGCCTTCTCGGCTTTGCGGTGTCCATGACGCTGTTTGCGGGATCGATTGAACTGGGGCTCGCCGGCGTCATTTCCGGATTGCCGCTTTATCTTTTGATGGTCGCCACCCGGTCACTTTACGGCATTATCGGTTCGGCGGGCCCGCCCGCCGCCCAAGCCTATATCGCCGACCGCACCAGTAAGTCCGACCGGACCGCCGGCATTGCCGGGTTCACCGCCGCCTTCGGCTTTGGCGCCATGCTGGGGCCGAGCTTTGGCGCCGTGACCATATTGATCGGGCCGACGGCGCCGTTTTTCGCCGCCGCTATTTTGGCGGCGGCCATGAGCCTCGCCGTCTTCTTCTTTCTGCCGGAACGGACCGGGCCGAAAGAAAGAAAGGCGGGCGCGCCGGTTTCGCTGACCGACAAAAGGCTGGTTCCATTTTTTGCCTTTGCCTTGGCGTTCAGCATTATCAACGCCATCCCCATTCAGACGATTGCATTTTATTTCATCGACCAGCTCGGATATTCGACCAGCGCCGCGCCCGGTTATGTCAGCATCGGCCTCACAGCCGGCGCTATGGCGTCGCTTTTCGCGCAACTGGTTCTCGTTCGGCGCTTCAGACTCCCCCCTGCGCGATTGATGCGGGCGGCGCCGCTCCTGATGTTCGCCGGGCACAGTTTTATCTGGATGACCGACAGTCTGTGGCCAGTGGTTAGCGGCATGATGATTGCCGGCTTCGGCGCAGGTCTCGCCATTCCGGCGGCGACATCTGCAACCTCCATCGCGGTCGAGCCCGAAGAACAGGGCGCCGCCATCGGCCTTGCCAATTCCGCCGGCGCCGCCGGGTTTATCGTTTCGCCTGTGCTTGGTTTCTGGCTTTACGGATTTGCGCCGCAGGCGCCTTATTATTTTACAACCGTTCTTGCTGCTGCTCTTCTTGTTTTCGCATGGTCGAGCCGGACCGTGGGCGCGGCGATACCTCGAGAGGACACACAAGCCATAAAACCACCCGCAGAGCCCGCCGCCGCGCCCTATTCCTGATCGACTTGCGGACCGTCTGAGACGACCCTATTCTTTTGTCGGGCGCGATTACAGAAACTTTATGCGAGCGGAGTCTCTCATGAAAATCTTTGCTGTAAGCGCGCTCGCGCTTGTCACTCTTTGTTCGCAAAGCGCTGTCGCTGAAACATATAAATTCGTGAACGGTTACGTTTTCGACGGAAGCAATTTCGCCAAGACGGATTTTTTTGTCGCTGACGGCGTCATCGTGAAAACGCCGAAAAGAGATCCGGACAAAATCATCGACCTCGGCGGCGGATATGTCACGCCGCCCTACGCGGACGCGCACTCTCACAGCCTCACCGGCGGATCACCGGAATACGAGACTGGCGCGCTTGAGCGTTTCGTCAAAGATGGCCTGTTCTACGTAATGGTGCAGGATTCATTTACATCCGTGTCTGACGAAACACGCACAAAAATTTCACAAAAAGTCACGCCAGATGTTTTGCTGACGCATACCATTGTTTCCGGTCCGAATTCTGCTGTCATACATTTCAAAAGAAACATGCGGGAACAGGGGGCGCTTGGCCCCACGGACAAAGAGCCGGAAGGCGATCTTTTTTACACGATTTCTGATCCTGCTGATGTTGCGCGGCTCGCCGCCGAGCTACCCAAGCGAGACGACCTCGATTTCATCAAGATTATCGTCGCGTTCTCGGAAGAACATGAAAAGCGCGTGAACGATCCCGCTTACGACGGACAGCTTGGCCTTCCTCCGGCGCTACTCTCCGGCGTCATAGAAGCGGCGCAAAGCGCAGGGAAACGGGCATCTGTGCATGTTGAGTCTGCCGCTGATTTTGAGCTGGCGCTCGACGCCGGCGCCGACTTTATCGCGCATTTGCCGGGATCATGGCGCGTTGCGCCCGGCCCCGGCTCTTCCGCCACCGGCTATGACAATCAGGACCCTACGCACTGGCTGCTGACGGAACAGCAGGCGCAAAAAGCCGCCGCCAACAATGCTTGGCTCGTCACGACAACCATGAGGAACAAGGAGCATGAAGATTACGAGACGATAGCGGAGATCATGCGCCAGAACATCGCGTTGCTGCTCAAGCATAACGCGAACCTTATCATTGGCGCCGATTTTGGCGGTTCTCCGGTCGATGAATACCGGCACATTCTGGAAATTACCGGGCAGACGCCCGCGCCGCTTTACGCGAGACTGGTTGAGGATACGCCGCGCGCACTGTTTCCGGATAGAAAGATCGGCCGGCTCGACGAGGGTTTTGAGGCAAACTTTCTTGTTCTAGACGATAACCCGCTAGAAGACGCCAATGCGCTCAATCGGATCAGCTTGCGGATGAAGAACGGCGTTATGTTGGATACGCCGGAAAATGAAGAGCCGCGTCTCGCCTATCAAGCTGAACGTATCGGCGATTACGCCTATATGCTTCGCGTGCCGGGCGTCGCCGGCGCCGATAATGTCGGTGTTTTTGTCCATGGCGCCGAAGCCGTCCTGATCGACAGCGGGTTCATCGGATCAGAGAAAAATGTGCGGGCGCTGCTTGACGCGCTTGGCGTTTCAAAAGTTAGCAAGATTTTCAACACGCATTACCACCATGCCGGCGCGAACGGACCTTTCGGCGAAGAGGCGGAAATTATCACCACCGACAAAGCGGCGCAGCGCATGGAAGACGGCGCGCAGATGTATGGCGTCATGGCATTTGAACCGCTGGCGGCGGATGGGCTTCCCGATATTCGCCTCAATAGCGAGCGAACATTCAGGTCTCACCGGTTTGAATTTACCGCGCTGCCGTTCGAACACGCACACACGGATGGCGATATGGTCGTTGTCGCCAAACGGCGCGGCGCCACACAGGCGATCTATTTCACTGGTGATATTTTCGTGAATGGCCTTGGCGTTGCCGACTATCAAAATGGCGCGACGGTTGCGGGGTATCAAAACGCCATCCGAACGCTTGCGGAAACAGTGCCCGACGACGCCATCGTCGTACCGGGGCACGGCGCGATGATGGCCGGGTCAGATATAGACGACTATCGCGACTTTCTTGACGCCGAGATTGAGCGCATGCGAGCTGCAATTAAGGCTGGCGCGACTTTGGTCGAGTTGAAAGAAAAAGGATTGAATGCTGGCGCTGCTCGCTGGACCGGCTCAGGCATCCCGTCCGCATTCTTTATCGAAAATCTTTATTACGGATTGACGCAAACTGGCGGTTAATTCCGCACCTCAGGCGCAGGTCCCCGCCGTTTATTGTTCATCGAAGGAAAGTATATCCCCGGGCTGGCAGTCGAGCTCTTTGCAAATCGCCTCGAGCGTCGAAAACCTTATCGCTTTCGCCTTGCCTGTCTTGAGGATCGACAGGTTGGCGATCGTCACACCCACGCGTTCCGACAGTTCCGTCAGCGACATGCCGCGGTCCAGCATCACACGATCGAGTTTGACGGAAATGCCCATTATACAGTCAGATCCTGTTCTTCTTTCATGCGCGCGCCTTCGCGGAAAACCTCAGCAAGAACGAGAACGGCGATAATGGCCAGCCAGGTAATGACGGAGAAATTGATATCGATATCGGCGTCGAAAACGAGCGACAGAAAACCGAATACAAACTTCGCGCCTTCACCGATCAGCAACGCGTAACCGAGGCTGCGAAACCGGTCGGCGTTTTCTTTTACGAATGGCGACCCAAAGCGAAGGGTCTTTAAAATTTCCAAAAGCCGGTTCACGACGAATAGCATCACCGCGAAGGTGACGAACGCATAGGCGACCTCAAAAAAGTCGCTAAGCTCTATGCCGCCGTCCCCGTTGATATCGACATGATCCGATCCGGTGAATGCGCCGACGAGAAACGGCACAAACGGAATAACCGCCATTGCGATGGCGACTCCGCCCAGCGCAATCCATAAAATGATCCGCGTCACATGAAGGCCCACCGCCAGGATGGACGCCAGCGACCCTTTGCCTATCGCTCGCATGCCGGCTCAACTCCGTTGTTTATTAAAAGAGACATTCAGGCGAACAGTTTTGCCGGATTCGCATCGCCGGATTAGAAAAACGCGACGATGCAGAAAGCCTTGTGGCAGTTCTTGGGCGCCTCAGCATTTTCCCCAGGCGCTGCGGTGGCGAGGGAGAAGAGGCTCGCAGCCGCGACGGCGGCAAATGCGCCCACCGCCGCCATTCTGAACAGCTTAACCATTATGCGACCCCAGCGAAGGAACCAATGGCCGAAAAGTAGCCGGCGCCGATCAAAGTGACCGTCACGAGAACGGCCAAACCATTGACAAAACCACCGAATTTGCCGACATTATCGCTCGAGTTAGTGTAACGCATGGGTTTCTCCTTTTCTTTCCTGTGTTCGCGACTCGTTTGATCTTTTCTGAGCGGTGCGGGTTTTCCTGTACCGCTCTTTTTTTCGCCTTTTCTTATTGTTTCGGGCCCGTTGACCTGACCTTCTTTTCTTTGGCCCTTTGGCTGTTAGTCTCGCCGCCCAGACCCTGGCTTGCGGCGGTTGATCCACCGTCTTGTTGATTATCGATATACACTTATCGAAAAACAATACAAGAGGTTTTCGTCGAAAAACGATAATTTTTTTTCGAAAAGGGATAAAAACATGGGCGAGAATGTGCGGAAACTAGGGCCTGGAAGGCTCGTTATTGCCTCGCACAATGATGGAAAGGTGATAGAAATCAACGAGTTACTGTCTCCATTCGGAATTGAGGCGGTGTCCGCAAAAAATCTGGGGCTGGATGACCCCGAAGAGACCGGAATCACCTTCGCCGAGAATGCCATTTTAAAGGCGGAGGCCGCAGCCGGGGCGTCGGGCCTACCGGCACTGGCCGATGACTCCGGCCTTTCCGTGACTGCCCTCGGCTGCGCGCCGGGCATCTATTCTGCCCGCTGGGCCGGCAATCCGCGAAATTTCGAAAACGCCATGAAGAAGGTCGAGATCGCCCTTGAGGACGCGGGAACCGAGGATTATTCGGCCAAATTCGTCTGCGCCCTCGCCCTCGCTTGGCCGAACGGTGAGACTTCGGTGTTTGAGGGAGAGGTGCGAGGTACGCTGGTTTTTCCGCCGCGCGGGGAAAACGGTTTCGGCTATGATCCGATCTTTGTCGCTGCGGGGTACGACATCACTTTTGGCGAGATGGACCCGGCCGAAAAACATTTCATCTCCCACCGCGCGGAAGCATTCCGTAAGCTGATGAAAGCCTGCCTGCAGTGACGGTCGCATCGCCGCTCGGCGTTTATGTTCACTGGCCCTATTGCGCGCGCATCTGCCCCTATTGCGATTTCAATGTTTACAAAAACCGCGCGATTGATGTTGCGGCATGGAAAGACGCTTTGACGCGGGACCTCGGACGGTGGGCCGAACGAACACCGGGCCGAAGGCTGACCAGCCTTTATTTCGGCGGCGGCACGCCATCGCTCGCGCCAATCGAAGTCATCGATCATGTCATCAAGACTTGTGATCGTCTGTGGGGTTTTGAGGCGGCTGCGGAAATCACGCTTGAAGCCAATCCGACCGATGCAGAACAGGCGCGCTTTCAGGAACTATCGCAAATCGGCGTCAACAGATTGTCGCTGGGCGTGCAATCGCTACGCGATGATGCGCTAAGGTTTTTGGGGCGTGACCACCACGCTGACGACGCGAAACGCGCCATTGCAACCGCACAGGATGAATTCAAGCGCGTGACTTTCGATTTGATCTACGGTCGCCCGGACCAACTGCTCGACGACTGGCGCGCGGAACTGGAAGAAGCGCTTGGCTTCGGGGCCGGACATTTATCGCTGTACCAGCTCACCATCGAACCGGAGACGGCTTTTGCATCCGCCGTCGATAAAGGCCGATGGACGCCGCCGGATGATGACGCCTGCGCCGACATGTTCGATGCGGCCCAGGAGATGACGGCGGCGGCGGGCCTCCNNAAACCATGCACGCGCCGGCGATGAGTCCCGTCACAATCTCACCTACTGGAAATACGCCGACTATATCGGCGTTGGCCCAGGCGCCCACGGGCGCTTCACTCAAAACACCGCTCATGGACGCCTCGCGGAAAACGATAAGAAGATCGCTACGGAAACTCTCCTGAACCCGCAGGATTATCTTGCGGCGGCGGTGACGGCGGCGCCCATAGGCGTAGAAACGCCCCTGACAACCGCACAGGCGACCGTTGAGCGCCTATCCATGGGCCTGCGCCTGACGAGCGGGATAGACTTCGCCCGCAACGACCCGTTTTTTGACGGCGACGGCGCGGAGAAAAAACTTCGCCAGACGCTCGACGACAGGCTGCTGGAATGGAATGGGCAAACGCTAAAGGCGACGCCCGTGGGCCGGCGTATTTTAAACCGCGTCCTTTACGAACTGTTTGGATAGGTGCAAGAGGCCGCGCATGAACGAACTCTCCGATCTCGCCCACATCATCGAACTCGCGGTCGCGCCGGTATTTTTGCTGGCCGGTATCGGCGCGTTTTTGAACGTCATGGCGTCGCGGCTCGCGCGCATTGTCGATCGTTCTCGATCGCTCGAAGCCCGTTGCGGAGAGAACCCCGACGAGATGGAAATCGAACGCATCCGCAGCGAGCTTTCCGTTCTCGACAAACGCACCGCCTACGCCCAGCGGGGCATCTTCTTGTTCTCGGTCGCGGCGTTGATGGTCTGTGTTGTGGTGGCGGCGTTTTTCATCGGCGCGTTTATCAATCTCACGCTGGCGGTTCCGGTGGCGCTGTTGTTCATCGCCGCCATGCTCGCCATGATCGGCGGGCTCACGCTTTTCCTCATGGAAACTTCAATCGCCACGCGAACGCTGCGGGTCAGGCCGGAATTGTTCGTGAAACAATAGTTTTGTTTCAAGCGTGCCACGCCTAGAATGAGTCTCATGACACCGGAACAACGCGAGCGATACGCACGGCACATTCTCCTCCGCGAGGTGGGCGGACAAGGCCAGCAAAAGCTGATGGATGCGCGGGTGCTGGTGGTCGGCGCCGGGGGGCTCGGCAGCCCGATCCTGCAGTATCTCGCCGCGGCCGGCGTTGGAATGCTCGGGATTTCTGACGACGACGACGTATCGCTTTCAAACCTGCAACGGCAGGTGATGTTTCAGACCGATGATGTCGGCCGTTCGAAAACCGATCGCGCCGCCGCGTTTATTGAACGGCTCAACCCGGACGTCGCCGTCAACACGCATCCGCGCGTTGACGAAGGCAATGCAGATGAAACCGTCAGCAACTATGATCTTGTTGTGGAAGGCGTTGATAATTTCGCGGCGCGCTACGTCGTGAACCACGCCTGCATCGCCCGAAAGATCCCGCTTGTCTCCGCCGCGGTCGGCAGGTTCGAAGGGCAGCTTTCCACCTACAAGCCGTTTGAGCAGCCCGGCGTTCTGCCCTGCTATCGCTGTCTCGTGCCTGAAGAACCGCCGCGCGACCAACAGGTGAACTGCGCGGAGGAGGGCGTTCTCGGCGCCGTCACCGGCGTTCTAGGCACGCTTGCAGCGATGGAAGTCCTGAAAGAGCTCTTAGGCGTGGGCGAAAGCCTCGCCGGGCGGCTCTTACTCTATGACGGAGTTGGCGGCACATTCCGCACGATCCGCCTGCCTGCGGACCCGGCATGCGCAGACTGCAGCAAGCTCAGCGGTTAGGCGCCTGACCGCTTGGGCGTTTGCTTTCTTTTCTTTTTGTCGATCAGCACATCCTGCTGCCATTTGCTGGGCTTCTTGTCGGTGCGATGAATGCAGCCCACCCAACAACACGGGCGTTTTTGACCTTCGAGAAGCTCTTCGACCGCCCGCTTGATCCGTCTTATGCGCGTCTTTTCCTGCTTGGCGTCTTCAACCCAACATATGAATTCATTCCTGCCGATGGGCGTCAGACTTTCCCAGAGCGTTGTGATCTCCTTTGTTTCAGTCAAAGCCTCGATGAGATCAGCGGGAAGTTCATGAACCAGGCCGCCGGACAGTTTCCCGGACAGTTTTTTTGTCATAAGCGTTGATCACTTGCTGCGGCTTGCATGTCGAGCGCACGCACAAGCGCATGCCCCGTCAGTATTAACTGACACGATTGCTTGGTGCGTTATTTATGTAGCTTAGTCTTCGAGCGTGATGACGACAACGCTGCCGGGCGCAACCGCGACCTTGGTTTCGTCAAACCGCGGCTTGCGCAGTTTCGGCTTGAAGCCGTTTGAGAACGCCACCGGCTCTTTCGGGCGGCCGAGAATCTTGCCGCGGTTCAAGACTCCGTCGCCGTTCTGGTCGAGATAGGCGGCGAAAGAATATTCACCCGGCTCGAGCCCGAGAAGGGAAACTACCGCAACGCCTTCGTCGTTCAGCGTGCCTTCATGCTTCAATCTTGCGACCTCAAGGAATCTGGTTTCGCTGTCATAGACCGTAAGGCGTACGGCCTGACCGGGTTTGGCTTTGAATTCGGTCTTGACGGCTGCAACAATGGAAGAAGGGTCGGCGTATTTTGCGAAGGGATCAGGCAGCTGAGGCGCTGAATCGGCATGCGCGACGCCGGCCGCCGCTAGTATAGCCCCTATCCCCAAGATCTTACGCACTGACAGTTACTTTCTTCGACTTGCGATGACGCGTTGCAGCAAAACTTACAACTAGCGCGAAATTATGGCCGCGCAAGAGCCTAAACCTTAACTTAACCTTATCATGCGCCCAGATCATTGCGATTCAACTAAAATTCGCTTGAATTCGCGTCAAAGTGAGCAATTTGTGACCACGCCGCCACGGATCAGGGCCCATACCTACAGACGGACTGCCACACAGACCTCCAAACGGGCCGCCAGCGCCCTGGGCGGTCCTGTAAAGCGCCACGCTCAGACATCAGGTTCGAGATCGTCATCGAGCCCGAGAATGACGCGGTCCGGCGGTTTGTGGCCGTCGGCGAACATCTTGATATTGATGATCATCCGCTCGCCCA
>DGNI01000040.1:0-12261 GCA_002388885.1 Parvularculaceae bacterium UBA4496 | reverse complement strand
CGGCAGCAGCACCACATTGGGCGCCTTCAACAGTTTTTCGCTCGGCGCGCCGCGCTCATAAACGTCAAGACCGGCGCCCGCGAGCCGTCCCTCCTCGATCATGCTGGCGAGCGCTTCCTCATCGACGATTTCACCGCGGGAGACATTCACCACATATGCGTGGGGCTGCAAAAGCTCCAGCCGCCGGCGCGCCAGCAAGTGAAACGTCGCCGGCGTATGAGGACAGTTGACGGAAACGATATCGACCCGGGCCAACATCTGATCGAGACTGTCCCAGTAGGTCGCATCCAGTTCTTCCTCAATATGCGGGTTGATCGGTTTCCGGTTGTGGTAATGGATCGAAAGCCCGAAGGCGCGCGCGCGTCGCGCAATGGCTTCGCCCACCCGGCCAAGGCCGATGATGCCGAGCTTCTTGCCGCGCACGCGGCGGCCAAGCATCCATGTTGGCGACCAGCCGTGAAACTGGCCCGTCTCGAGCGCACGCACGCCCTCAACCAGGCGCCTTGGCACAGCGAGAATCAGCGCCATGGCCATATCGGCGGCGTCTTCAGCGAGAACCGACGGCGTATTCGTGACGGTAATGCCGCGCGCATTGGCGGCGGCGACATCGATGTGGTCAGTGCCGGCGCCGAAATTCGCCACCAGCTTCATGCGTTCGCCGGCCGCATCAAAAAAAGCCGCGTCGAGCCTGTCTCCAAGTGTCGGTGCGAGTACATCGACATGTTGCGCAAGATCAATCAGCGCTGCCAGCGAAAGCGGCGCGCTGCGGGTCTGAAGCGTCGTTTCAAAAAGATCCGAGAGCCGCCCCTCAACAGAAGCGGGCAATTTTCGCGTCACCGCGACACGGATCGACTTCGCATTCATAACGTCGCCCCAGAGGCTTCGTTTTTCATGACATTTTCCAGCATGATTAACTGAAGATTAACGGCTTTGTCGTTCTTTAAGAGATTATTCATTATCACCGTTTTTTCGAGCGCCCTTTGATCATGCGTATGACTGTTCTTGCGGCCGCCTGCGCCAGCCTTGTTTTATATTTGACCGGAGCCGCCCCCTCGGCGCAAGCCGCCGGGATCAAAGGGGTAACCGCCGTCGATCCTGCCGAGATCCGGCGCGATACGCCCTCGGGCCTGCCGGTGCCGCGGATTGTTTCCCTGAAATCCGAAGAAACCTATTGCCGGTCAGGTCCGACTTTCTCTCATCCTGTGCGGCTGACTTTCATGCGGCAAGGCCTGCCGGTGATGATTGTCGCCGAAACCCGCGACCACTGGCGCAAGATTCGCGATCCTGAAGGCGACGAATGCTGGACCCACAAGTCGAAACTGTCAGGGGAGCTGACCGCGCTGGTGCTGGAGGACGGGCTGGTCTTGCGGGCGCGACCCGACGCCAACGCACCCGCCAAGGCCAATCTCGGGCGCGGCGTGATCGCCCGGGTCGATGACGTCCGCGACGGCTGGCTCAAGGTCTCAACCGACGGCATCAAGGGCTGGGCCAACAGCGCCGCCTTCTGGGGGGCCGGAGCGCCCGTCCCTATATCCAGGAATGCTGCGACGCATAATTGACCGGGCCGGGGCGCACCTTTACCAAGCGCGTTAATAAAACCGCTCCGTTTCCGGGCGGTGATGTCACATTACACAGATTGGTTTAATACAGGGGCGCATGAGCGAATCCAAAAACAGTTACAGCCGCGACGAACTGCTTGAATGCGGGTATCACGGGCTGCGCGGCAAAGGCACGGCGCAACTTCCCGTTCCGCCGATGCTGATGTTCGACCGGGTGACGCAGATCAGCAATGACGGCGGCGAGTACGGAAAAGGCCGGGTGGAAGCCGAACTCGATATCAACCCGGACCTTTGGTTTTTCGACTGCCATTTTCCGGGCGACCCGGTCATGCCGGGATGTCTCGGTCTTGACGCGCTCTGGCAGCTCGTCGGATTTTTCCTCACATGGAGCGGCGCGCCCGGCCATGGCCGGGCGCTTGGCGCCAAGGAAGTCAAATTTTCCGGCATGGTTGTCCCGAGCGCCAAGATGGTTACGTATGAGCTCAATATCCGGCGCGTGATGCGCCGGCCATTGATCCTCGGCATCGCCGATGGGATCATGAAAGTCGACGGCCGCCAGATCTATCAGGCGAAGGATCTGCGCGTCGGATTATTCTCTGCGGAAGAACTGGCTGCCGGGCTGTCGTTATAAAAAGCAAACGTTTTCAGACGAAAACGAAAGGACTGATATGCGACGCGTCGTGATTACCGGTATGGGAATCGTTTCATCCATCGGCGCCAATGTCGATGAAGTTAAAGCGTCTTTATTCGAGGGCAAATCGGGTATTACCCGCGACGAAAGCTTCGCCGAACACGGGTTTAAATGTCAGGTCTCGGCGCGCCCTTCTATAAACTACGAAGAGATCCTCGACCGCCGCACGCGTCGCTTTATGGGCGAGGGCGCGGCGTGGAACTATATCGCCATGCAAGAAGCGATCGGGCAATCCGGCCTTGTCGAAGACGAAATCAGCCACCCCATGACCGGGATCATCATGGGCTCCGGCGGGCCTTCTACAAAGGCGATCGTCGGGGCGGCTGACGTCACACGCAGTTCCGGTTCACCGAAAAAAATCGGCCCGACCGTCGTACCGAAAGCGATGTCGTCAACGAATTCCGCAACTCTTGCAGTGCCGTTCAAAATCCTGGGCGTCAATTATTCGATCTCTTCGGCCTGTGCGACGTCCGTNNCAGATCATGATGGGCAAGCAGGACATTGTCTTCGCCGGCGGCGGCGAAGAGCTCGACTGGACGCTCGCAAACGTCTTCGACGCCATGGGCGCCATGTCGACAGACTTTAACGAAACGCCCGCCACAGCCAGCCGCGCGTATGACAAGGACCGAGACGGTTTCGTCATTGCCGGCGGCGCCGCGGTTGTCGTTCTCGAAGAATATGAACGCGCGAAAAAACGCGGCGCGACAATTCTCGGTGAAATTGTCGGCTATTTCGCAAACTCCGACGGCTACGACATGGTGCAGCTCTCCGGCGAAGGCGCCGTGCGCTGCATGCGCGGCGCGCTCGAAACCGTCCGTATGCCAATCGACTATATCAACCCGCACGGCACCTCGACTCCGGTTGGCGACCAGAAGGAAACCGCCGCCCTCCGCGAGGTTTTCGGCTCGGAGATCCCGCCCTTTTCCTCCACCAAATCACTGACCGGGCATTCGCTCGGCGCCACCGGCGCGCAGGAGCTTGTCTATGGGCTGATCATGATGCGTGATAAGTTCCTCACCGCATCCGCCCATATCGAAAACCTCGACCCGGAATTCGAAGGTCTGCCGGTCATCCGCGAGCGAGTCGATAACGCCAAGGTCGACTGCTTCCTGACCAACAGCTTCGGTTTCGGCGGCACCAATGGCTGTCTTGCCGTGGCGCGGGTCGATGGCTGACGCCGCTGGCAAAATGGTTACCCGTCGCTCATTTCTAGGCAGCGCCATTAAGATCGCCGGCTTGTGGACTATCATCACCGCCGGCCTTTCGCGAAATGCTTTCGCGGCCAATCTGGAAACAGACATAAAAACTTGGGCTGCGCGCATTCAGGAAGAGTCCGCGCGCCTTCGCGCGGGTGCAATCACTGACGCGCGATGGCGCGATGCATTAGATGAACTGACCGCGCACATCGCAATCGAGGACGTCCTGCAAGCCATCGACTTTAACCGCTTGAAGACGGAAACACCATTCGCCGAAAAAGGGGTTTCCACCGCGCGCGTTGCGCTTCCCGGCTTCAACGGAAAACGTCTCGCCTTCACGTCAAAGATCTTCGCTATTGGTCCGGGGCGCGCCATCATTCCGCATGGTCATGAGAACATGATTTCCGCGCATCTGGTTCTGGACGGAGAAATGCGCTTGCGTCAGTACGACAAACTCGCTCGCGAGCATAACACGCTCCTGATTGAACCTTCGGTAGATAAAATCATCGGCCCCGGCGCCATCTCCTCGATCTCTCTCACCGGCGACAACATTCACTGGATGACGACCGAGACCGGCGCTTGGACGCTCGACATCATTCTGACGAACATCAATGAAAAGGCTGAAAAAGCCTATGACATTTTTAACCTCGACATGGACGCCGCAGCGCCGTCCGCAGGCGGCGCGTTGCGGGCGCCGATCATCGGGGTTGCCGACGCCTTGCGAAAATACGGGTGATGAACCAAGCCGCGCTCATCGGCATTCTCGTTTCGATCGCTATTGCAAGCGTGGGCTTGTGGTGGTTTCAGCTGGTGCTGCCTGCGGTCAGAAAACTACCGAAAATTACGCGCCATGGCGTTTACGCCGCGATCTGGCTCGCCTATTTCATCCTCTCAATGATTTTGATCAAAAACGCCAGTTAAGGCGCGACGAAAGAAGAAGGAAAAACCCATGAGCGAAGTTCCATTCCCCAGAGGCGAATTGATGAAGGGCAAGCGCGGGCTCATCATGGGCGTCGCCAACAAGAATTCCATCGCCTGGGGCATCGCGCAGCAGCTGGCGGCGCAGGGCGCAGAACTATGCTTTTCCTATATCGCGCCGATGGAAGGCCGCGTGCGACAGCTCGCAGGATCGATCGGCGTCGATTTCCTGGTTAAGGCTGACGTCATGAGCGATGACGACATGGATGCGGCTTTCTCCGAAATTAAAAACAAGTGGGGCAAGATCGATTTTCTCGTCCATTCCATCGCCTTTACCGACAAGGAGGCGCTGAAAGGATCGTTTGTCGAAAACACCACGCGCCAAAACTTCAAGGACACGATGGATGTGTCGGCGTTTTCGTTTGTCGATTCTGCACGGCGATCAGCGGAGCTGATGCCTGACGGCGGCGCCATGATCACGCTTACCTATCTCGGGTCGGAGCGGACCGTGCCGAATTACAACGTCATGGGCGTTGCCAAGGCGACCCTTGAGGCCTCCATGCGCTACATCGCCCGCGATCTCGGGCCGAAAGGCATCCGCGTCAACGCGATTTCCGCCGGACCGATGAAAACGCTCGCCATGGCGGGAATCACCGGCGGACGGCAATTGATGTCCACAGGCCGCGATTGGTCGCTCCTCAAAGAAGACACGACCATCGAAGGCGTTGCGGGCGCGGCGCTGTACCTGCTTTCCGATCTTGGCCTCTCCTGCGCTGGTGAAGTCCTGCATGTCGATGCAGGCTTCCACGTCGTCGCCGTTCCTGACGGGATTGCGGTAAAAGAATAGGCCGCTGCTCAGTTCTGCGCCGCCGCCTTTTCAAGATACGGCACGGGATCGACGCTGACATAGCCCGGCGTGTTATCTGCGAGATGATCGAGCCAGAATTTGTGGCCTGCGCCGTAAACCACCACAACGCGATCGCCCGGCTCCACCACCTGCATCAATTTTGAAAAAATCTTCGCATTGCGCATGAACCAGTAGGCGTTCAGTTCGGCGCCGGGCTGGTCCTCGCCGCGATCATATTCAAGCGTTCTGTAATAAAACGCACTGTTCTCGGCCACCTCTTCGGCAGCGTTTTGCGCAATCAAAAGCTCCGCAACATTATGGTCCTTTTGAAGCGCTGAAAAGTCAGCGACGATTTTTTGAATCTCCTCGACCTGCGCGGCCAACGCTTCGCTTTGCCCTGTTGCTTCTGCATGGGCGGAAAGCTTTCCGAAAGGAAAATACTCAGGCTCGCCGCCGTCTGGTTGCTCGTCAATGCCATAAACGCGATCAACTCCGACCATATCGGCTAGCCGATACCCGATCTGCGTGCGCTCATCCGCTGTTTCCAACAGCCTCGCCGGCGTGTAGTCGGCAAAATTCAAGTCAACATAGTCAGGCGCTTCGGTAATTCGTTCGACGGCGATAACTGTCGGCTTGAATTCCGTAAGCGCATTCGCAACGGCGGCGATCTCCCTTTGCCGCTGATCGGTCAGCATGTTTTCAACATCGACATTGGCGAGATCCCGGCCCGGATTATTCATATGAAATGTTCCGACGACCATGACCTGAATTGTATCAGGTCCTGCAGTTGCCTTAGTGTTTGATTGAGTATTCTTCTCGGCAGGCGTACAGGCAGCAGCTATGGCCGCAAATATGACGGCAAAACCCTTGTTCATGTCAGTCCCCTTTTCTTTTCCGTCAACATCGTCTGCAGACAGGTTTCCGGTAAACCCTTAAAAAGACAAACCGAGCATAATAAAAGACATACGCAGCAATTCGGCGTTCGATATGGCATTATCTGCTGATGAAATCATAGAGCATCTGAAACTCCGGCCCCATCCCGAGGGCGGTTGGTTTCGCGAGACTTGGCGCGCAGAGGCGGCGAATGGCGAACGCCCCAGCGGCACGGCGATCTATTATCTCCTGAAGGCTGGCGAACGGTCGCACTGGCATCGCGTCGATGCAGTCGAGATATGGCATTACTACGCCGGCGCGCCGTTACGGCTGTCTTTGTCGCAGGACGGAAAAACAAGCTGTGTTGAAACCCTGGGCGCAGATCTGAACAAGGGCGAGGCGCCGCAGATTATCGTCCCGAAAGATTACTGGCAGGCGGCTGAAAGCCTTGGTGACTGGACCCTCGTCGGCTGCACGGTTTCGCCCGGGTTTCACTTTGGAGGGTTCGAGCTGGCGGCGAAGGACTGGACGCCCGGCGAATAAATTATTGAGCCGCTACCGGCGCCGACGCACGGCGATACTCAAACGCAGGTCCGGTCGGCTTGCCGTCGAAATCCGTCCAGCACCGGTTTTTGTAATCGTACAATTTACAGTTCTTCATTACCCGGAAGAAATCGCGAAACGTAAATTCATACGCCGTCACAGCGTCGCCGTACCGCGCGCGCAATAGTTTTCCCGCCTTGTCGAGATGATAAATCGGGATGGTCGTCAGCGCGTGATGCGCCGTGTGCTCCATTACGTTGTAATAGAGACCCAGCCATTTCAGCGCCGGGATTTCAAGATGTGTCGTTCCTTCAATGGACGCCTGATAGAATGACCAGTCTTCTTCCCGGTCGAACCAGTGTCCGTCCTCATGGGCGTGATGCAGAAAGAAACTGAACGAGGCGAGAAAGTTCCAGACGACCATCGGCAACAGCCATGCGACGGCGAAAATCGTGACCAGGCTGCGTTCGGGGTGCCAGACTTTGCCGAGCGTCAGGATTGCGGCGATAATTGCGCCATGCCCAAGCACCACCAGCACCGAGTCCCAGATGTAACGCGGCCAGTTTTTGCGCGTTTCCCGCGCAATGGGGAGGATGATTTTCGGAAGCCAGATGGAAATCGGGTAATTGAGGAACTGACCCAAAATCCCGCGATTAAGACGCTCAATAAACCGGCGGAACGGGCTGGCGGCGCGGTACTCCTCAACCGACATGGGCGTCCAGACATAATCGACGCCTTTGAAATTCGTCTTGCCGTGATGGAAGCGGTTGTGCCCCGTTTCCCAAAGGCTCGCCGAATGCGCTGTCGGCAAAAAAGCGAGGCGCCCGATGATCTGATTGGCGCGCAGGTTCGGCACAAAACATTTATGCACGCAGTCATGACCGATAATGAACAACAGTCCCATGGTGAAACCGTTGGCGCCCCCTGCGATCAGGTTAACCGCCAGCGGAAACGGGCCGAGCGCAACATAAAGCGTTGCAAAATAAGCGGCGAAATGAAGGGCTGCGAGCGACAAGCCTTTTGACCACGACGGCGTCTCCACCGCGCGGCGTTCCTCTTCGCTCAGCCACTCAAACGGGCGGCCGGTCAGTCCGGATCCTTGTGACATTTGTTTTCGCCTCGTTCAGGCGCCAGCTTAGGCCGGAAGCTTCGCTAATCAAGGCGCCGCGGCAGCGCAACCAAGATGAAACGCTTTCGAAACGATGCTCGCGCGCATCTTAGGAAAAGTGGCACCCATTCGGCGTTTCCCGCCTCACTCCGTTAAAAAATGCGCGCAAACAAAAAACTACCCGCTCTGCTTTTCACTGATCCAGGTGTTGATTTTTCGCTCCAGCACCGGCAGCGGCATGGTCCCGGTCAGAAGGATTTCGTCATGGAACTCGCGAATGTCGAAATCGTGACCGAGCGCTTCTTCGGCCTTGTTTCTGAGCTCGTTCATTTTCAGCATGCCGAGCTTGTAGGACGTCGCCTGGCCTGGCCATACCGAATAGCGCTCGATCTCGCGCGTCACTGAGGCTTCGGACCGGCCGGTATTGTTGAGCATGTAGTCAATCGCCTGTTCGCGCGTCCATTGCTTGTGATGGAGGCCGGTATCGACGACGAGCCGCGCAGCGCGGAATAGCTCGGACTGCAGCCGACCGAGATTGCCTAGAGGGTCATCGGCATACATGCCCATCTCTGCGGCGACTTGTTCGGAATAGAGCGCCCAGCCTTCTGAAAACTCCGAATAGCCGAGCATGTTGCGGATGAGTGGCAGGCCAGCGGCGCGCTCAAGCGAACGCTGGAAGTGATGGCCCGGCACCGCCTCATGATAGGTCAGCGTCTTTAGAGTGTGCTTCGGCCAGTCGGCAGTGTTTTTAAGATTGATCCAGTAAATCCCGGGCCGCGTTCCGTCGAGCGATGGCGCATTGTAATAACCGCCCGGCGCCGAATCCTGTTCGTAAACAGGAATGCGCCGCACTTCGACCGGCTGTTCCGGCAGCGTGCCGAACCAGTCGCCAGCCCGCGCCATGATCTCATTCACCTGATCATTGAGGTCGGACAACAGCTGCGCGCGGCCGTCATCGTCATTCGGATAGCGCATGTCGTCACGCGCGCCGATCGCCTTGAACCGGCCCGCCACCGAACCGTCACTCAGCCCTTGCGCTTTCAGGATCGCGTCCATCTCCGCCGTGATGCGCGCAACCTCCGAAAGGCCGAGCTGATGAACATCCTCCGCCGTCATCGACCCCGCGCCGTAGGACTGAAGCGCATGAGCGTAAAATGCCGCACCCTCATCGCCAAGCCGCCAGATGCCCGCATCCTTTCCGGCCTGAGGCTTCAGGTTTTCAAGCGCCGCTGCAAGCCGCGCATAGGCAGGATAGACGTTCGTTTCCACCGCTTCGACGGCGCGCGCCGCTAGGGCGGACCGGTCTTCGGCGCTCAGTTCGTCAACGCCTTCAAGCTTCTGCACGAAGCCCGTCGCCAGAACATTTTCCGCAGGCGACGCGGCGGTGAACCCTTCGATGGAATTGATTGCGCCATCAATCGCGAATATCGGCGGCGTCACGCCAAGCGCCGCATCACCGCTGACAGTTTCAATGGTTTCATCAAAGACGCGGCCGAATTCATTAAGACGGGAAATGTAATCTTCAGCCTGCTGACGGGTTTCTACTTTATGCCTGTTCAGCATCAGGCTGGGCAGGCCGAGATGCGGCCCGGAAATCTGCGTCACTGCATAAGGCGAAGCCGAGCCGTAAGGCGTTGCGCCGCCGAAATCGAACTGATTGCGGCGCGCCCCGGTTTGATAGGCGTAGCGCAAGGCGTCATAGGTGATGGCGTCCTGCCCCGTAAATTGATCGCGCTCAAAGCCGCGGATCTCTTGCAGGAACATTTCATTCTGGCTGCGCGCTTTTTCATTGGACGCGAACCCGTAGCTGCCAAGCCGCGCATTGAACCCCTCGCCGGCGATGTCCTCTCCGACGCCAAGCGTCGTTGCAAACTCAGGCGAGGATCGCAACACTTCTTGCGCGTGATCCCGCAGCATCGCCTGCAACATCGATGCAGGCGTCGGCGCAGCCTCTTGCGTCGGCTCCATATTGCCCACGACGTCCGCATCCTCTACGGGCGCGGAACGCTCGCCGCATCCCGCCAGAAGCAATAGCGCCGAAGCGCTCCCGGCCAACAGCCGAAATTTATTGAGGTGAACTCCCATCATCCTGTCCCCTTGAAAGTTCTGCGCCGAATCGGCCCTAACCATAGCGCCGCGGCGCGTGCGCCCAAAGCGGCCAATGGGGCGCAAAGCGCTGAAAAACGAAAAGCGGCGCCCGTTTGCCACAGGCCCTGTGCCAGCATTTAAATACTCAATAAAATCATGTGGTTATGGGCGCGCGGCCTGCGCCTAGCCACGCACGAGGGTCGCGAGACAAGGCCATTTGGCCTCCTGTGCCGGGCAAAAAAGTTTGGCCATCACGTTTCTGTCTATTACGAATAGAAATATTTTATTGTATGAACCTGCGAAAGCTACATAGGGGTGCAAATGCGGAAACCAATTTTGAAAGCAACGGTCTTTCTCCTCGCACAGCAAGTGGTGATCGGTTTTTGCTTCCTATTCGCGCCTGCAATCGCCCTCGAGAACGCCGGCCGATCGACGAATGTCACATTCACCGTTTCAAATACGGAACTCAAAGCGACAATATTTTTTCCGGATACGGGTGAAGCTCCATTTCCTGGCGTCGTTTATGCGCATGGATCTGAAGCGGCGACGCGAGACATGCGCGGCTATCAGGTCGGCACCGAATACTTTTTGAAAAAAGGCTACGCGGTTCTTCTCTATGACAAACGCGGCGCTGGCGAATCAGAAGGCGAATATGTCGATACGCCATTTATCGAACACGCCTCGGCCGATCTGCAAGGCGCCGTGCGGCTGCTGCAGGCGCAAGATGAGATAGATGCGAGAAAAGTAGGTATATTCGGCGCCAGCCAATCCGGATGGGTGGCCGTAAACGCCGCTTTGCAAGACCCGACCATTGCATTCGTGATTACCATCAGCGGCCCGTCAACAACAATGCTGGATCAATTCACCTTCCAGCATGCAATGCATTTCGACGGCCCTGCGCTTGACGACGAGCAGCGTGAAGCATTCATCGCGTTTCAGGATGGTCTCTACAATTATCTTGGCACCGGCGTCGCCGGACCGAATCTTGAAACGCAGTACGCCGCAGCGCAAAGCGAACCGTGGTGGCTGCATTTCGAGAACTGGGGCTTTGGTGGGACCATGCCGTCAGTCGATTCCCTAGATTCACGCTCGTTTGAGGTTTTCCGGAAAATTCAATACGATCCTTACAGATCAGTTTTTAACGCCACGGCGCCGCTCTTGTACATTTACGGCTCGCAGGACGTGCAGACGCCAGTGCCGGAAAGCGTAGAGCGACTAAAACGCATAACGGCGCTTCGCCCATCGCTCGACATTACGGTTCATGAATTCAACGATATGGGGCATTCCATGTATATGCGCGACGATGACGGCAACCCCATTCCCTTGATCCGTGAAGACATCCGGGCAGCCATCAATAGCTGGCTCAAAAAGTTCGAAGCCAAATAAAAAAGGGGCCCGCCGAGGGGCCCCTTTTCATTTCAGGTGCGAAGAGATTACTCGCGCTCGATTTCTTTCCCTGTCTCCTGATCGACGACTTTCATGGAAAGACGTACCTTTCCGCGATCGTCAAAACCAAGGAGTTTCACGAAGACCTCGTCGCCCTCTTTGACGACGTCCGTCGTCTTTTCAGGCCGCCCGTCGGAAAGCTGAGAGATGTGCACGAGACCGTCACGCGGGCCGAAGAAGTTAATGAAGGCGCCGAAGTCCATAGTCTTGACGACTTTGCCTTTATAGATCTCGCCGACTTCAGGTTCGGCGACAATGGAATGAATCCATTTGTACGCCGCTTCAATCTGCGCCTTGTCGCTTGAAGCGATCTTGATGAGACCTTCATCGTCGACATTAATCTTGGCGCCGGTTTCTTCAACAATCTGCCGAATAACCTTGCCACCGGAACCTATCACGTCGCGAATTTTGTCTTTCGAAATCTGCATCGTTTCGATACGCGGCGCGTAATCGCCGAGATCGGCGCGCGCGCTATCAAGCGCCTTGCCCATCTCCCCGAGGATATGCATGCGACCGTCCTTCGCCTGATCGAGCGCAACCTTCATAATCTCTTCGGTGATGCCGGCGACCTTGATGTCCATCTGCAGGGACGTGACGCCCTGATCGGTGCCAGCGACTTTGAAGTCCATGTCGCCGAGATGGTCCTCGTCGCCGAGAATATCGGAAAGCACCGAGAAACGCTCGCCCTCAAGAATTAGCCCCATGGCGATCCCTGCTACCGGGCGCTTGATCGGCACGCCGCCGTCCATCATCGCGAGCGACGCACCGCACACCGTCGCCATGGAAGAAGAGCCGTTGGATTCGGTAATCTCCGAAACGAGACGGATGACATACGGAAACTCTTCCTGNNGACGGAATAACCGCTTTCAGCGCGCGCCAGGCGAGCTTACCGTGACCGATTTCGCGGCGGCCTGTAAAGCCCATGCGACCAACTTCGCCGACCGAATAGGGCGGGAAGTTATAGTGCAGGAGGAACTGTTCCTTGTAGGTGC
>DGNI01000185.1:1747-5806 GCA_002388885.1 Parvularculaceae bacterium UBA4496 | reverse complement strand
GATGAGGTTTTCGCCGTGATTGAAGACGCCGGGCTCGCCGCCGGCGCGCGGCCCCTCGTCGTCGGACATAGTTTCGGCGGCTGGGTGACGCTCGCCGCAGTGGAGCGCGCAGGGGAGTAGCTCGGCGGCGCCGTTGTGGTCGATTCCCCGCTTGGCGTGCCGGATCCGCATGAGGGCTATACGGTCATAAAGGCGAAGCCCGCAAATCCGGAGCAAAAACGCAGCGCACATGTCTATCAAACGAAGGAAGAACCGATCACCCGTTTCAGGCTGTTGCCAAATCAACCGGGCGAGCATCTCTACCTGTTAGATTATATCGCTCGAGAAGGGCTTCGCCGCGCGCCGGCGTCCGATGGCGGAGAGGGCTGGACCTGGAAATTCGACCCGGGCGAAAAAGACGGGTTCGAAATTCACTTCGAGCGGGATTTGCTACGCGCTGCGCGCTGCCCGCTGGCATTCATCTATGGGGAAAAATCCATGTTCGCACAGGGCGACGGGATCGCCCACTTGCAGGAACAGGCGCGTGGACGATCTCCCTTCGTAATGATCCCTGACGCGTATCATCATCTAATGATGGACCAGCCTATGGCGTTTATCTCCACGTTACGAACGCTTTTAAGCGCCTGGCCCGTGCGATTCGGGGTCTGAAAGTCTTGCCCAAGCCCCTGAAATCCTTCAAAACACTGGAAAAAATTCAACGGGGTTTCCATGACTGACGAAGCAACGCAACAACTGGCAGACGCTGAAGAACACAAGAAATCTTACGAAGGCATTATGGGCGCCGCGACGGAAGTCGGCGTGCCGGGCGCGCTCGGCCTGACTATGATGTTCACCAGCCTTGTTATGGCGAACGGCGTTCTACTTTCAATTCTCGCGGGTGTCGCTGTCTACATCTTCTCGCATATCATTGTGAAAATCTTCTTCGCCCATCACTAATTCCTGACACACTGGCGTGAGGTTTTCGCGCTCCCGGAGGCTCGATGAAAATTGCCGTCCTGAAAGAAACGCGGTCCGGCGAAACCCGGGTTGCGGCGACCCCTGAAACAGTCAAGAAGTTTGTCGGCCTTGGCGCCTCTGTCTCAGTGCAGTCAGGTGCGGGAGAGGGCGCGCGCTTTTCCGACGATGCTTTTCGCGACGCGGGCGCCGACATCAGCCCCAGTGCTGCAGACGCCACGCAAAACGCGGAACTCGTTATAAAAGTACTGGCGCCGTCAAGCGAAGAACTTCGCGTCGTTGGCCGCGGTTCGAAACTGGTTGCCATCCTTTCGCCGTTCAATGATCCGGATTCGATCGGTTCCTATGCGCGCCTTGGCGTTGACGCCATGGCCATGGATTTGATGCCGCGCATCACGCGCGCGCAGTCAATGGATGTGCTGTCATCCCAATCGAACCTTGCAGGCTACAAAGCGGTGATCGACGCCGCCGCTTATTATGGCCGCGCGCTGCCGATGATGATGACCGCGGCGGGCACGATTGCCGCGGCGAAAGTGTTCATTATGGGCGCCGGCGTTGCAGGGTTGCAGGCGATTGCAACGGCGCGCCGTCTCGGCGCTGTGGTTTCAGCAACGGATGTTCGCTTTGCGGCGAAAGAACAGGTTGAAAGCCTCGGGGCGACATTCGTCACCGTCGACGAAGAAGCCATGAAGGAAGCCGAGACCGAAGGCGGCTACGCCAAGGAAATGTCGGAAGACTTCCAGAAGCGTCAGGCCGAGTTCGTAGCCGAGCATATCAAGAAACAGGACATCGTCATCACGACGGCGTTGATCCCCGGCCGGCCGGCGCCGAAACTCGTCAGCGCGGACATGGTTCAGGGTATGAAGGCAGGGTCGGTGGTAGTCGACCTCGCGGTCGAAGCGGGCGGCAATGTGGAGCTGTCGCGCGCTGGCGAAGCGATTGAAACCGGGGGCGTCACCATTCTCGGGTTCAAAAACGTGCCGGGACGTTTGGCGGCAGACGCCTCAAGTCTTTATGCGCGCAACATCTATAATTTCGTTTCGGCGTTTTACGACAAGGAAACGAATGCTTTCGTCGCCGATCCTGAGGACGCGATCATCAAGGGCGTCGCGCTCACCCGCGACGGCGCAATCGTCCATCCGGCGTTTGAAGAAGTAAAACGGGAACCGGCCGCCGAACAGGCTGAAGAGATGACACTTGAACCGGAAGCGGTGGTCGATGATGCTGCAGAGGACGATGCAGCAGACGGCGAAGAGAAGAACGACTAATCCTCGAAAGGGAGCCTTTTGGCTATGCAGGATAAACGCGAACAGGTTGAAGAAGCCGCACAGGCTGCCGAACAGGCGGCGCAGGCCGCGGAAGCTGCGGCGGCGAACGCCAGCGGCAATGCAGAGGCGGCGACCACAGCGGCGGAGCAGGCGCGCGCCATCGCCGATCAGCTTGCGATCATCGCCGCATCGAGCCCGATATCGGATTTCGTTTTTCTTCTGACCATTTTCATTCTGGCGATTTTCGTCGGCTACTACGTCGTCTGGTCCGTTACGCCAGCGCTGCATACGCCGCTGATGTCTGTGACCAACGCCATTTCTTCCGTTGTTATTGTTGGCGCGTTGATCGCGCTCGGCGCCGATCTTGCCGAATCGCAAGCGGGCGGTTGGTCGAAATTTTTAGGCTTCGCGGGCGTGGCGCTGGCCAGCGTCAACATTTTCGGCGGGTTTTTAGTCACGCAGAGAATGCTCGCGATGTACAAAAAGAAAGAGCGGTAGGCGGACATGGCGGATAATTTACCAGCGCTCCTCTACGTCGCTTCAGGCATTCTTTTCATTCTCGCCCTGCGCGGACTTTCCTCGCCGGAAACAGCGCGGGAGGGCAACCGCTTCGGCATGATCGGCATGGGTATTGCCGTCTTGACCACACTGTTTGTGCTCGAAAACAAGGGTTTCGGCACTTGGGTGCTGGTTATCCTCGCGGTCGCGGCGGGCGCGGTTCCGGGCGCCTTCATCGCTCGCAAGGTGAAGATGACGGACATGCCGCAGCTCGTGGCTTTCTTTCACTCGCTTGTTGGTATGTCAGCTGTGTTCATCGCCTGGGCGGCGTTTTTGGCGCCGAAGGCATTTGGGATTGGTGAACCCGGCCACATTCACTTGCAGTCGATCATTGAAATGTCGCTCGGCGTCGCCATCGGGGCGATCACATTTTCAGGGTCTGTAATTGCTTATGCCAAGCTCGCGGGCCGGATGTCGGGCAAACCGATCTTGTTGCCGTTCCGGCATTCCATAAACCTCGGGTTGGGGCTGTTTATCCTGCTCATGATGGGAATGCTGATGACGTTCGAGCAGTCATCGACGACATTCCTGTTGTTAACGCTGGCGGCGTTCATCCTCGGCTTCCTCATCATCATTCCCATCGGCGGCGCGGACATGCCGGTGGTGGTCTCGATGCTCAACTCCTATTCGGGGTGGGCGGCAGCCGGTATCGGCTTCACGCTTGAAAACATGGCGCTGATCATCACGGGCGCGCTCGTTGGTTCTTCTGGCGCGATCCTTTCCTACATCATGTGCAAGGGCATGAACCGCTCGTTCATTTCCGTTATCCTCGGCGGGTTCGGGGGAGAGGACGCTATGACGGGCGGCGGTGACGGTGAGGAACGCCCCGTGAAGCAGGGCTCCGCTGACGACGCCGCGTTTGTGATGAAAAACGCCAATAAGGTGATCATCGTTCCCGGCTACGGAATGGCGGTGGCGCAGGCGCAGCACGCATTGAAGGAAATGGCCGACAAGCTGAAAGCAGAAGGCGTCGAAGTGAAATACGCCATTCATCCCGTTGCGGGACGTATGCCGGGGCACATGAACGTGCTTCTGGCCGAGGCGCAGGTGCCTTACGACGAAGTTTTCGAGCTTGAAGACATCAATGCGGAATTCCGTACGGCGGATGTTGCCTTCGTCATCGGCGCAAACGACGTCACCAACCCGGCCGCGAAGACCGACAAGCAATCGCCGATTTACGGCATGCCGATCCTTGACGTTGAAAACGCCGGTACGGTGCTGTTCGTGAAACGCGGCATGGCCTCCGGCTACGCCGGTGTTCAGAACGAACTCTTCTTCC
>DGNI01000185.1:0-1715 GCA_002388885.1 Parvularculaceae bacterium UBA4496 | reverse complement strand
GTGCGAGGAGATCGTCAAGGCGTTGTAAGATTTAAGGAGGGGTGATGGTGCGTTATTTGTTGTGCGCGGCAGTGCTTCTGACCATGACGCTGTTTTCGGAAAGCGCATCTGCATGTAGCTGTCAATTTCAAGGCAGCCCCGCCGAAATTGTAGCGAAAAGCGACGTCATTTTTTATGGTTATGCAGAGTCTGCGCGCCTTCTGAATGATGAAGAATCGCCGGAGGCGACTTATCCGTCATTCAACGGTATTGCATCATTTCGTACCTATCGCGCTGTAAAAGGCGCCGAAGATGACTCAATTGTTGAAGCATACTTCTGGGCGAGTGGATCCAGCTGTGACTATCCTGTCGCTGTCGGAGCTCAGGGTTTTGTTTTTTTAATCGAAAAAANNAAAACGGGAAGAATTTCTTTGGGCAATGTATTCAGCCCACTAATTTCTGGGCGCGAAAAGAAGACTATCTCGATATTTTTGAGAATGAATACGGAGTATCGTTTGACGAGATGCGGTGAACAATGTCTGCACTATTAGACTGCACGACGTAGGCGGCAGCTGCGGCAGGGGAGGCGCCCAATGAAAACGTTCCTGAAACTAATCGTCCTGACGGTGCTCCTGAACCTTGTGCGTTACTTCGTGGGCGGGCCCATTGAAGCCGTGACCATCATGGAACCCATGCACAAGGTCATGCCGATGTTCCCCGACGTATTCGACAATGCTTTCACCACGGCCGATTTCACGCGATCCCTGTTTTACAATTTCGTCATGTGGTTTGCCGCGGCGCTCGGCTTTCACCTGATGGCGCCGTCGCTGAAAGGTCACATTTTGGTGAAGAGTTTCGCCGGTTATGGCGTCATGTGCCTGTTTTTCATCGGCCTGGCGGCGGTTTACATGAATCACTATGTCGATGCCGTAAAAACATTCTATGTCTGGAGCATGATTGACGCGGTTATCGTGTTTTCTGTGGTCGCCGCTGCTAATGCCTTTCTATACCCGTTGTTTTTCAGGAAAGGCCGCTAGCCCGAACAGGCCGGCCTTGCTAGAAAGCCGTCAGCAAAACCAAGGGGATGATCTATGAAATATCTGATGATGGGCGCCGCCGCCATGACGCTTGCAGCGTGCTCGCAAAACGCTTCGGATTCGTCTGAGACAGACGGCGCGGCGATGACCAGTGATACCGAGGTTGCTGAAACAACCGAAGATACTGTTGGCGATATGACGGCGTCTGAAAAACTCGACGCCGTGCTGGCCGCCCAGACTGACGATACCAAAGCGCGCTATCAATATCGCCATCCGAAAGAAACGCTTGAATTTTTCGGCGTCGAACCGGGGATGACGGTTGTGGACACCATTCCGGGAACGCCGGGCTGGTACGGCAATATCCTTATCCCGTATCTCGGCGCTGAGGGCACGCTGATCGGTGCGGACTATTCGCTTGAGATGTGGCCGTTCTTCACTGGATTCGCGACGCCCGAATTTCTCGAAAACAAGAAAACCTGGACCGAGCAGTATATTACTGCTGGCGAGGCTGTGGCCGGCGAAGACGGNNGCTGGGATCGACGCCTTTGTTTATGGTTCGGCTCCGGAACGCCTTGCGGGAACAGCAGACGTCGTGTTGATGATGCGGGCCGCGCATCACTTCAACCGGCTCGAGGACGGGCGTTTCTTCACCGAAGCGTTGGGCGACATCAACATGGTGCTGAAGCCCGGCGGTATTGT
>DGNI01000110.1:7633-7786 GCA_002388885.1 Parvularculaceae bacterium UBA4496 | reverse complement strand
GCAGCCGCAGCCATAACAAGGCAATGGCGTATCTTCACTACGGCCTGAAACAGGCCGAAGGCTTTATCGTCATTACCGGCCCGGTCGGCGCCGGCAAGTCGATGATCATCGGTCACCTGCTGGACCAGCTCAATACATCGAATGTCGTTGCGG
>DGNI01000110.1:0-7619 GCA_002388885.1 Parvularculaceae bacterium UBA4496 | reverse complement strand
CCTCGAACGTCGAGCCGAAAGACCTGTTGAGCCAGGTGCTTTCCGCTTTCCGCATCGAGCCGGAAGGCGAAGGGCGCACCGGCGAAATCGAAGCATTTGAAGATTATCTTTTCGATCAGCTCAATCGCGGGCGGCGCGTATTGCTGATTATCGACGAGGCGCAGAACCTTCCCTTCAAGACGCTCGAAGAACTGCGCATGCTTTCGAATATTGACTATGAAGGCACGCCGCTGTTTCAGGTATTTCTCGTCGGACAACCCGAATTCCGCGCCATGATCGAGTCCGACCGGCTAGAACAGTTACGCCAGCGGGTGATCGCGTCCTATCATCTTGAAAGCCTTTCGCTCGAGGAAACACGCGACTACATCCTTCATCGTCTTTCGGTTGCGGGATGGGAGGACGACCCGGCATTTACGGACGATGCATTCAAGATCATTTTCGAGGAAAGTACGGGCCTTCCCCGCCGCATCAACACGATCTGTAATCGCGTCATGCTTTACTGCTCATTGGAACAGGCGCACGAAGTGACGGACGGCATCGTGAAGACGGTCTGCGACGAGCTGAAAGAAGAAAAGCTTTCTGCGAAAAAAGCCGCTGACGCCGTTCCGCCAGTGACAAAGATCGACGAAGAAGAAACGCCGCAAATTGAAGAAGCGGCGACGGCAGAAGAACTGAATCTGGTGAAGAACAGAACGAAGCCGGCGGGTGCGGAATCTGCAAAAGACGAAGTTGTCGTGTCTATCGACAGCGCGCGCACGCAAAATGGCGCAGCCGGGGCTACGAAGAATAAGGAACGGGGAGATGAAACAGAAAAGCAGTCGGCGCTTACGCCTGACATGGGGCAGGTCATGAGCTCGTCCATGAGCGTTCTCGACCGGCTACGCGCCAAAAAGGCTTCAGCGGAAGATGAGGAGCGCCATGAAGCGACCTTGAAAGACGTCGCAACAGCAATCGCTGCTGCGTCCGGCGAGAATTCACAAGACCGCGAAGCGGCGGTTGATACCGGCGTAGAACAAACGGCCGATGTCCTCAAAGCAGCAGAAACAGCCGATATGCCGCAATGGCGTGAAGCGTTGCTGAAATCCGTCGATCAAACGCGCGAAGAACTGAAAGAAGCGAACGCCAATGTCGTGCGATTGCGCCGCGCCTCAGTCGAGGCGTCCGAAAAACGCGCTGAAAACCGCCGCAAGGCCGCTGAAAACCTTTCCCGCGCCGAAGCCTTGCTGCAAGAACTCCGCAAGGCGCAGGACTAGGCGCCCGCAATAACGAAAACCTCTCCGGGAACATCCCCCGTGACCAACCAAGCAATCACATCGCCTGCCGCAGAAACGAACCGTTTCGCCATGTCGGTGGACGTTGAAGATTATTTTCAGGTCTGGGCGTTTTCCGACATCATCGCGCGCGATAGCTGGGACGGCTTCGACTTGCGCGTCGGCGATTCAACGCGGGCCTGCCTCGATCTTTTTGACGCACATAACGCAAAAGCGACGTTTTTCACGCTGGGCTGGGTGGCGGAGCGCGACCCGGAGTTGATCCGTGAAATTGTTGCGCGCGGTCATGAACTTGGAAGCCATGGCTGGGATCACACCAAGGCGGATCAACAGTCGCGAGAAGAATTTCACGCCGATGTTTGCAAGACAAAAGCGGTGCTGGAAGATATTTCTGGCGCCGAAGTCAAAGGCTACCGGGCCGCCGGATTTTCCATCGGCGCAAAAACGCCGTGGGCCCACGAAGTACTCGCGGAATGCGGCCATACCTATTCTTCAAGCACACATCCGATCGCCCATGACCACTATGGCGATATGACTGCAGAGCGAAATGCATATTACCCGCTGAACGGCGCAGTTTTCATTGAGGCGCCGGTCGCGACGGTCGAGATGTTCGGCAAGCGCCTGAGCGCTGGGGGCGGCGGATGGTTTCGTGCGGCGCCGTTCATGGTCACGAAACCGCTTATCTCCCGCGCCTCAAAAACACTCGACGGGCCTGTTATTTTTTATTTTCATCCTTGGGAAATCGACCCCAATCAGCCACGCATGGCGCGTGCAAAACTGAAATCGAAACTGCGTCATTATCTTGGGCTCGGCCGGATGGAGGCAAAGCTCGGCAAACTTCTCTCAGAACATTCTTGGTCGCGCATTGACAATGCGCTCGGACTTGGAGCCGTTTCATGACAGCGGTTCGCGCACATGATGCGGCTGACAACGAATTGGGAACACGCTGCGAAACCCAAATCGACCGTCCTGAATGGGACGCCTATGTGCGCAAACACCAGAAGGGATCTTTTTTTCATCTTTCCGGCTGGTGCGAAACCGTTCGCGATGCTTACGGTTACGAACCCGCATACATCACCGCCCGCCGCAACGGTTCGCTCGCCGGCATTATGCCCATAGTTGACGTTCAGGCGCCCTTATTAGGGCGGTCGCTCATTTCAACGGCGTTTACTGTTGGCGGCGGCCCGCTCGCAAACGATGACGAAGCGTTGAAGGCGTTGCTTTCAGCCGCAATCGCGGCCGGCGAAGATAAACGCGTTAAATATATCGAATGTCGTTCTGATTTCGCGGCTGACGGCTGGATTTTGAAACCCGCCACGCATGCTGGTTTCAAAACGGCGCTGATAGCCGACCAGGCAGACGCCCTAGCCGCCATTCCGCGCAAACGCCGCGCCGAAATCAGGAAGGCGATTGCCGCGGCGGAAAGCGGCGAGCTATCCATTCGTCATGACGGCAATGCTGATATTTTTTACGAACTCTATGCCAAGTCTTTGAAGCGGCTCGGCACGCCGGTCTTTCCACGGCAATTCCTTGATGCGCTGCTTGGCTATTTTGGGGAGCAATCGGAAATTTCAGTCGTTTCTTCGGGCGGAACGCCAGTGTGTGCCCTGTTGACATTTTACCATGATGACGTCGCACTTCCCTACTACGTCGGCGCAGAGAATAATGCGCGCGCCTTGCGGGCCTTTGATTTTCTCTACTGGTCGGCGATGCGGCGTGCTGTTGCACGCAACTGCAAAATCTTTGATTTTGGCCGCAGCAAAATCGACAGCGGACCGTACCACTACAAAAAGCTTTGGGGCATCGAGCCGCAATCGCTCGCCTATCGCATCAAAATGATCAAAGCCGCCGGGCTGCCGAACATAAGTCCCAACAACCCGAAATTCGTTCTGTTTTCGCAACTATGGCCGCGCTTGCCGCTGGCGGCTGCAAATCGATTGGGGCCGCTGCTCGCGCCGAATTTCCCATGACGAAACCTGAAATTCTTTTCCTCTCGCATCGTATTCCCTACCCGCCCGACAAGGGTGACAAGATTAGGTCATGGCGATGGCTGAAGCATTTGACGGAATGTTTCAGCGTGCATCTCGCCTGCTTCGTCGATGATCCGCGGGATTTTGAACACGCCGGATATTTGGGCGAACTCTGTGAAACGGCGGCGCTGGTTCCTCTCAATCCAAATTGGTCCAGATTAAAAAGCCTGCAGGCAATAGCGGAAGGACTACCGTTCAGCTTTCGATATTTTCACAGCGGTGGGATGAAGCGTGCGGTTGCCGCTGCACGCGCAAGACCGCTCGTTGCGGAATTCGCGTTTTCATCCGCCATGGCGCCTTATATCGAAGCCCCGGTCAGCGATCGCATTCGAATTATAGATTTCTGTGACGCCGACTCTGCAAAATGGCTGCAATATGCGCAAACCAGTCGCGGTGCGATGTCGTGGTTGTACCAGCGTGAAGGGCGGCTTCTAGCACTCGCGGAGACGCGGATCGCGAACTGGGCGGACGCCAGCCTTGCCGTATCGCCAGAAGAAGCCTCGGTGTTCAACAATCGCAAGGGCGTCAATCGGCCGGTGCTGTCGATCCCGAACGGGGTCGATACGGAATTCTTCAATCCCGCCAACACAAAGCCAGTGAACGCACATGTTTGCGACGTCATCTTTGTGGGCGCAATGGATTATCGAGCCAATATCGAAGGCGTATTGCATTTTATGAAAGACGTCTGGCCAAAAGTGCGCGCTCAAAAGCCGGATGCGCGTTTCACTATTGTCGGCTCCAATCCTGATCACAAAATTTCTGCGCTGAACAGCCGGGGCGGTATCACGGTGACGGACCGCGTAGACGACGTCCGGCCTTGGCTTGCCGGTGCGAAAGTGGTTATCGCGCCCTTGCGCGTTGCGCGGGGTGTCCAGAACAAGGTGCTCGAAGCCATGGCCATGGCGAAGCCGGTTATCGCCAGCGCCGAAGCCATGACGGGGATTAATACGCCCGAGGATGCGAGCGTCATTGCACTCAACCCGGATGATATGGCCGACGCAATCATTTCTCTGCTCCGCGATGAAGCACGCTGCATTGCGCTCGGCAAGGCCGCACGCGATTATGTGCAGGAGCAGTTCGGCTGGCGCAGCAGCCTCGATCAACTCGACCAACTGCTTGCAAAGCTCGGGGTTTATTCTTCCTCGTCAGAGGAAGGCGGGAATGAGTCATCATCGCCGATTTCAGCAACCCGCTGAATGCGGGCGCCTGACGGCGTCATGTTAACGCGAAAATCGAAAACATCGGGTCGCGAATAATGCCCGGCGATATCACAGGCGGCTTTTGCGGCGCGCACCATGTCGAGCGATCCTTCTGCGATGAGTATTTCCTCTCCCTCGCCGGCCTCGGCGATGATTTCACCGCGCGGATCAATGATGGCGGACTTGCCCGGATGCTCCCATACGCCGAGCGGCTTCCAGCGGTCTGGAATGTGTTCCTCAAGGCGAACGCCGGCTGCACAGATGACATAGGCGCCCGCCTGGCTGGCGAAGGCGCGCGACAATAAATGCTGACGCGCCCAGCAATATTCACCGGGGCGCGGTTCCTTCTCCCAGCCAGGCCAGAGCGCTGCATGTATCTGCGTTCCTTGCGCTACGAGCGCGTAACCCGGAAGCATCATCTGATGCTCCCAGCAATTCAGCGCGCTGATGCGCGCATAGTCCCGCTCAATAACATTTAATCCTGCGCCGTCGCCATCGCCCCAGATGGTGCGCTCGGCGTGCGTCGGCTTCAGTTTGCGATGACGGTTAAGAACCACGCCTTCCCGACCGATCGTCAGCGCTGTCGCATAAGCCGTACCGAGCGTATGCGGATCACGCTCGGCGACGCCAATCACTACATCGACGTTTGCATTTGCCGCCGCCTCACACAGCGCCGTGACGCTGAGCCCGCCGAGATCGACAGCATTTTCAAGAAACGCGGCGCTTGCTTCCCAGGTAAGGTCGATGACAGGCCCGTCCACCCAGAAGGGATATCCCGGCAGCCAACATTCGCCGAAAGCGGCGATATCGGCGCCGCGTTTGCCAGCCTCGGCGATTAACTCGCACGCCTTGTCTGTCGACGCCCGCTTGTCGAACAAAACTGGCGCCGCCTGAATCGCCGCCATTTTGAAAGTGGGAGATGCGCTCATGGGCTCGCCTTTCGTTAAGGCAAGTCATACCGCGTGATGATGACTTCAGCCAGTCACAAACCGGCGCTATTTCTTGCGCTGCTCGGCAAGCACCTGTTTCACGTACGCTTCGATATCAATGTCGCCCGTGACGCGGCCCCTGATCTGTTCTCGAATTTTCGAGGGCAGCGTCGCCGGATCTATTGACCCGGCGTGCTTCACCGTATCGCGAATGAGCGCTTTGAGCGCTTCCTCATCATCGGGCTTCCATGTTTTTTTCTCAGCCATGAGCCTGTCCTAGTTTAGAAGCGCGCCGGCGGGCGGACCGTCTGCCCCGGCGCCCAATGAAAACGTATCGCGCGCGCCAACGGATTTGCCGTCAATGGTCAGACCCTCCTCATCAGCCGATATTTCCAGCATTGTTCCGTCGCTGATTTCCCCAGAAAGCAGCATTTCCGCCAGCGGGTCCTGCAGTTTTTTCTGGATGACGCGTTTCAACGGCCGTGCGCCATAAACAGGGTCGTAGCCATTGTCGCCAAGCCAGCTTCGAGCCTTATCGTCAAGCTCCAGCATAATCTTGCGGTCCGCCAGCAGCTTTTGCAGCCGTGCAATCTGGATATCGACAATCGCATCCATGTTATCGCGCGTCAGACGATGGAACAGGATGATTTCATCGAGGCGGTTCAAAAACTCCGGACGGAATTTCGATCGCACCGCATCCATCACCTGCGGACGCACAGCGTCGGAATCCTGCCCTTCCGGCTGCGACGCTAGAAACTCTGCGCCAAGGTTCGACGTCATGATGATTAGCGTGTTCTTGAAGTCGACCGTATGGCCCTGTCCATCAGTCAGACGACCGTCATCCAACACCTGCAACAGTACATTGAATACATCCGGATGCGCCTTTTCGACTTCGTCGAACAACACGACCTGATACGGCCGCCGGCGCACGCGCTCGGTCAGAACGCCGCCTTCTTCATAGCCGACATATCCGGGCGGAGCGCCGATCAGCCTCGCGACGGAGTGTTTCTCCATGAATTCCGACATATCGATGCGCGCGATAGCGGTTTCATCATCGAACAGGAATTCTGCGAGCGCTTTGGTCAGCTCCGTCTTGCCGACACCGGTGGGCCCGAGGAAAAGGAACGACCCCATGGGCCGGTTCGGATCTTTGAGCCCTGCGCGCGCACGGCGCACGGCGGACGAGACAGCGGCGACCGCTTCACGCTGGCCGATGACGCGTTTTCCGAGGCCGCTCTCCATAGCGAGCAGTTTTTCGCGTTCGCCTTCGAGCATTTTGTCAACAGGCACGCCTGTCCAGCGCGAAACGATGGCGGCGATATTTTCATCGTCGACGACTTCGTGAACGAGCGCCTTGGCTTTCGCCTCCTCGCCTTTTTCTTCAGCCGCCGCGAGCTGCTTTTCGAGCGCAGGAATTTCGCCATATTTCAGCTCTGACGCGCGGCCGAGGTCGCCGCGACGTTTAGCGTCCGCCAGCTGCTGACGTGCCTGGTCAAGCGTTTCTTTTACCTTCGTCGATGACGCCAGGCTTTCCTTTTCCGATTTCCATCGCGCCGTTAAGTCCGCCGACTTTTGTTCCAAGTCAGAAAGTTCCTTGTCGAGTTTTTGCAACCGGTCTTTGGACGCTGTGTCAGATTCTTTTTTCAACGCTTCGCGTTCAATCTTCATTTGGATGATGCGGCGATCGAGTTCGTCGAGTTCTTCCGGTTTGGAATCGACTTCCATGCGGAGGCGCGACGCCGCCTCATCCACAAGGTCGATAGCTTTGTCCGGCAAAAACCGGTCGGTGATGTAGCGGTTCGACAACGTCGCCGCCGCAACAATCGCGCTGTCGGAAATTCTGACGCCGTGATGCAGTTCGTACTTTTCCTTGAGCCCGCGCAGGATCGAGATCGTGTCTTCCACCGTCGGCTCGTCGATAAAGACCGCCTGAAAACGGCGGGCGAGCGCGGCGTCTTTCTCAACATATTTTCGATATTCATCCAGCGTCGTGGCGCCGATACAGTGCAGCTCGCCACGCGCGAGCGCCGGTTTCAGCAAGTTCGACGCGTCCATGGCGCCGTCGGATTTTCCAGCACCCACCAGCGTGTGCATTTCGTCTATGAAGAGAATAATCTGTCCGTCAGCGCCGGTGACTTCCTGCAATACGGCTTTCAGGCGTTCTTCAAACTCGCCGCGATATTTTGCGCC
>DGNI01000013.1 GCA_002388885.1 Parvularculaceae bacterium UBA4496 | reverse complement strand
TGGTGATGCTTTGATGCAAGTTGAGGAAACCGATCGCATCGCAAGGCTCAGCGCCACAAATGTCGCTTCCTGGCGCCGAACCGTTGCCGGGGCATGAGGCCAATCATGGCCGCTTCACCGCCAAACTCGGACATCGCTGCGCCGCTAGCGCTCCTCAGTTCGCGACCCTATCCGAACGTTGTGCTCAGTCGATTTCTATTTATAGTGCGGCGATGACACGCGACCTCACGTATTCAATATGTTCGATGCGGCGCGCCTATTCCGCGTACCCCGCGATCGCGAAGGCATCGAGATAATATTGGCGGTGTTGCTGCTGCTTGTACATGTGGCTCTGCAAATACAGCTCCGGCCTGAAATCAGGCTTTCGTTGACGTAGCTGCGCCTTCATCGCTTCCATTCTNNTCTTTTTGTCCAACCCGCGGCGGCGGCAACCGCCATTGCGAGCGCAGGGATAAGATAATGGGCATTCGGCTGACGGTTGGCTTGTTCGCCCCACTGCCAGGCGGCTTCGAAATCTCTTAGCTGAAAATAGCATTGGCATTTGACGATCATGAACGCGTAGGCAAGCGGATCGCGCGGGCTAAGCCTTAGGGCGAGATCCAGAGGTTCCAGCGCCGCCGCCGCTTGACCATCAAGGTTCAAGGCCCAGCCAAGGTTATAGTGCCCCAACGCGTAGCTGGGATTAAGTTTGATCGCGCTTTCGAATTCGGCGATTGCCTGGTCGATTTCGCCACAAAGCAGGTGCGCCCGACCGAGGGCCCAGTGGGATTGAGGATCACGGTCGTCGCTGCGAACACTCAAACGTCCGGCTTCTTTGGCGGCGGCGATCTCAACATCGCGTCGATCGCCGAAACCCAAAAATGCGTTAGTGAAATGGGCTAGGGAAAGCCCCGCCTGGGCTGGCGCAAAATCAGGATTCAATCGCACGGCCCTTTCAAACAGACGCAGGGCTTCCGCATTATCCTTTTCGGTAAACAAGTATGCGTGCCACATGCCGCGTTTGCAGCAGTCCCAAACATTCAGATGAGCAGCCGGTTTGATACGCACTTCATCGCGTTCGCTCTGTGCTAATTCTGAATCTACCTGACCGGCTATGGTCAGCGTGAGTTCATCCTGCAGATCGAATATGTCGGTTAGTTCGCGATCANNACCGCATCGATGAGCTGAGCGTTAACGCGCACCCTGTTGCTAGCTTTTCGGACACTACCTTTAAGCACATAGCGGACGCCAAGATCCTCGGCTACCTGGCGCACGTCTGGCGCTGTGTTCTTGTAGTGAAAAGAAGAGTTTCGAGCGATGACAAACAGCCAGCGTAATCGCGACAGTGATGTAATAATATCCTCGGTAAGGCCGTCGGCGAAATACTCCTGCTCCGGATCGCCCGACATATTGTCGAACGGGAGAACGGCGATAGAAGGCTTGTCCGGCAGCGCCAGCGGCGCACCGTCGCCAGGCGGACTCGGGGCCGCAGGTTCCGGATTTAGCCTAGGCCGCCAGCGCCAAACGTGAACCGGCCGGGAAATGTTTTTGACGGAATGTTCGCCCGCATCGGTAAGGGGGAGGTTGAGCCGGTTGACAATGTTTTCATACACGTTGCCGGATAGCGCGATGCCGCCAGGCTGAGCCAGTGTTTGTAGACGTGCAGCGATGTTGACGCCGTCGCCATAAATCTCTTCGCCATCGACTACAACCTCGCCGATGTTGACTCCGATACGCAGTTCGACGCGTTTGTCNNTCGGGCACATCTGCGTTGCGTTCCGTCATGCCTTTCTGAATTTCGACGGAACTTTCCAACGCCGCCACGGCGCTGCCAAATTCGACCAAGGCGCTGTCGCCCGCGCGATTGACGATACGACCGCCATATTTCTGGATGGTCGGGTCCCACAAGATGTCTCGGTGCGCTCGCATGGCATCAAGCGTGCCCGTTTCATCCGCGCCAATGAGACGCGAGTAACCGACCACATCTGCCAATACGATAGCAGCCAGCCTGCGTTGCGTTTGTCCTACCATGTACCGAGTTTAGACACCGGCCAGTACGGAATCCATGACAAGCATAGGAATTTGTTGAGGTCTGAAACTGGCGCTACCCGGCCGCCGTCTAANNTGACCGGTTTGACCCCGAATCCTGCCATTGGCCGCCCGGCGTAAGTTGACCCTGAGCGGTCACTCTGGAAGCCCGGCGAGAACCAACCCCCCAACGAACTTCTCCAAGGTTTCAGCCGTCGGGTAGGGCAGGCTTGCCCGCAATTGGGCGGCCGTGAGATTGGGCTGCTTCTCCAGAATGCGCGCCAACACCGCCTTCGCTTCGTCTAGCCGCCCCGCCCGCGCGAGCGCCGTGCACTCCAATCGCCAAGCGCCTTCGAACTGCGGTCGTTGACGGATGACGTCGGCGATGACGGCTGCGGCTTCGTCAAAGCGATCAGACATGAAGTAGGCGAGCGCCTCTCCGCCCTGGAAGATAATGTTCTGCGGATCCTGCGGGCTCAACCGACGCGCCATCTTCGAGTCGTCGATCGCCTCGTCGACTATGCCGGCATGCGCTTTCNNTCCATATGCGGCGGCGAAATTCGGGTTGATGCGGATCGCGGTCGAGTAGGCTTGGTTCGCGGCTTCGAAATTGCGCTTCATTGTATGCAGATATCCCAGGACAACATGAGTCCACGCATCCTGATCGTCCAGCGCCGCCGCCCGATGCGCCAACTCCCCGGCGCGATCACGCGCAGTGGCCAGATCACGCCAGCCCACATGGGCAGAGAACAAAAGAACGAAGGCGAGCATGCTGTGGGCGGGGGCGTATTCGGGGTAGCGCTGCGTCGCCGCCTCAAGCAGTCGAGCCGCCTCTTACGCGTCGGAGTCCGTACAGCGCCAGAAGCGTTCGACCGCCTGCATCAAGAGACCCCATGCGCCGAGCATTTCGCCGGACCGATCGCGCGTGCGCAGTCCTTCTGCCGCGAAGATCGCGGGCTCGATCGCGCCGGCGACCATCTCGGTGATCTCGTCCTGCATCTCGAAGATGTCATCCAGTTCGCGATCGTAGCGTTCCGCCCAAACGTGGTTCGAGGTGGCGGCATCGATGAGCTGGACGTTGATGCGTACGCGGTTGCCGGCCTTTCGCACGCTGCCTTCGACGACGTAACGCACGCCAAGCTCTCGCGCCACCTCGCGAACGTCGACCGCCTGCCCCTTATAAACAAACGTCGAATTGCGCGCGATTACGAATAGCCAGCGGATGCGCGAAAGCCCGGTGATCAGGTCCTCTGTAATTCCATCGGCAAAGTATGCCTGTTCGGCGTCGTTCGACATGTTGTCGAACGGCAACACCGCAATCGAGGGCTTCTCGGGAAGTTGGAGATCCGGCTTTTCCAACGGCGGAGCGGGCGCATTCTCGGTTGGCGACCAGTGCCATACCTTGACCGGTTCCGCCAAGTTCTTGAGGGACATGTCGCCGCCATCGGCGAACGCCAAGGCGATCCTGCCGCGCACATGCTGGTAGGCCGCGTCGGACAGGCAAATACCGCCCGGCGCCGCAACCTCCTGCAACCGCGCCGCCAGATTGACGCCATCGCCATAGAGGTCGTCGCCGTCGACGATAAGATCGCCCAAATTGACGCCGATCCGGTACCGAATAGCCGGCACATCGGAATTCTTGTTGCCGGCGGCGACCATGCTTTGTACTTCGAGCGCCCATTCAGTCGCTCCAATGACGCTCGGAAACTCCGCGAGAAGCCCGTCGCCCATCAGCTTGAACAGCCGCCCGCCAAAGGCGTCGATTTTCGGTTGGACGACGTCGCGAAAGCGCGCTTTCAAACGCCGGTGGGTTCCTGCCTCGTCCTCTTGCATCAAGCGCGAGAAGCCGACGACGTCAGCTGAAACGATGGCGGCGAGCCTGCGTTGATAACTCTCGGACATGGCCGCAGCTTAGCTGCTGCTCCTCGTCGTTGCCATTGCGCCTCGCCGCGCGGCGCCCATGTCCGTTCCTGGCGCCAAACGGACGTGGTCTCACGACGAGAAACGTCCGCTATGCCTCCGCTATCAGACACCGCAGCCTAAGTGTGATGGCCATAGGTCTGTGGATCGGCTGCCAGCGTGAGGCGGTCCGAATCGACAATAGTAATTGAAACGTTGCCGAGCCTTCAACGATCTCAGCAACCCACAAGTGGCCGACCTGATGGTCGACGTTCGAATCTCCAGCCTGCGAACTTCGGGCCAAACGGAGCTAAAAAATGCGCCACCGTACTTCTGGAGCGCTTATGACCTGCCTGCCGTCGTGCGGCTCCGCGAACGGGCTTCAGCTCATCCGAGAACAAGCCCGATCTTTCTGGGCCGAAAGAATGGTTGCGAATTGAGCCTAGAAAGAGCCTAGCCGTTCATGAAATCCAGGCTAATGCATTGAAAATGTTATTATTCGAACGAGCACTTGTGCCCTAGGTTAGCCAAATAAGATGGGTTTGCCTGGGCCGGAAACCTGAGCTTACTTATGATCTGAGCCTAAAAAGAGCCT
>DGNI01000158.1 GCA_002388885.1 Parvularculaceae bacterium UBA4496 | reverse complement strand
AGCGGGTTGAACGTGCCGATCTTTTCGATGAAGCGGCCGTCGCGCGGCATGCGCGAGTCGGCAACGACGATCGAATAGAACGGGCGTTTCTTCGCCCCGCCCCGGGCCAGTCTGATTTTCAACGACATGTTGGTTTCTTTCCTTCAGGTTAGATTGTTGGTTGAGAGTTCAATAAATTTTCCGATCATCCCGGACCTGATCCGGGATCCAGCAAACAAATAAAGCCGGGCGAAGCCCGCCATTTTGCTTTTGCTGGTTTCCGGCTTTCGCCGGAATGAGCAGGGGATACGGATAGGCCGAGAAAACATCATTTCTTCTTCCCCATTCCCGGCAGCCCCAAGCCCGGCGGCATCGGCGCCTGACCCGACAGCGCTTTTTCAATAGCATCGAAGTCGAGGTCGTCCGTAGCCGGAGCATCTTTGCTCTTGCCGCCCCCCTGGCCGCCTTTCGCCGCTTCGAGCATCGCGGGGTCCGGCGCGCCCATTCCGCCCGGCATTCCGCCCATCATGCCCAACTGCTTGGCCATGCCTTTCATACCGCCCTTGCTCATCTTCTTCATCATGTCGGCCATCTGGCGATGCGCCTTCAGGAGTTTGTTCACGTCCTGAACGGAGGTGCCGGAACCGGCGGCGACGCGTTTTTTGCGTTTCGCGTTCATGAGCGCCGGTTTTTTGCGCTCTTGCTTCGTCATGGATGAGATGATGGCTTCCTGATGGACGATTTCCTTGTCATCAAGGCCGCCGGCCTGTTCGGCCATCTTTTTCATTTTGCCCATGCCGGGCATCAGCCCGAGAATCGCGCCCATGCCGCCCATCTTGCGCATCTGTTTGAACTGCTCGGCGAGGTCGTCCATGTCGAACTCGCCCTTGGCCATTTTCTTCGCGGCGCGTTTGGCCTTGGCCTCGTCCATTTCCTCGGAGGCTTTTTCGACAAGGCTGACAATGTCGCCCATGCCGAGAATCCGGCCGGCCATGCGCGTCGGTTCGAATGTGTCGAGCGCGTCGATCTTTTCGCCGACACCGACGAACTTGATCGGCGCGCCGGTGACCGCGCGCATGGAAAGCGCCGCGCCGCCGCGCGCGTCGCCGTCGATCCGGGTCATGACGACGCCGGTGACGGAAACGCGTTCCTTGAATTTCTCCGCCGTGGTCACTGCGTCCTGACCAGTGAGCGCATCAACAACCAGCAGCGTCTCAATCGGGTTCGTCGCCTTATGGATGTCGGCAATCTCGGCCATCAGCTGTTCGTCGATGGAAAGCCGCCCCGCCGTGTCGAGCATGACGACGTCGAACCCGCCGAGCTTGCCTGCCTCCATGGCGCGCTTGGCGATATCGCGCGGGGATTGCCCGGCGATGATGGGGAGCGTTTTCACCTCCGCCTGCTCGCCAAGAATTTTGAGCTGCTCCTGCGCGGCGGGCCTTCGCGTGTCGAGCGAAGCCATCAGCACTTTTTTCTTGTCGCGTTTTGTAAGGCGCAGAGCGATCTTCGCCGTTGAGGTGGTCTTACCGGAGCCTTGCAGGCCCACCATCATGATCGCCGCGGGCGGCGTCGTTGCGAAGGAAAGCGACGGGTCGGCGTCACCGCCGAGCATGTCGACGAGCGCGTCATGGACGATCTTGATGACCTGCTGGCCGGGCGTCACCGAGCGCAGGACCTCGGCGCCGACGGCGCGCTCTTTCACCTTGCCGATGAATTCTTTCGCGACCGGCAGCGCAACGTCAGCTTCGAGCAGCGCTACGCGCACTTCGCGCAGCGCCTCATTGACGTCTTTTTCTTCAAGCGCGCCTTTTCCCCTGAGCGCTTCGAAGATGGAGCCAAGACGGTCGCTAAGTGAGTCAAACATCAGGCGTCCTCATCCTCGATCAGAAACATCAGCGTGCGGTCCGTCAGCGCGCGCGGGCGATGGCGGTCGGCAACCCCGGGCGGAATGTTGAGCGCATCGCCGGCGGAAAGGCGGATGGTCTCGCCGTCGAACTCGATTTCCATCTCGCCCTCGACGATGAAGCCAAGATGGCCGGTCTCGCACCAGTTCGAATGCTCAGTGGCGGGCGTCAGCTCGACCAGGCGAAAGACCTTGCCGCCGAGGACGACGCGCTTGAGGCGCGCCGTACCCTCAAGGGCCGACTCCCATGCAGCTTCCGCAAAGGCGACGCGATAATCCAAACCGCACATCCTCATTCCGGGGCGAGCCCCGCATAACGCAATTAACCGCCATGAGGGCATTACCCCGATGGCGGTACATCCCCGGCTTCGTCCCAATATCATTCCCTTGTTTCAAGAGAGCTGGGGGTCGTGCCGGTAGACGCGGGAAAGGTCAGTTTTCCCGAAATTCGAGGGGCATATAGACGAAGAAGGCCGGAATAGCAACGCGGTTATTCGACTTCTTCGCCTTCCGGCGCGCTCGGGACATCCTCAATCGTCACGGTAGTATTGTATTCGCCGCGAGCGAGTTGTTCCCGGCGTTTTTCGATCGCTTCGCGAACCACCCTAGTCACCTGGGGCGATATGTTGCCGGAATCGCGCGGAGCCCCGGTAAAGCTGTCGACAACCTGTGTCGAGGCGACGCTCGATCCTGTTTCGCCGCCGGCAAGATCGGCGATATCGTCTTCATAAGAGCGAAAACGGACGGGCGCGCCCAGATTGAGCGAGTCCGCGATTTCAGGCTTAAGGTAATCCCGCAGATGCGTGCGCAGCGCATTCGGCCAGTCCTCAAAGAAATAAGGCCTTGCTTCCTTGTAAACAGAAGAAACCAATAAAACCTGGCTTGTATCCGTAACGCCCCTCAGCGAATTGACATATTCAACCGCGTTCTTATCGAGAAGCCGGCTGACGTTCGACGCCGTATATGCCTCATTTCGAATCGACGGGCCGCCAATATCGCCCCTGAAAAACCCGTAGATCACTTTTGGGGCGCTCCAGTTTTTATAAACGATCCGTGTTCTGATGTCATTCAAACTGAGCGCAACACCTTTGACGGTGACGAGTTTCGCCTCATTCAGTTTGGCGCCGTCCGGGCCGACCCTGATGTTGGACGGTTTTCTTACCGGATACTGCAGCGCGATCTGTTCAATGGTGATTGCGTTATGAAGATTAAGCCAGAAGGCGAGCTGTTCGTTGCGACTCATGGCGGTCAGGTCAATCTCATTACCGATCGCAATGAGGTCGTTTTTGTATTCGGTAATCGCAGCGATATATTCTGGACTCATTTGAGAGAACACGACCCGGTTGCCCTCTAGCCGCAACGGAGAGTCATGGCCGTAGACCGAACGCGTGCCGAGATCCGGGTCCACCGTCGGCGCTCGCCGGCGCGAGGACGGACCCATGTTAAAAACGATGTCCCGCAACAGCCCGGTCCACGCCGAATAGTCGATCGAAATCCTGTTCTCTTGGGATTTGGGGGTGAGAACGGAAATATCGGCGCCGCCGGCCTGTGCAGCATGCGCCGGCGAGGCAAACACGCCCGCCGCGCACGCAGCTATAAGCACAAGAAATAATTGATGTTTTCTCATTAGATTCCCCGCCCGTCACATAAAAGATATGACATCATCCGCAAGTTTCAAATCATCCGCTGAACGGCTCACCGCTTCGGAAAGGTAATTTAACGCAAAAACTTGCCCCGCACCTTATTGAAATATGCCCTCAAAGCTGCGTTGCATGGCACAACGAATAGCAGAAACGCATAACCTGCGGCAAAAACACGTCAATGGTCCAGACTTTAAACTCGTGCCGAAACATCGCCGACCTGCGCAAACTTGCGAAAACCCGCATGCCGGGCCCGATCTTTCACTACATCGACGGCGCGGCTGACGACGAGGCGACCCGCCGACGCAACACCCAAAGTTTCGAAGATTGCGACCTTGTGCCGAGCGTCCTCACCGGAGTCGAGACTATCGACATGTCGGTCGAGGTGATGGGATGCAAACTCGACATGCCGCTCTTTTGTTCCCCGACGGCGCTGCAGCG
>DGNI01000160.1:3414-3599 GCA_002388885.1 Parvularculaceae bacterium UBA4496 | reverse complement strand
TCGCGCCTGCCGATCTATCGCGGCGATCTCGATGATCCAGTGGGGATGGTCCACATCAAGGACGTGATCGGTCTCATCGCCGACGACGCCAAGCCTTTGCCCACTGACGGGCCGATCCTGAAAACGCTTCGCCGTGACGTACTTTACGTGCCGCCGTCCATGCGCGTGACGGATTTGCTGTTACG
>DGNI01000160.1:1448-3287 GCA_002388885.1 Parvularculaceae bacterium UBA4496 | reverse complement strand
CCGGCGGATGGGAAGTGGATGCCCGGGTCGAGCTCGCTGATTTTGAGGAGGAAACGGGACTTCATCTTGATACGGAAGATGACGAAATCGACACCGTCGGCGGCTATGCCGTTTCGCTGGCGGGCCGTGTGCCGCAACGGGGCGAGGTGCTGACGGCGCCCAGCGGCTTCGACATCGAGGTTACGGAAGGCGACGCGCGAAAAGTCCGTAAACTGCGTATTCGCCCTTCCGTTGCTCAGAGCGCCGGTAAGGCGGCGGAGTAATCAAGCCTCATGCGCTTTTTGGAAAAGCCGCTCTCGCGCATTGCCAAAGCCATGGAAAGCGGCAGCGCTTTCGTACGCGGCCTTGCCGGCCGGCCCCGCTGGCTTTGCGGGTTTCTCGCAGGACTGGCCGCTGCGCTCGCCATGGCGCCGGTCTATGCGTTGCCGCTGCTTGCTGTCGGGTTTTCAGTACTCGTCCTGCTGATCGACGGGGCGTCGGCCGCGGCGCGACCGCGCCGCAGCGCCTTCGTGGCCGGTTGGTTTTTCGGTTTCGGCTACTTCCTCGCCGGCGTTTACTGGATGGCGTTTTCGTTTTTTGTCCAGGCCGACCAGTTCGCGTGGATGGCGCCTCTCGCCGTCATGGGCGTGCCGGCATTTCTTGCACTGTTTTCAGGCGCCGCCGCAGCGCTCGCCGTTTCATTCTGGCGGCCGGGTTGGGCGCGTATTTTCCTGTTCGGCGCTGTTTGGGTCGTCCTTGAATATGCGCGCGGCCATATTCTGACAGGCCTGCCGTGGAATCTTGCAGGACAGGCGCTGGCGGGCAGCGCTATCGGCGCGCAAACCGCCGCATGGTATGGCGCATACGGACTAAGTCTCGTAGCCATATTCCTGAGCGCCGCGCCGGCGGCGAGCCTCGACCAGAAGGGCCCGCGTGCGCTTGCCGGTCTTGGGATCATGATTATCGGCGCAGCTGTTGTGTTCGCCGCAGGGGGCATTCGTCTCGCGCTTCCCGAACCGCAGGGCGACGGGCGCAATCTCGTGCGGATTGTTCAACCGAATATTCCGCAGCGTGAGAAAATCGAACAGGGCATGTGGGTGCGCAATTTCGAAAGGCAGCTTGAACACTCGACGTCGCCGGTTCCTCCTGATGCGCAGCTTTTTATCATCTGGCCCGAAAACGGCGCGCCCTTGCTCAATGAAGCGCGCACAGCGCTTGCGCTTCTTACAGATGAATTGCCGGACAACTCCATCCTGATCGCGGGCGCGGTGCGGCGTGAGCGCGGCGCGCTCGACGAAATGCGTTATTTCAACTCCATCGCCATCGTCGAGGAAACGCCCGAAGGACGTGACGTTACGCGCCATTATGACAAGCATCATCTGGTGCCGTTTGGCGAGTACCTGCCTTTCTACGATCTCCTTAACGCCATTGGTCTTGCGCAGCTTACGCCTTACGGCGACGCCGGGTTCGCCGCCGGCGACGGACCTGCCGCAATCGAAGCCGGCGGTACGGTGTTCGCCCCGATGATTTGTTACGAAGCGATATTTCCCGGCGCATCCTATCCAAATGGCGAGCGGCCAGAGTGGCTTGTGACGGTCACAAACGACGCCTGGTTTGGCGACACGTCGGGTCCTCGCCAGCACCTCGATATGGCGCGGCTACGCTCGATTGAATCCGGCCTTCCCATGGCGCGCTCTGCGAATACCGGCGTTTCGGCGCTGATCGATGGGAAAGGGCGGATTCTTGCGCGGGTAAAACTCTATACGGCCGGTAAAATCGATGCGCCGTTGCCGCCCGCATTGCCGCCAACGCTTTATGCTCGCGTCGGGGATTGGCTTTTTTGGGCCATGATTGCTGCTT
>DGNI01000160.1:323-1339 GCA_002388885.1 Parvularculaceae bacterium UBA4496 | reverse complement strand
CGAAGCAGAAGGCTGCGTCGAGTGAAAAAGAGTCGCCGCATCCGGTGGACAAGCATGTGGGCTCGCGGGTGAAGCTCCGGCGCATGGCGCTTGAGATCAGTCAGGACACCCTTGGCAAGTCCATGGGCGTGACGTTCCAGCAGATTCAGAAATACGAAAAGGGCGTCAACCGCATCAGCGCCAGCAAGATTTACGAGCTTGCCGGCCAGCTTGAAGTCCCAATCCAGTATTTCTTTGACGGGTACGTCGATGGCCCCAGTTACGGCGCCGGTTTCGCAGAAGACATTGAAAGCGATCCTTTCATGGACCTCATTCAGTCGCCGGAAGGCATACAACTTTGTCGTTATTTCGCATCCATCAAGGACCCTAAGGTCAAGCGCCGGGTTCTGGATCTGGTAAAATCCATCGCTGAAACAGAAGGGGCCGACGTTCTGTGAGGCCGTTTTTCCACAGCGGTTATTGCGTTGGACAGAGGCTGGCGTCTTCGCTATAGGCGGTCATATAAACATTCCTTTATATGCTTGATTGAGGGCAAATCGTTCCATGGCGCGCCAATCCTACCTGTTTACCAGCGAGAGCGTTTCCGNNGCCATCCGGACAAGGTCTGCGATCGCATCTCCGATGAGATTGTCGATCTCATGTATCGCGAAGCGGTGGCGGCCGGAATGAACCCTTGGACGGTGCGGGCGGCGTGCGAGACGCTGACCACCACCAACAAGGTTGTGATCGCCGGCGAGGTGCGTGCGCCTGAAAATCTGATGGACGGCGCGGGCGGCGTTAATCCTGAAAAATTCATCGCTGTGGCGCGTGAGGCGATCAAATCCATCGGCTACGAACAGGACGGGTTCCACTGGCAGACTGCGTGTGTGGACGTGCTCCTGCACGGCCAGTCGGCAGACATTGCGCAAGGCGTTGATAAGTCGTCGGATGGCAACGCCGAAGGCGCAGGCGATCAGGGCATCATGTTTGGATACGCCTGCCGTGAAACACCGAAGCTGATGCCGGCGCCGATCTAT
>DGNI01000160.1:0-287 GCA_002388885.1 Parvularculaceae bacterium UBA4496 | reverse complement strand
GGCCCTGACGCCAAGAGCCAGGTGACCGTGCGTTACCGCAATGGCGAGGCGGTGGAGATAACGTCGATCGTTCTGTCTACGCAGCATCTCGACGGCGGCTGGAATTCAGCCAAGGTGCGCGACGTGGTCGAACCCTACATCCGCAAGTCAGTCAGCAACCTTGCGATTTCCAATGATTGCGTCTGGCATGTGAACCCGACCGGCAAATTCGTGATCGGCGGGCCGGACGGCGACGCAGGGCTCACGGGCCGCAAGATCATCGTTGATACCTATGGCGGCGCAGCGCC
>DGNI01000051.1 GCA_002388885.1 Parvularculaceae bacterium UBA4496 | reverse complement strand
GCGGCGCTCGGGCTTGGCGGTGTTTATGTGATGAGCGAAGCGCGCTTGCGGGACGTATCGCGCGGGCCGGCGTTTGATTATCCGATCCCGACGGATGCGGCGTCAATCAAACATGGGCGGCACATCGCCCGCACGCGCGGTTGTTTCGGCTGTCATGGACAAAAACTTGAGGGCAAGGATTTCGGCGAGCAGTGGGACTGGCCGGAACGCGCCGTGGCGCCGAACCTCGCCGCCTTTGCGCGCGATCATGACGCGGCGACAATGGAAGCGGCGATCCGTCAGGGCATCGGCGCCAATGGCAAGGCGCTGGTCTCCATGCCGTCGTTCAACTTCGCGCGCCTCACCGATGAGGATACCGCTGCGCTGATCGCATTTTTGAAATCGGCGCCGGTCGTTGAAAACAACTTGCCGAAACCGAAACTCGGCTGGGCCGTGCGCTGGACGTTTGCGACGGGCGAGGAAACGCACATGGTGCAATGGGTGGATGCAGTTCCGCCTCTGCGCGTCGATGCGGTGGCGGAACCGCAATTGGCGCGCGGCGAATATCTCGCCATGACCATGTGCAATGAATGTCACGGGCTCGATGTGCGCGGGTTTGCGATGTTTCCACCACCGACTCCCGACCTCGCCATGGTTGCTGCGATTTCCCGCGAGGATTTCGAAACCCTGATCAGGACCGGCGTCGGTATTGGCGGGCGCGAACTAGGCCTGATGGGGCTTGTGGCGCCGGACCGGTTTCCCGAACTCACAGAACAGGAAATCGACGATTTATACGCCTATCTTTCTTCGCTGATAAACGAGCCGCCGGCGGAAGGCGTTTTCTGGCGGCCGTAAACTGACAGGCTATGGCCGTGGCGTGCGTTTTCCGGCTATGCTGGGCGAACGCCGCCGGAGCTTTCCGCATGAAAAAACTGATCGTTATTGCCGTCACGGCTTTTCTCTCCGCCTGCGGACAGAGCGCTGAAGAGGCCCGTTCAACGGACGGCGGCGTGGATGTCGCTGAAGAGGCCGTCATCATCGAAAACGATGGCTGGGTGCTGAAGGGCGCCTATCGTTTTCCGCAAACGCGCGCAATTAAACCGGCGGCGCTGTTGCTGCACAGTGCGGCGGGCGACAAAAGCGAATATGACGTGCTTTCCGCGGCGCTTGCGGCGCGCGATGTGTCTTCGCTGGCGCTTGATCTTCGCGGCCATGGAGAGAGCATCAATCTCGGAAAGTTCGAAGAACCGTATGCGGATAACCTGCACATCAACGAGAATGTTTATCGCGATGTGATCGCCGCGCTTGAATGGCTCGCTGCGCAGCCGGATGTGGATGCAAATGCGCTTGCCGTTGTCGGCGCCAGCTATTCGGGCGAGGCGGCGGGGTTCGCGCTTCGCGAAGGCGGGCCAAAAGCTGTGGCCTACATGATGCTATCGCCGGGAAATTTTTCAGACGTGTCTATTGCCGCGGCGGAGGCCTCGGGCGCGCGCTGGCAATTCATCCGAAGCGAGAATGAGGGGCCGGCTTCCAAACCCCATATCGACGCTCTTTTCGAGGCGCTGGAAGAGCAAGGCCCTTCGCTGGAGCGCCGGGTCCTTTCCGGTTCGGGGCACGCGACAGAACTGTTTGAAGCACGGCCCGAACTCTCCGATGAAATGGCCGACTGGATCGCCGCGACTGTCTACGGCGCTAACGGGGAATAATTCACATGCGTGCAATTTTGATTGCTTTGTCTTCCGCCATTCTTTGCCTGACGCATTCTGCTTCTGCGCAAAGCAACGATTTTACCGCAACTCAAGAAGCGCTGCTTGCGGAGGCGCAAGGCGCGCTTGATGCTGATCCCGATGACGCCGATGCTGCAGTGTGGGTCGGCCGAAGGCTCGGATATCTCGGCCGGTACGATGATGCGGTTGCAGTCTATCGGGATGGCTGGCGGCGCCATCCCGATGACGCTCGCTTTCCACGTCACATCGGTCACAGGCTGATCTCGCTTCGGCGTTTCAATGAAGCGGCGGTGGTTCTGCAACAAGCGGCGGATTTGATGGCGGCGCGTCCGAACGAAACAGAGCCGGACGGACTGCCGAATGAAGCAGGCGTTCCCACTTCAACATTGAAGGGAAATATATACTATCACCTTGCGCTCGCACATTATCTTCAGGAGGATTTTGCCCGCGCGGCTACTGTATGGGCACAGGCGGCGGCTGTCGCAGCGAATGCTGATGCGGCGTCGGCGAGCCGGTATTGGCTTTATCTCTCCCGCGCACGCGCCGGCGACATGAGCGGCGCCGAATCTGCTCTCGATCCGGTCAGTGGTGACTGGGAACTGCTCGAAAATCACGACTATCACGAACTCGCGCTATGCTTCAAAGGCGCAGCGGATTGCGAAGTGTTGGCGGCGCGGGCCCTTTCAAGCGAAGGCGTCGCCGCCGGCACATTGTTGTATGGTTTGGGCGCCAATGCGTTAATCGATGGCGACACCCAAAAAGCAAACGAGTTTTTTGACGCCGCTCTGGCGGCCGGCGCGTCTGCGAGTTTTGGATATATCGCGGCCGAAGCAGAATAAATTCCGCTTTTGAGAATTTTACGCGTGCTGTTAAAAGAAACTATGCGTAAAGACCTCAACCCCGTTTTCTCCGCCCGTCCGCAATCGATCTTTCCGACCATGTCGCGGCTCGCGCGCGAGCATGACGCGATTAATCTCGGACAGGGATTTCCCGACGAGGACGGACCGCTGGAAATTCGCGAGCTTGCCGCGCGACTGACGGTCGAAGGGCCTAACCAGTATGCGCCATGCGAAGGCGTGCCGGAATTGCGTGAAGCCGTGGCGCGCGACAATAAACGCTTCTACGATCTTGACGTCGATCCTGATACGGAAACGCTGATTGTCTCCGGCGCGACGGAAGGGCTTGCCGCAGCGTTTTACGGGTTTTTGCAACCGGGCGACGAAGCGGTGCTGCTGGCGCCGTTTTACGAATGCTACGCGCCGCAAATCGAGGGCGCCGGCGGGGTCTTGCGGTTTGTCGATCTTGAACCACCAGAATGGCGGCTTGATGCGGCGGCGGTGGAAGCGGCGATATCGGAAAAGACGAGACTCATCGTTATCAACACGCCGCATAANNCGTGATGAACTTGAAATCGTCGCTGATGTTGCGCGCCGCCGCGACCTCATTGTGGTTTGCGACGAAGTCTATGAGCATCTCATTTTCGATAATGCGCGCCACATTCCGCTGATGACCCTGCCAGGCATGCGCGAGCGCTGTATCCGCATCGGCTCGGCGGGAAAGACGTTCTCACTGACCGGGTTTCGCATCGGCTATGTGACCG
>DGNI01000045.1:1879-54732 GCA_002388885.1 Parvularculaceae bacterium UBA4496 | reverse complement strand
TTTTCGCCCGCGCCGGCGTCCACAAGATGATCCTTGGCGGGCTCGACAAACGCGCCGCCAAGATCGCCGACGAGATCAACGAAGCACGCAAGATGCGCGAAGAGGCGCAGGAGCTTCTCGCATCTTACCAGCGCCGCCAGCGCGAAGCCGAAGAAGAAGCCGCCGCCATCATCGAAGCGGCGAAAAAAGACGCAAAACGCCTCGCCGAAGAAGCGCGCACGAAAATCGCCGAACAAACCGAACGGCGCACGAAAGCCGCGGAAGACAAGATCGCCCGCGCCGAAGCGCAAGCCATTTCCGAAGTGCGCGGCCAGACCGCGGACCTCGCCATCGAGGCGGCGCGCACGATCATTCGCGACCGCATGGACGGCGGCTCACAAGGGCCGTTTATTGACCGCGAAATCGCCGGCCTGCGCGACAAGCTGAACTGATATCCGCTCATCCCGGCAAAAGCCGGGATCCAGCCAATTTAAACGCAAGGCCCGGATTTTCCGGGCCTTTCTTTTTTCTTCTTTTGTTAGAGAATATTTTAAATCCGCTAAGCTGCTTACTCTTCTGGATCCCGGCTTTCGCCGGGATGAGCGGGTTGTTAGGTTGCTGTCAGTATCGAAGGCTTCATGAGAAAACACACGATGTCGCCAAGCCGTCCCACCGCCGCAGCCGCCGAAGCAATCCTCCATTTCTGGTTTGAAGAATCAAAACCATATCAATGGTTCCGGCGCGATCACGCATTCGACAGAACCATCAAATCGCGTTTCGGTGCGCTGCATGAGGCGGCGATAGCCGGCAAGCTGGATGTATGGCGCGCCCATTCACGGCATAGCCTTTCGCTGATCATCCTGCTTGATCAGTTTTCACGGAATATCTATCGCGACGACCCGCGCGCTTTCGCACAGGACGCGCAAGCGTTGGACGTGGCGCGCGAGGCCATCCGCCGCCGCTTCGACAAACTTTATGATGCGAGGGAACGCGCCTTTTTCTACATGCCGTTCATGCATTCGGAAGACATGGGCGTGCAAGAGGAATGCGTTGCACTGTTCAAATCGCAGCTGCCGTCGACAATGAATGTTCCCTATGCCATCGAACATCGCGACATCGTTAAAAGGTTCGGACGTTTCCCGCACCGCAACCAAATCTTCGCCCGCGCTTCAACACCCGAAGAAGTCGCGTTCCTGAAAGCCGGCGGGTTTAATCCTTAAAACACGCCCATCGCCAGCCCCGCCGCCATGGCGGCGCCGAGCTCGCGGCATTTCGCAAGTTCTTTTTCGGGAATTGTTTTCTCCGCAAGGATTTCTTCCGGCGTTTGCGCATGGGTGCAGACGATGAACGGCTCCTGTGCAATTTTTAAGCGCCAGCCTTGCGCGATCCGCGCGGTCTGACGCACGGCGTTCTCGCCGTCAGAGCCTGCACACACCATCTGCGCATAAGGCCGCCCCTCAATCTTGCCCAGCACGGGATAATAACAGCGGTCGTAAAAATCCTTCATCACGCCGGCGATGGCCGCGAGGTTTTCCGGCGCCGCGAAAATGTAGCCATCCGCGCCCAGAAGATCATCCGGCCCCGCTTCATCCGCGCGCTTCAGAATTGTTTCGACTCCGTCTTCCTTGCGCGCGGCAGCCAACGCGGCTTCCGCCATCTGGCGCGTCCCGCCGGTTTTCGAATGATAGACGATGAGAAGGTTGGGCATTGCCATAACTTACAGGCGTTCAGTCTCAGATTCGACCTTCATGAATTCGCCTTTGCATATTCATGGGGCGCCAACGGCCTTGAACGCGCCAGCAACTGATCGAGCGGCACGGATGTGCCGTCATCTTGCTGGATGCGCACGTGAAAGCGCTTCAAATTCCGCGCATGCGCTGCGCCGCAGGAATGGGCGATCATGGCGACATCCTTGCGCATTTTCTCAACGTAGCTGGCCACTTGCGGCGCTTTCACTTTCGGATCGAGCCCGCCTTGCAAAGATTTTTTATGCGTGGTCACGCCTGTGGGGCAGTTATTGGTGTGGCAGCGAAGCGCCTGAATGCAGCCGATGGAGAACATGAACCCGCGCGCAGTATTCACAACATCGGCGCCGGCGCAATAAGCCCAGGCGACTTCCGCCGGCGTGACCAGCTTGCCCGCGGCGATTACCTTGATACGGTCGCGAAGCCCGCGGCGCTCGAGAATATCGGTCAGCATGGGCAGCGCCTGTTTCAGCGGCAGGCCGACATTGTCCATGAGCGACATGGGCGCCGCGCCGGTGCCACCCTCACCGCCGTCGAGCGTGATGAAGTCCGGCGCCGCCTCGATCCCGCGCCGTTCGATTTCATCGCACAAGTCATCTACCCAGCCGTAGGCGCCCATGACTGTCTTGAAGCCCGCAGGCAACCCGGTAACGCGCCGCACGCGCTCGATAAAGTCGAGCAGCTCACCCACATTATCGATTTCAGGATGACGGTTGGGTGAAATCGACGGCTTGCCGACAGGTATGTGCCGGATGCGGGCGATCTCTTTCGTCACTTTGACGCCGGGAAGTATGCCGCCCTTGCCGGGCTTGGCGCCTTGGGCGAGTTTCACTTCGATCATTTTGACTTGGCTGTGATCGGCGATGGCTTTCAGTTTCTTTTCATCGAGCATTCCAGCTTCGTCGCGGCAACCATATTTCGCCGTGCCCATCTGGAAGATGATGTCGCAGCCGCCTTCGAGATGCCATGGCGCAAGCCCGCCTTCTCCTGTGTTCATGTAGCACCCCGCCAGCGCCGCGCCGCGCGACAGGGCGCGCACAGCCGGTTTCGACAGCGAGCCATAACTCATGGCGGAAATGTTGATAATCGATTTCACGCGATAGGGGTTCGCCGTGTACGGACCGAATTCGACGGCCGGCGGATCGGATGCCTCTTCATCGAGGCGCGGAAATGCACAGTTCACGAAAATCGGGCAACCGACAATATTGAGGTTGCGCGTCGAACCGAAGGGCTGGGTGTTGTTCTTGCCTTTGGCGGATTTGTAGATCCAGTCGCGCTCCGCGCGATTGAACGGCATCTCCTCCCGGTCGAGAGCGAAAAAATACTGGCGGAAGAACTCGCCAAGCCGCGTGAACAATTCGCGAAACCGGCCGACCACCGGATAATTATGACGGATTGCATCTTTCGACTGCGAGGAATCCGCAATGAACATAAAAATGACGGCGAGAACGCCAAGCCCGACCACAAAAATGAAAACCGTGGTCAGGACCTCAAGCCCCGTCATCGTAAAGCGCGCAAGGAAATCCATTGGTCTCGCCCCATCTTGAACCGGCGCAGACCCTTACCTTTTACCCATTCGAACGGAAAGCCAATCGACGCGAATGTGATGGGTAGTGAATGACCGGCCTGACGGATAGCCAGTGCAAATGAAGATCACTATGCTCAGCGGAACACCTGCGTGGGAAGGCCAGATTGGAAAAGCGTACACAGATACAAAATATACAGGCGCTCCGCGGCGTTGCAGCGCTTGCCGTGCTGGTCGCTCATATCTACGGATCGGAGCAGAGCCTGGCGGGCGGCGGCATACTCCCACAGCAGCTTCGCATTGGCGTTACAGGGGTCGATCTCTTTTTCCTGATCAGCGGCTTCGTTATGGCCCTGGTGGCGGAACGGACGCCAGATGGAGTAATGGGCGCCTTTCGCTTCGCCTATAACCGCGCCGCGCGGATTTACCCGCTCTACTGGCTCGCGACGCTCTTCTTGCTTGCCGTTTTCTTTGCGCGCGACATGCTGCTCGGCACCGTGACCGAGACGAGCGCGCTGATTCCGTCTTTTCTTCTCCTGCCGCAGGCGGAGCATCCCGCGCTGGTAGTCGGCTGGACGTTGATTCACGAGATGTATTTTTACATCGTTTTTTCCATCATTCTTGTGTTGGCGCCGGCGCGCAAACTGTTCTTGCTCGCGTTATGGGGAGCGGTCATTGCGGTGGCAATCCTGATCGGGATCGGTAATGCTCCGTGGGCGGCGCTGGTCTTCAGTCCGCTTACATTTGAATTTCTGGCCGGCTGCGCTTTGTTTTATCTCTTGCACCGCCTCAATGGGCGCGGCGGCGGGATCGCGCTGGGGCTCGGCCTTGCTGTCATGCTGGTTCTTACAATCGGCTTTGACGATCATGGTTGGGCGCGCCTCAACGATCATGGCGCACGCGCGCTGATATACGGTCCGCCTTTTGCACTCATTTTGTACGGCGCCGCTTCGTTTGAACGCCTGAATAAACTGTCGGCGCCGCGCTGGCTCACTGCGACGGGCGATGCATCCTACGCGCTTTATCTCTTCCATCTTCCAATCGTGATGGTGCTGAACCGGGCGGTTGAAATGCTGATTGGCGACAGAGGCATTGTGGACAATCTCGTGCTTATTGTTTCATGCGCCATCGCCAGCATCACCGCGGCGCTTATCCTTCACAGGTTTGTCGAGCGCAGGATGCTCGATTTTACCCGAAAATTCGGCGACCGATGGATCAAGACGACGCGAACCGCAGTCCGCGCAGAACGGGCTTGGTAATTATTCCGCCGCTTCGCGTGGTTCGGCCGGTGTCCATCTGAGGACGGGCTTCCGCGCGGCGGCCGTTTCATCAAGGCGGCGGCGTGGCGCGTGGACCGGTGCGGCCTTGAACGCTTCCGCTTCTCCCGCTTTCGCACGCTTCGCCAGAGATAAAAGCGCGCCGCAGAACTGGTCGAGCTCGCGCTTCGATTCCGATTCTGTCGGCTCGATCAGCATGGCGCCGTGCACNNGGGAAATACATGGTCATGGGGTGATAGCCCTCGTCGATCATCGCCTTTGCGAAGTCGATGGTTTCTACGCCGGTGTCTTTCAAAAACCGGTCGTCGAACAACGCCTCATGCATGCAGTAGCCTGGGAATGCGGGCGACATTTCGGTTTTAAGACGCGCCAGCACATAGTTGGCGTTTAACACTGCGTCTTCCGCCGCCTGCCTGACGCCGTCTTTACCATGTGACAGCATGTAGGAAAGCGCCCGCGTGAACATGCCCATCTGGCCGTGAAACGCGGTAAGCCGCCCCATGCTTTCGCCATCGTCGGCCTTCGCGGCGCGTCGCGTTTCGATGAGTTTGTACCTGCCGTCCTCGAACGTCACGTACGGCACCGGCGCGAAGGGCGCGAGTGCTTCGGAGAGTACCGTCGGACCCGAGCCCGGCCCGCCGCCGCCATGAGGTGTTGAAAACGTCTTGTGCAGATTGATGTGCATGGCGTCGACGCCGAGATCGCCGGGCCGCACCTTGCCCGCGATGGCGTTGAAGTTGGCGCCGTCGCAATAGAAATAACCGCCCGCTTCATGCACGGCGTCGGCGATGGCGCGGATATCGCGCTCGAACAGACCGCAGGTGTTGGGATTGGTCACCATGATGCCGGCGACATCGTCTCCCAGCTTTTCTTTCAGCGCCGCAAGGTCAACGCGGCCGGTTTTGTCAGCGGGAATGTTTTCCACGGTAAAACCGCACTGCACCGCCGTCGCCGGGTTGGTGCCGTGGGCGCTCTCCGGCGCGAGCACGCGCGTGCGCTTGTCGGCTTCACCGCGCGCTTCGAGCGCCGCCTTGATCGCCATCATGCCGCAAAGCTCGCCATGGGCGCCGGCCTTGGGCGACATGGCGACGGCAGGCATGCCGGTCAGTTCCTTGAGCCAGAAGGCGAGCTGGTCTATCAGCTCCAATGCTCCCTGTACGGCGCTTTCGGGCGCTAAGGGGTGCAGGTCACCGAAACCCGGCAGCCGCGCGATTTTCTCGTTAAGGCGCGGATTGTGCTTCATGGTGCATGAACCCAGCGGGAACGGGCCCATGTCGATAGCGTAGTTTTTTTGGCTGAGCCGCACAAAGTGGCGCATGGTTTCGGGTTCGGACAGGCCGGGCAGACCGATGGCGCGATCGCGGTTCAGTCCGCCGAGGCGGTCGGCTTTGCCGGACGGCTCGGGCAGATCGACGCCGGTCTGATTAAAGGAACCGATCTCGAAGGAGAGCGCTTCTTCAATCTGCAGCGCCTTATTGCCGGTGAAGGTCGGCGCGTCCGTCATGGCGGAGTCTTCTGCGCGTGTAGGGCGGCCTTGTGTGTTCATGGTCATTCGTCATTCTCTAAATCAATGGTGAAAAACTCTTGGCCATACACACAATGTCCAAGCTTATCTGTTTTATTCATGTCATAGAAAATGCCATCTTTGAGAATGTACTTTCGAGTTGTTTCGTCAAAAAACAACCCATCTTCTGCCCAGCATTTTTCCCTATATTGCGTATGATCGCCTTTATGACGTCCAACGATGTTAATATTTAAAAAATCTGCTTCTTCCTCATCAATTTGCCATCCACAGCCAAGGTCGATGTTATCTAGATAGGAATAGGCTGAAATGGCAGCTTCAACCTGTTGAATTAGAACTGGCGTGACTTCAAACGCATTGGTGCTAAAACCAAGCAATTTTACAGGATCTCGTCTGATAAAAACGCGATTACCTTTGATTTCCTCGCGAGAGGAATATCCATAAGAGGCCGAATATTCTTGCTCGCCACAGGTAATTTCTGTCGAGATGGTCTCTTTTGTTGGCGATCTCATCGACCAAGACTTTGCCGACATTGTTTGCGAACCATCGACCAAACCAGCCATAATGAAGAAAGCAACGGCGCCTATCATTTCAGTGCCTCCCCCAATCTCGTCGCAAACGCAGCAATATCCGCATCCGTCACGCATTCCGTCGCCGCAACGATGAGCAAATTATCCGCGCCATCATGGGGCCAGAGGCGCCCGCCGGGCACGCCCGCGAGCACGCCTTCGTTTGCGAGCTGTTCGACGACTTCCTCGGCGTTTTTCGGCAGGCGCAGCGTGAACTCGTTGAAGTAGTTTTTGTTGACCACCTCGACGCCGGGAATCGCGCCAAGCGCATCGGCGGTTTTACAGGCGGCTTCATGATTCAGCGCTGCAAGTTTGCGCAAGCCCGCCTCGCCCAGCAGCGTCATATGCGCCGTGAAGGCGAGGGTGCACAGGCCGGAGTTGGTGCAGATGTTTGAGGTCGCCTTGTCGCGGCGGATGTGTTGCTCGCGCGTTGAAAGCGTCAACACGAAACCGCGCTTGCCCTCTGCGTCTACCGTCTCGCCGCATAAACGCCCCGGCATCTGGCGCATATATTTCTGGCGCGTGGCGAACAGGCCGACATATGGCCCGCCAAAATTCAGCCCGTTGCCGATGGACTGACCTTCGCCAACCACAATGTCGGCGCCCATATCACCCGGGCTTTTGAGCGCGCCGAGCGAAACAACCTCGGTGACGACAGCAACAAGGAGCGCACCTTTTGCGTGCGCCGCTTCGGCGATGGGCGTTAAATCACGCACATTGCCGAACACATCCGGCGTCTGCACGATCACGCAGGCGGTGTCATCGTCGATCTGCGATACAATATCTTCCGAGGCGTCGACGTCCATCGGCGACTGCACCACCTTCGCGTTCACCAGTTCGAGATTGGTGCGCGTCACAGCGCCGTAATGGGGGTGGAGCCCGCCGGAAAGGATCGTCTTGTTGCGTTTGGTTACGCGCCGCGCCATCAGCGCTGCCTCGCCGCACCCGGTGGAGCCGTCATACATGGAAGCGTTGGCGACCTCCATGCCGGTCAGGGCCGCAACCTGGGTCTGGAATTCGAACAGATATTGCAGCGTGCCTTGCGCGATTTCTGGCTGGTATGGCGTATAGGCGGTCAAAAACTCCGAACGCTGAATAATATGATCGACCGTTGCCGGGATATGATGCTTGTAGGCGCCGCAGCCGATGAAAGACGGCCCTGCGCCCGCTGCGCGGTTTTTTGCGGCCATGGCGCCAAGCGCCCGCTCAACCTCCAATTCGCCCTGATGGTCGGGCAGGTCGAACTTCGCGTTCAGCGCATCTTTCGGCACGTCGGCGAACAGGTCGTCAATGGCGCCGGCGCCGATCACTTTCAACATCGCCTGCCGGTCGGCGTCATTCAGCGGGAGATAACGCATATTCGCCCCTTACTCGTCCTTGTTTTTTTCTTTTTCTGAATTGCTTTTTGATTGGGCAGCCGTCATCGCGCCGCCCATGGCGGCCCCAATAGCGACGCCGATCGCGATCCATACAGCCAGATTGTCGGTGGCAACGCCGATGGCCACGCCGATGGCTATTCCTGCGCCCATGCCAACGCCCATTCCGCTAGCGTTCTTCATCATTTCCTCCTCTGCTTGCGGCCACTGCGCCGAAAGCGGCGCCAAGCCCCGCACCGATTGCAATTCCCAGCGAGATTCCAATAGGAATGTTGTCCATCAACACGCCAATGACGGCGCCAAAAGCGACCCCCATGCCGGCGCCAAGCGCCAGGCTAAGCCCGAGTTTTTCACCAGCATCTTTGATCATGCGTTCTCCGCAAATTCCTTGTACGCCGCCTCGTCCATCATCTCGTCAAGCTCCGCCGGATTGCTCGCCTTGATCTTGACGAACCACGCCGCCCCTTGCGGGTCTTCGTTTACCTTCGCTGGTTCATCGACAATGGCCGTGTTGACCGCAACGATCTCGCCTGAGATCGGCGCATAAACGTCAGACGCCGCTTTCACGGATTCGACCACGGCCATTTCATCGCCTTTTGAATAGGTCTTGCCGGCTTCCGGCAGTTCGACGAAGACGACATCGCCAAGTTGTTCTGCGGCGTGTGCGCTGATGCCTATGACGTACGCATCGCCATCCGCTTTCGCCCATTCATGGTCTTTTGAATATCTGACGCTCATGGCTCTCTCCTTAACCTCTAAAATAACGGTGCGGTGCGAACGGCATGTCCGCGACGACTGCGGACAGCGGCTTTCCGCGCACAATTAACTGCAGCGGCGTTCCGGTTTCGGCATAGGCGGCATCGACATAGCCCATGGCGACCGGCCCGCCGACACTCGGCCCGAAACCGCCGGACGTCACCTTGCCGATAGACTTTCCGTCCGTGGTCTGAATTTCTGCGCCCTCGCGCGCCGGGGCGCGGCCCTCAGGCCTGATGCCGATGCGCAATGATGTCGGGCCTTCAGCCAGTTCTTTTTGAATACGCACGGCGCCCGGAAATCCGCCCTCTTCGCGCCGGCGCTTGCCGATGGCGAAGGCGATGTTGCCCTCGACCGGGGAGATTTCCGGCGTCAGATCGTGGCCGTAAAGGCAAAGTCCTGCCTCAAGCCGCAGGGAGTCGCGCGCGCCAAGACCAATAGACTCGACTTGCGGATGCGCGAGCAATGTTTTCGCCAGCAGTTCCGCTTTGTCGTTGGGGACGGAAATTTCAAATCCGTCCTCGCCGGTGTAGCCGCCGCGCGTGACGAGGAGGTAAGCACCTTGCCACTCATAAGGACGCATGGTCATGAACTTCTGTTCCGCCGCTTCAGGGATCAGTTTCGCAACCACGCCGGCCGCCGCCGGCCCCTGCAGGGCGATAAGACTGCGATCCTCCGCCCGCTCCAGCGTCGCCTTGCCTGCCAGTTTTTCTTCGATCAGCGCAAAGTCCTGATCCTTCATCGACGCATTGACGACGAGGAACAGCATCCCCTGTTTATCATCGCGGATCGGCCGGGTGATCATCAGGTCATCAAGGATACCGCCTTCCTCATTCAGCAGCACTGAATAGCGCGCGCCGCCTTTTTTGAGTTTTTGGATTTCGCCGGGGACGAGCATTTCAATTGCGGCGGCGATTTTCTCATGGGCGCCGTCATCGCCAAGATCCGCTTCGGCAGTCTTCAAAAATGCCTGGCCCATATGCGAAACATCGAACAACCCCGCTTTTTCACGGGTATGGAGATGTTCTTTCAGAACGCCCATGGGAAACTGCACCGGCATATCGTAACCGGCGAATTCCACCATTTTTGCGCCAAGCGCGCGGTGCAGATCGTTAAGCGATGTTTTCTTCAGTGCGGCGTTTTCAGATTCTAAAGGCATTCATCCGTCCCATGACAAAAAATCGCCGTTCCGAATAACGGCGACCCCGGCTGTCACGGGAACCTGAGAGATTTCGCAAGAAGCCTTGCTCGCTCCTTACTTACTCCTTCGGCGGGGCGACGATTTAGGCGTCGCCCTCTTTCCAGCCTTAATAGCCAGTGCGGTCCTTTTGCCTGAGAGTTTCCGGGGCGGTTGCTCCTTCGGCGCCGCGCTAATCCGCGCGATCTCTCCCGCATATGGCTCGCTAGCGTGGTTTATCCGCCAGCGGCCGAAACCATAGGCGAGCGCTATGCCGAGTCAATGATTCTAACGAGAGCGGCTGATTTTACTTATGCTGCAGCGCAGGTGTTGCAGTTGCCTTTAATCTCAAGACGCGCCGTATTCATATGGAACGAGGCCGCGCGCACCGCCGGAGCGATGTCGGCTTCAACGGCGACGACTTCGAGTTCCTCAACATTGGAACAGGACTCGCAGACGAGGAACGTCTGCACCACATGCGGTCCCTCATGGGTGCAAAGAACGAAGGCGTTGAGGCCGTCGAGTTTGTGGATGTGGCCCTTTTCCTCAAGCCCCTCGAGGGCCCGATAGACCGTCATCGGCGCGCGAACGCCGCGCTCTTTCAGCTTGTCGAGGATTTCATAGGCTTTCAGCGGATCCTTGCTTGCCGCCAGAACATCCCAGACCAGCTTTTCGTTCTTCAAGAGCCCCGCCGGGCGCTTCCGTTCGTTGTCATTTCCCGCAGTGGTTGTGTTATTGGCCACGCTCACGCTCCCTAGGCTACGGATTTGTTATATCTATGTTATATCAATCCGCAACCCTGAACCAGCCACAAAACTACATGGTTTCTCCACAAGCGTTTACGGCCAGCCGACCCGGTCGAAAATCCGCACCGCCGCAGCCTGGTTCTCACCCAGCGCAGAGACCGGCAGATCGTCAGCCTTAAAGTCGCTATAGGCGGCGATTGGCCCTTGCGCCTCAACACCTTCGACGACGGGGTATTCGTTGTTGCCGCTGGCGAAGGCGCCTTGCGTTTCATCCCGCAGGAGAAACTCAATCAGTTTTTCCGCGTTTTGCGCATTCGGCGCGTATTGCGTGACGCCCGCGCCGGAGATGTTCACATGCGCGCCGGCGCCGTCCTGATCGGGAAAGAACAATTCGAATTGTTCGCCGATAGCCGCTGCTTGTGGATCATCGGAGCCCTTGAAGCGCGCCGTGTAATAGCTGTTGACGATGCCGAGGCGGCAAAACCCGGCGGCGACGGCCTCAATTTGCGATGTATCATTGCCCTGCGGCTTGCGCGCGAAATTGGCGACAACGCCCGCCGCCCAAGCCTCCGCGCGATCTTCACCCCAGCGCGCAATGCGCGAGGCGAGCAGCGACTGATTGTAAATGTTTGAAGAAGACCGCACACAGATCATTCCGCGATAGGCCGGATCAGCAAGATCTTCGTAGGTTTCAAGCCCTTCGGGCAGACCCATTTCCTTGTTGTAGATGACGATGCGCGCACGCTTTGAAAGCCCGAACCATTTGCCGTCCGGGTGACGGAACTGTGGAGGCACGCGTTCTTCAAGCCTTGCATTGTCGAGCGAGCGGAAGACGCCGCGCTCGTCGGCGCGCCACAAAATACCGGCGTCCGCGGTGATGAATATATCAGCGGGGCTTGCTTCGGCTTCCTGCGTGATCCGCTCGATCAACGCATCGCCGCCTGCCTCTATGTAGTTGACCTTGATCCCGGTTTCTTCCGTAAACTGATCGAACAGGACGATATCGGAATCGTAATGCCGGCCGGAATAGACATTGACCTCTCCGGTGATCGGCCGCGTTGATGGCGTTGCGTCAGTTGTTTCCGTCGTTTCCGGCGCGCCGCAACTCGCCAATGCAAGCGCTGCCACCAGTAAACCTTTGATTTTCATCATATTTATCCCCGTCACGGCAGGCCTCGCCAAGCCGACTTCTATTTGCGAATAATTCTTAATTACAGATGTAGCGATCCGGATAAAGAAATGCAACCGCGTAAACGCCGCAGGGCCGCCAAAACAATCACACAGCGGAGAAAATGAACGTCCTTGACCAGTCGGCGCCAGCGCTCATCAGCGCGCCGGCATTTGGCGCCTCGCTCATACTGACGCTAAGCGCCGGCTCCCCGCCTTCGGCTTCAAGCCTTGCCGACCATTGCGGCCCGACGAAACGCACATCGACAACACGGAAAGATCCGGCGGCATCCGGCTGGGCTGTAACAGCATCTGCTCGCAGGACAGCCAGCGCGGGTCCGTCCGTCAGATGTTCGGCCGGACATGTTCCCAATGCGGAATGGAAAACGCCCCCTTTGATCGTGCCCGTTATTGCCTGACTGCCGGGAAAGATACGCGCGCCTTCCGGTGTCTGCGGGCGCGAAAACAGATCTTCCGGACTTGCAGCCTCGATGATTTCGCCTGCGCGCATCAAGGCAATGCGATCGCCAAGGGCCAGCGCTTCTTCTGGGTCGTGAGTAACGAGCAATACAGCTGCGTTCTGCTCTTTCAAGGTGCGTCGCAGTTCGCCGCGAAGGCGACGTCGCAACGCAACGTCGATGCTGGCGAAAGGTTCGTCCAGCAACAGCGCTTTCGGTTTCCTCGCCATGGCGCGGGCGAGCGCCACACGCTGCTGCTGGCCGCCGGAAAGCTCATGAGGATAGCGGCGCGCAAGATCGGCGATGCCGAAAGCGTGTAGCTGATCGATGACGCGCAGCTTTGCTTTGGGTTCGCCTGCAAGACCGAAGGCGATGTTTTTTTCGACGGTAAGATGCGGGAACAGAACATAGTCCTGAAAAACGAGACCGACGGGACGCTTTTCCGGCGGCGTTTCCCGGCCCGGTCTCGCCAGCAAGGCGCCGTCCAGTTCAACGGATCCTTCCTGCAAGGGTTCAAGCCCCGCGGCGATGCGCAACAGGGTTGTCTTGCCGCAACCTGACGGCCCGAAAAGACAGACAAGCTCTCCCGGTGCGACGGACAAATTCGCAGCGTTAAGCGCACGCGTTCCATCGAACCGGTGGGAGATATCTTTCAGGCTGAGACTCATAAAACTTCTCGTTCCGCCGTTTTCCGTGAAGCGGGGCCTTGGGAATTGCCCGACTTTCGCATAGATGTCACCAGTTAAGAACGAGAATTAGAAACAATGGGCGACAGGAACAAGGCGTTAGCGCAAACAGGCGCCAGCGAAGGCGGCATAGGCGCGGCGGCGATCATCGCCGTCGCACTACTGGCCGCTGCGCCGATAGCCGCAGTTCTTTCCGGCGCATTTGTCTCCGGCGGCGGCGATGCGCTGTCCCATCTCCTGAGCGTCAACGGGATTCGTTATTTTACGACGACCCTGATGCTGTGCCTTTTTGCAGGGATCGGCGCGGGCCTGATTGGCGCCGTGTCCGCGTTACTGATTTCACTCACGGATTTTCCGGGAAGGCGGGCGTTCGCGGTCGCCCTCGTCCTGCCCTTCGCAATCCCCGCCTATGTCGCGGCCTACGCCTATGGCGACCTTCTCGGCCCCTTCGGCGCCGTCGCATCAATTACCGGCGCCGCGAGCCTGCCGGAGATCAGGTCGCTGGCCGGCGCCGCATTCATCCTGATGCTGACGACTTATCCTTACGTCTACCTCGCCATGACGGCGGCATTATCTTCTCGCTCTGCATCGTTGATGGAAGCCGCCCGCGCGCTTGGCGCATCGCCTCAGCGCGCTAGCCTTGGTTTGTTGTTATCGGCGAGCCGTCCGGCTTTTATCGGCGGACTTGCATTGGCGTTAATGGAAATCGCTGCCGATTACGGCGTCGCCGACTATTTTGGCGTGCAGAGTTTGAGCGTCGGCATCTTCCGCACCTGGTACGGGCTTGGCGATTTAACTGCCGCGACGCAGATTGCTGCGGGGCTGTTTCTGGTCGCGATGTTCCTCACTCTTATGGAAAGCGTCAGCCGAAAAGGGCGCGCCGCAGAAGACGTTCGCGCTCACCGCTCAAGCAAGCGATTGAAACTTTCCGTCGGACACGCCGCCATAGCGATTTTACTCTGTGCAGCACCAGTGCTGTTTGGCTTTGCCGCGCCGACCGGCGTTTTGCTGGCGAAATTTGACCCGAACCTTTCCATCGGCGCAGGGCGCGACCTTGCTTCATCGGGGATCAATACGGGCTTAATCGCCGCGGCAGGCGCAAGCATCGCCATGCTGATCGCCGTCACGCTCGCTTATGCAGCGCGGCGCGCGCGCGGAAGCATCGCAAAATCCTTGATGCGCATTGCAACGCTTGGTTATGCGGTCCCCGGCGCCGTCATGGCGATTGGCGTTCTCGCATTGACGGCATTTGTTGCACGCACGACCGGCATCGCGCTTGCCGGCGGGATCGGCGCTCTGCTTTACGCCTATGTCGCCAGATTTCTCACGGCGGGTTACAATTCCGCGGCTGGCGGCCTTGCGCAGATCAGCCCGCAGATGGATGCCGCCGCACGCAGCCTCGGCGCCGGGCCGTCGCGCACCATCGCCAGCATTCACTGGCCCATGGCGCGGCTTTCGATCCTCGCAGGGGCCGCGATCATCGCCATCGACGTCGCCAAAGAATTACCGGCGACGCTTTTGCTACGCCCGTTTAACTTCGAAACGCTCAGTACGAGGATTTACCGGCTGGCGTCCGACGAGCGCCTTGCAGACGCGGCGCCGGCGGCGCTGATCCTGATAGCACTCGGGCTCGTTCCTGCGCTGACCCTCAGCCTGATCGCCGACCGGAACAACCGGGAAACAAAAACGCCCGCCAAGGATGAACCCCTGGCGGGCGCAAGAGCTGGAATGACGGCTTGATTTATTCGCCGCCGCGGTAGGCGTGCGGAAGGTCGCCGCGATCAAGATCGCGATATCGCTCCATCAGCATCTGCTGGCGGTTGTTGAGGTCCTGCGGACGGCCGTCGATAAACACAGCTTCCGGCTGGGACGTCACCTCCAGGGGATCACCGTCCCAGATGACAACGTCCGCCGCCTTGCCCGGTTCAAGCGTGCCGAGCTGCGCCCCGACACCGAACATTTCCGCCGGGTTGCGTGTAAGCGCGGCAATCGCCGCATCGTAAGGCAAGCCTTCTGCAACTGCATTGCCGGCCTGCTGACGGATAAGGCGCGCATTATGCGTGCCGTCAAAAAACGCGAGCTTTACCCCTGCCTGATGCAGGCGCGCAGCGTTTTTGAGCGTCGCATCAATATCCTCGAATTCGCTCGGCAAGTTTGTCATACCGGAAATGATCACAGGGATATTCGCCGCGGCAAGCTCACTCGCCACCCGCCATCCTTCCGAAGCGCCGATGATGACGACCCGCAAGCGATAGGTGTTTTTAAGCCTGATCAACGTGCGGATGCCCGTTGCGCTGTTGATGCGGACGATCAGCGGCTGCTCGCCGCTAACAACCGGCCCGAGGGCCTTCAGATCCGACAATGCGAACCGGTCTGAATGCGGCCGGCGCACATAGTCGTTTGGATTGGCCTGATAGGATCGCGCCTCGTCGAGATATTCACGCAAGACTGCCCAGGCGCCGAGACGCGTATTGCCCGACCTTGCCGCGCCGCCGGAACCCATCACCGCAACCTGCGCCGCATCGGCGCGGGTGATGGAGTTCGGGCGGCCGGAAAGATCGATCACTGCGGCCTTGCCGCCAAACAGCGCGTCGCCGGCGTTGGGCGCGGAGAGCGCCCTAGTTACGCCCGCCGCCCTGTTTACCGGGATCAGCGTTGATCGTGGATTAAAGGCGTCGACCGTATTCAGCGCTGCGCCGAGCGGAAAGCCGACATCAGGCGTTGAATCGTTCGAGTCGCTGACGGCGCCGATTTCAACCAGTCCCAGACTGGTATAGCCGGCAATCAATCCCGGCGTGACGATCTTGCCGGAGGCGTCGATGACCGTTGCACCGTTCGGAGCAGAAAGATTGGCACCGACCTGAGCGATGCGTCCGTCACGAATGATGACGTCGCCGTTTTCGATAACGCCGCCCGAAACGGTATGCACCGTCCCGTCTATGATGGCGACGGTTTGTGCAGACGCTGCAGCAAACATTGCTGCGCCCGCAGCGGCGAGACTGGTGAAAGTTTTCATGATCGTTCCGTTCATTGTCCCGCCCCTCCGGTAAAGCCGTTGTCATGCTGGCCGATTTCGAAATCCATGCGTGGTGAAATCGCCGGATCCGACCGGTCGAACATAAGGGCCCCGTCGATGTATACTTTCTCGGCCTTGGCGTAGACGGAGAACGGGTTCTGGTTCCAGATCACCACATCCGCCATCTTGCCGGGTTCGAGCGTGCCGGTGTCGTCAAGAATGCCCATCGCTTTCGCCGGGTTCGACGTGATCCACGAAATCGCAACTTCCGGGGCTATGTCGATACCGATGCGACGGCCGGCGGCCATCGCTTTCGCCGCTTCCTGATTAAGTCTTTGAATGCCTTCGGCGCTATCCGAGTGAATGACGGCGCAGCCGCCGGGCTGCGCGTGCACCAGCGCGGCGTTCTCAGTCACCGTGTCATAGGCCTCGAGCTTGAAGCCCCACCAGTCGGCCCAGACCGCCGCACAGACGTCATTTTCCGCGAGATAGTCCGCAATCTTGTAGGCTTCGATAGCGTGATGGAAGGTCGTCACCTTGTAGCCGAACTCCTCGGCCATATCGAGAACCTGCACCATTTCATCGGCGCGGTAGCAATGCATGTTGACGCGAATATCGCCGCGCAGGACGCCGGCCAGCGTTTCAAGTTTCAGATCGCGCGCCGGCGCTTCGGGCGCATCGCCCCTGTCATCGCTGTCGTCGTTTTCCCATTCTTCGTAGCCGTCCCAGTAATCGTCCCACTTCTTTTTATAGCCTTGCGCCTCGATCCACGCCGAGCGGTAGCCCGCCATGTTGCCCATGCGCGTATCGGGACCGCCGCGGTCGCCATAGACGCGCTTCGGGTTTTCGCCACATGCCATTTTAAGCCCGTACGGCGCGCCCGGGAATTTCATTCCCTGCACGGAACGTGATGGTACGTTCTTGATAATCGAGGATCGCCCGCCGAAAAGGTTCGCCGAACCCGGCAATATCTGCAGCGACGTAATCCCGCCCGCAAGCGCGCGAGTGAACCCTGAATCCTGCGGCCAGATGGAATGCTCCGCCCACACATAGGCCGTGTTTGGCGACACGATTTCATTGCCGTCTGACGTTGAGTCGTTTGACGGCGAAGGATAATCGCCAAGATGAGAGTGAATGTCGATGACGCCCGGCGTCACCCATTTGCCGTTTGCATCGATCGTCGCCGTCCCCTCTGGGACCGTGATGGCCGCGGCAGATCCGACCGCCGCAATCTTGCCGTCCTCAAGCAGCACCGAACCATTATCGATACGCTCGCCGGTTCCCGTGAGCAACGTGGCGCCAGTGATCAAAACCGTCTCGCCCGGATAGCGTTCATAGGTCGATGGATAGGGGTCGAGAGGCGGGCGCACAGCGCCGCCTTCCTCTTCGTCTGCGCCGGCCGAATTGGCCTGATTTGTTTCCGTCGCCGCGCCTTCCGCGGCGCCCTCATCAGCGGCATCATCGCCCGTATTCTGCTGCGAGCACGCGCCCAGCATGAGAACGGCGAGCGCCGCCGTCCATCTCCATTGTCGCATAATTCCCTCAAAGTGCTGCGGGCGCGCTTCGACTCGCCCAAAGATATGTCATAAGACTAGCGTAAAATGAGCGCGCGGCCACCCTGCGCCGCAACATTGAAGGCGCAAAAATTTTTCAACTGGCGGTAGGGGATTTTTCATGAATAGAATCACACGGCGCGGCGCGCTTCTGTCCGGTCTTGCTGTCGGCGCCAGCTCGTGCGCCTCAACGCCGAAAATGACGCCGTATGTTGCAGTAAACGAGGCCGCCACTGGCGTCTTCGCGCACGGCGTGGCGTCAGGCGACCCGGCTGCGACGTCTGTGGTGATCTGGACGCGCATCTCGCCACCTGTAGGTGCTCGGCTGGTCCTGCCTGCAAAAGTAGTTTGGGAAACGGCTGGCGACGAAGCTTTCGCAACAGTGTTATCGAAAGGCGAAACCGAAACCGGCCCATCAAGGGACTGGACCGTCAAAACATTGCTCACCGATCTGGAGCCGGGCAAAACGCTATTTTACCGATTCCGTTTTCTCGATGCCTACTCGACGGTCGGCCGCACGCGAACGCTGCCGCAAGGCGCTGTTGACGCCGCACGTTTCGCCGTCATGTCATGCACGAATTATCCGTTCGGCTATTTCAACGTCTACGACCTTGTGGCGCGTGAAGACGATCTCGACGCGGTTATTCACCTTGGCGATTACATCTACGAATACAGCCGCGAAGGGTACGGCGGAGAGGTCGGCGCCGCGCTTGGGCGCAATCACGAACCCGCGCATGAAATTGTCAGCCTTGCCGATTACCGTATGCGGCATGCGCAATACAAAGCCGACCCGTCAAGCCGTGCGATGCATGCGCGCCATCCGATCATTCCCACCTGGGACGATCATGAAACGTCGAACAACTCCTGGAAGGACGGCGCGGAAAATCACCAGCCAGACACCGAAGGTGAATGGAACGCGCGCCGCCGCGCTGCATTGCAGGCCTATTACGAATGGATGCCCGTGCGTGAGCCGGACATGGGGCCGGAGGCGTTTTTCCGGTCGTTTTCCTATGGCGATCTTCTGACCGTCGCCGCTATCGAAACGCGACTGATGGCCCGCGCGCGGCAGTTCGAGTACTCCGAAATCATTCCGACCCTTGAAACGCCGGAAGACGTCGAGCGTTTCAAAAGCGACATCTTGTGGGATGAAACCCGCGAGATGCTCGGCGCGGCGCAGATCGACTATCTCGACAGGACGCTGCGCAATTCCATCGCCAGCGGCCAGCCATGGCGGCTCATCGCCAACCAGATCATCATGGCGAAAGTGACCGCGCCCGATCTGACGCCCCATGTAACCGAAGAAGATATCGCCGCGCTTGAGCAGCAGTGGAACCAGGCGCGGGCGTTCGTCAAATCGTCTGCGCTTGGGCTCCCGACCAATCTCGACGCGTGGGACGGCTATCCCGCAGCCCGCGAGCGGTTCTACGATCTGACGAGAAACGCCGGCGAGGACGGCATGATCGTCGTCACCGGCGATACGCACACATGGTGGGCGAACGATCTCGTGGACCGCAACGGGACACAGATGGGCGTCGAACTTGGAACCCATTCCGTCACTTCGCCGTCGCCTTACCGGAAAGAATTCCTTGGCGGCAAGGGCGCGGAATACGCGCTTCTCACCAATCGTGACAATGACGACGTGCGGTATCTATCCGGCGAGAGTCACGGGTTTATTCATCTGACTGTCACGAAAGAGTCGGCACGCGCAGAGTTCCGCGCCGTCGATACGATTGAAAGCGGCGACTATAACGCCTTCACACAAGCCGCGTTCGACATCGAGAAAAAGAAGGGCGCTGCACGTTTCACGGACGCCGACGGACTTGGCTTTAAGGAAGGATTCCTGTTCTAAACCATGGGTTGGATCGTGCAATCCGCTTTATACGGAAATAAACACGATAATCAGCGCCGCCTGCGCAATCTGATGCTGTATTCAGACTTGCTTTTCTTCACGGCTCGGCGATCATTGCAAGAAACGGGAGGGCCTTTTCATGCTTGCTGCGCCGCGACAGGACCGCTTTGAAAGTCTCGATGTCTTGCGGGGCGTCGCCGTCCTCGCCATTTTCGCCGTAAATATACAGGCGATGGCGCTGCCCGCTGCGATGTTCGCTAACCCTTCGCTTAACACCGAATATTTCGACGCGTCTGGCCAAAAGCTCTGGTCATTTGTTTCCACATTCATCCAGTTCAAGTTCATCACGATCTTTTCCGCCCTCTTCGGCGCGGGGATCATCCTGATGGTGGGCGAAGAAAAACCGTCGGAGAAATTCGGTGTTCATTACAAGCGCATGATCTGGCTGTTGCTGTTCGGACTGATCCACGCCTTTGTCATCTGGTTCGGCGACATCCTGACGCCTTATGCTGTGGCCGGCATGATTGTGGTGCTCGCGCGCCGCTGGCGGCCTGGCACACTCTTTATTGTGGGTTTTGTCCTTATCGCCCTTGCATTTTTATTTCAGGCAAGCATGCATCTCGCGCCTGAAGATGCGCGCGAGGCCATGGTGAAACAGATGTGGTCGCCGCCGCCCGAAGTGATCGCCCATGAAATCGAGCGTTACACTTCGCCGTTGTGGGAACGGCTGCCCGATACGGCTGGCAATGCGATACTATTCCAGCTTGTGCAGACAATCATGCTCGGCCCGCGCAATATCGGCGTGATGATGATCGGCATGGCGCTCTTCAAGCTCGGATTCTTTACGGCGGCCTGGCCCATGATGCGCTATCTTGTATTCGGCGCTGTCACGCTGGCGATCGGCGGCGGCGCCTCGGCTTACGCTACAGCAGAATTTTTCCGGAACGAGTTCGAGATGTTTTCACTGTTCAATGGTCAGGCGGCGCTTTACTGGGGCAGTCTGCCGCAAGCTTTCGGTTACGCTGCACTGGTGATGGCCCTCTGCAAAATTCCGACCCTCGGGCTGCTACGCGCTCCCTTTGCGGCGGCGGGACGCATGGCGCTTTCGAATTATCTCGCCTGCTCGTTGATTGGCGCGTTTTTGTATTACGGCCCGCCCGGTCTCGGCTTGATGGGCTCAGCGAGTTATGTAGACCTTGCAAAAACCGTCGGCGCCGTCTGGGTCGCCACGCTTATCTGGTCGCCGGTCTGGCTTTCGATTTTCCGGTTCGGGCCGTTTGAATGGTTGTGGCGATCGCTGACATACGGCCGGCCCCAGCCGCTACTGAAATAGAGGTATCCCTTTGCCGAAAGAAGACCTGATCGCCTACGCCGCCGCGTTGCCGAAGGCGGAACTCCACCTGCACATCGAAGGAAGCCTTGAACCGGAAATGCTGTTCAAGCTCGCCGGCCGCAACAAGGTCGATATTCCGTTCAAATCCGTTGAAGAAGTACGCGCCGCCTATCAGTTCTCGAACCTGCAGGACTTTCTCGACATTTATTATCAGGGCATGAGCGTTTTGAGGACTGAAGAGGATTTCTTCGACCTCACCATGGCGTATTTGAACCGCGCGCGCGCCGACAATGTTCGCCACGTTGAAATCTTTTTCGATCCTCAGGGCCATACGGAACGCGGCGTGTCGTTTGACACGGCGATCGGCGGCATTCTGACGGCGCTTAATCTCGCGAAATCGGAATTCGGCATGACCGCGAAACTCATCATGTGTTTCCTTCGGCATCTTTCCGAAGACGACGCCTTCGAAACCTTGAAACAGGCGGAAAACTGGCTCGACCGGATCGAAGCGGTTGGGCTCGATTCATCGGAAGTCGGCCACCCGCCGTCGAAATTCGAACGGGTCTACAAGGCGGCGCGGGAACGCGGGCTGAAACTCGTGGCGCACGCTGGCGAGGAAGGTCCGCCGGAATACGTGCATGAAGCGCTCGACCTGTTGCACATCGACCGGCTCGATCACGGCAACCGCTCGCTGGAAGACGACGCGCTTGTCACGAGGCTCGCAAAAGAAGAGATGACGCTGACCGTTTGCCCGCTGTCGAACCTCAAACTCTGCGTCGTCGATGATATGAAAAAGCACCCGCTGAAACGGATGCTTGATCTCGGCCTTCGCGCGACAGTGAATTCTGACGATCCATCCTATTTTGGCGGATACATGAACGACAATTTCAAAGCGGTGATCGAAGCGCTGGACCTGACGCGCGCCGACATCAGAACGCTCGCGAAAAACTCTTTCGGCGGCTCGTTCCTGTCCGATGGCGAAAAGCGCGCGCAGATCGCGGCGGTTGAGATGGTATGAGCATTGTTAGGTCGTTTTGTCTAAAGTTTTTTACGGTAAACGTAGAATAATATTGTTATCGAAATTACGACGATGAAAATTCCTATTGGGAATAAATAGCTTCCTTTGATTGGAACAAGCATCGCTGACCCAATCGCTAGAAACACAATTAATAAAACTGATAAAGCCTTCTTCATCGGCCCCAATTTTCTACTTCGGCTACAACATAGCAAGCGATGATACTTGTTGCAGCACGTCTATAGGGGACCGGCGCATAGCTATTTTAATCGTTATGAATACGGCTGATCTTTGAACCTTCGAGCGACAGATTATACATCAGGCCCCGGCCGTCGAAGACAAACGCAACAATCGGCTGGCTCAAGAGCGTCGCATCGATGGAGCCGCCCGCATCGAGCGTCACCACAGTCACCGAGGCGTCAACACCGATTTCCCAGCCCTGGCTTTTGCGGAATTTTTCAAGCGCCTGCGGATCGAGAAAAACGATCATCTGGCGGCGTTCCTGCGCGCCGAGTTGAAAGCCGATAGATGCAGCCGCCGTCGAATAATAGGCGACGGACTGCCCGCCGATCCTGAGCGCGCCCTCGCCATATTCGCCGCCAATGCCGATGCCGGCCTTTTTGACGGACGGAAAAACCAGCACACCCGATGCCTTTGACAGGACTGCGTCGGCGCCGGAAATGGTGTCGCGGAATTCCGCGAGCGCGCGATCAGTGCGCCGGTCAATCTTTTCTTTCGACGCAGCGTTCGCCGCGCCCTGGACCGCGGCAAAAGCCGCCAGCAAAACAAGAAACGGGCGAATGAGGCGGATGCCGGTCATGGAATGTCTCCCTCAGTATGTCGGGCCAGCACCTTATACGCCCATTTCGGCGAGAATGGGGCGGCCCGGCGTTACAACGACTTCACAAATGATCCGTTAACGCAAGATTAACGCCCGCCCGGCCCCGCCGTCAGCCGGTGCATGCGGTCATAGCCGAAACCGATCTCTTCGGTTCCGTTTTCCTGACGGATTGACGAGATATTCGCGTTTTCGAGCCGGATCGTAAAATACTGCTCCTCCGATGCGGAGGCTGACGTGTCGGGCAACTCCAGAGTCAGCGAGGTGATCTTCAGTTTTTCACGAAAAGCGCGCGCCAAAACCGGCGAACTTTTGTCGATCCGTTTTCTGATGACGATCGGCTCATAGGTGCGCCTTCCCGTCGCCTGCGCGGACGATGCATCTCGCGGCGAAATGACTTTATGATCCCAGCCCCAGATTTCCATAGCGCCCTCGCGGCCCGCAGCCGTGGCGTCGCCTTTAACCTCTCCGATGCCTTCGATTGAAAGCCGCATGTAGCCTTTGTCTTCAGCGCTCGCCGGAGAAAGGCTGAGCGCGCCTAACGCAACCAGAACTGACAGAATGAATGTTTTCATCGTCGGCCTCCTGTTGTTTTGAAACCGTCAGGGCGTTACCGGCGCCCAGTTGTCCTGACCGGTAATGCCGCCGTCTTCATAAGTGTGCGTGATGGTCTGATAGGAAAACCCGATGGTCGCGGTATGCGGATCGGTGCGTTCTTCACCGGAGTTGATTTCAATAAACGCTACCGATGCGTTCTGAAGTTCGATGGTATAATATTGCAATTCCTTGCCGGAACGGCTCGGCTCCCACATCTCGAGGCGGAACTCAACAATATTCTCGTTGTTCGCGAGCGCGTTGAGCAACAGCGGCGTGCTTTCCTCAAGCTTCGTTGTGACAACGAGCGGCTCATGCTCGCGTACGCCGGTCGCCATGCCGGTTGCACCGTCAATCGGCGCTTCAATGCCATGCGAAAACGACAGGACTTCGATGGTGTCTTCGCGGCCCGCCTGCGTCACGCCGCCGTCGATCTGACCTTGCGTCTCGCCGGTAACGCGCAAATAGGAATTGAGCCCCGCGCTGGCCGCCGCCGGAAACATGGCGAGACAGGCGGCAACCACAGCCAATATAAAACGTTTCATGAATTCTCTCCCCGTTCGACAGGCCTTGATCCTAGCACGGGGAGAGAAAATTGGCATGACAAAGCCTTAAGCCTTCCAGCTGGCGATGATTTCCATCACGGATTCAATATCCAAGCCGGATTTTTCGATCCATTTTTGCGAAGGGCCTCGCCAGCGATGGGCCGACCAGTCGACGGCGCCGTTCTTTTTGAACTTGACGCCTTCGGCTTTTAACAGCCTGCGCTGTTTTTCCGCGCCCGAATGATCGGCCATTGCGCCGGACGACGTGATGATGCGATGCCACGGCAGGCCCTTCGGCGCGTTGCGCAATGCGCGCGCCGCCTGACGCGGCCCCGCGCCGGGAACAAGGCTCGCGATCATGCCGTAGCTTGCAACTTCGCCTTTCGGCACTTCGCGAATGAGGGCGTAGATAGGGGAATAGTCCAAGGTCATGACGGCATTTATGTTGATAATTGCAAAATGACATGGCCTTTTTTCTCGCCGCTTCCCACATAGCGATGGGCTTCGACGATTTCATCAAGCCTGAAGCTTCGGTCGATGACGGCCTTTAGCGAGCCCTTTTCAACCATTTCCTGCATCGCCAGCAAATCCTCGGCACTTTCCTTGGCGAGCTGAAAAAGAACGCGCTTGCCGCCTTTCTTGCGGTTCGACCAAAAACCACGCAGCATGGGCAACGCTTTCGGATTGGCGAATATGTAGCGGCCGTTCTCGCTTAGCGCTTTCATGGAACGCGAAAACGAGCTTTTGCCTATGACGTCCAGTATGACGTCATAGGTGACGCCGTTCTTCGTGAAGTCGTCACGCGCATAATCAATCACATGATCCGCGCCGATGGCGCGCAGCATGTCGAGCTTGCCTTCGCCGTCGACGGCGGTCACTTCGGCGCCGTCGCGCTTTGCCAATTGCACTGCTGTCGTGCCGATACTGCTGCCGGCGCCATTGATGAGAATTTTCTCGCCAGGCTGCAGCGCCGCTTTCCTGATGAAATGCAGCGCATTAAGGCCGAAAGCCGTATATGTAACTGCGTCTTGATAGGACACGCCCTCAGGCATAGGCGCAATGATACTGTTTTCGCTCAAACATTTATATTCCGCATGGGCGCCGAAGCCCTGAATGGCAGCGACGACTTTGTCGCCCGGCGTATACGTCGTTATGCCTGATCCCACCGCCTCGACCTCGCCGGCAAGTTCCTGTCCGAGAATCTGAATGTATTTTCTCGGGCGGAATACGCCGAAGGCGAGCCGTAGCGGCAGCCAGAGCCAACCAGGGAAAGTAAAGCTCCTTGTCTCACAATCAGCCGTCGCCACGGTCGATGCCATGATCTTGATCAGAATCTCGCCGCGCGCCGGCGCCGGCTTTGAAACATCTTCGATGCCCAATACTTCCGGCCCGCCATATTCGCGATAAACAGCGGCTTTCATTGTTTGAGGCATGAAAAACATTCCAATTCGGCGTTAGTCAGCAGAACGGAAAGTTTTATTCGTGCGGCGCCCGACTATGCAACCTCAAACAACCCGGCGGCTCCCTGGCCGCCGCCGACGCACATGGTGCAGACAACGTATTTGGCGCCGCGGCGTTTGCCTTCGATCAGCGCATGGCCGACCATGCGCGCGCCTGACATGCCGTAAGGGTGGCCGACGGAAATCGCGCCGCCATTGACGTTCAACAATTCGTCCGGGATGCCGAGCTTGTCGCGGCAATAGATAACCTGCACGGCGAAAGCCTCGTTCAGTTCCCACAAGCCGATGTCGTCGACTTTAAGGCCGTTCTTTTCGAGCAGCTTTGGCACGGCAAAAACGGGACCGATGCCCATTTCGTCCGGGTGCGTGCCGGCGACCGCCATGCCGCGATAAATACCGAGCGGCGATAGCCCGCGTTTTTCGGCTTCCTTGCGTTCCATGACGACCGCCGCGCTGGCGCCGTCCGATAACTGCGATGCGTTGCCGGCGGTGATGTATTTGCCTTCTTTCACATGCAGGCCGCCATTGAACACCGGCTTCAGTCCCTTCAAGCCTTCAAGCGTCGTTTCCGGCCGGTTGCCCTCGTCCTTTTCGAGCTTTGTCTCGACGTCAGAAACCTCACCGGTTTCCTTGTTCATGAATTTCATCACCGAAGACATGGGAACAATTTCATCGTCAAACTTGCCCGCCTGTTGCGCCGCGTGGGTGCGCTGTTGCGACCGCAGCGCATATTCGTCCTGCGCGTCGCGGGAAATGTTATAGCGCTCGCCGACAATTTCCGCCGTTTCAATCATCGGCAGATAGGTTTCGGGCAGGTTTTCCATCAGCCACGGATCGCGAATGACGAACATGTCGCCAGTCTGGTTCATGGAGATCGATTCAACCCCGCCGCCCACAGCGATCTGCATATTGTCAACGACAACCTGCTTCGCCGCGGTCGCAATCGCCATCATGCCGGAGGCGCATTGCCGATCGATCGACTGTCCCGGCACGTCATGGGAAACACCGCCGCGAAGCAGCGCCTGACGCGCCACGTTCTGAAACGCCGTTCCCTGTTGCAGCGCCGCGCCGAAAACGACGTCCTCGACTTCCGCAGGATCAATCTTCGCCCGCTCAATCGCATGTTTGATAGCGTGGCCGCCAAGCGCCTGTGACGTCGTGTTGTTGAAGGCGCCGCGATAGGCCTTGCCGATGGGCGTGCGGGCGGTCGAGACAATAACAGCTTCTCTCATGATCGTGGCTCCTTAATGCTTTTGCGCTTTCGCCATGAAGTTGGCGATGGGACCGGACGAATTGTCGTAGTAATGCACATTATCCTTCGATGAGATTTGATCCCATCGTCTGGATATTTCTTCGGGCGTTTGCGCGTCTGGCGGCAGAAATACGCCGTCGGTTTCCACCATATAGGCTCGCGCATAGCCGCCGCCGGCGCAACTCACAATCGCACGTGACGGCGCCTCGTCGCTGACGAGATAAAGCATTGCCGCCGTGATCGCTTCCGGTGTCAGCTGCTCCAGCACCGGTTCTGGAATGCCGAGATCTTCGGTCATGCGGGTTTTCGCGGACGGCGATAGCACGTTGACATGGATGTTGTATTTCGCCCCCTCAAGATGGAGCGCGTTCATGATGCCGATCATGCCCGCTTTCGCCGCACCGTAATTCGCCTGTCCGAAAATGCCGTGCAGCCCCGAAGGCGACGATGTAAAAATCACCCGGCCGTAATTCTGTTCACGCATGACCGGCCAGACAGCATGTGTACAAATCGCCGAACCGGTCAAATGCACGTCGATAACGGCCTTGAAATCCTCCAGCGTCATCTTGTGAAATGTCTTGTCGCGAAGAATGCCCGCATTATTGACGAGAATGTCGACGCGGCTCCACTTCTCCATAGCGGCTGCAATCATACGCCCCACTTCATCGGGTTTTGTCACATTCGCGCCGTCGGCAATGGCCTCGCCGCCGGAGGCGTTGATATGGTTTGCGACTTCCTCAGCCGCCGATACGGAGCCGCCCGAGCCGTCCACAGCGCCGCCGAGATCATTGACGACGACCCTGCACCCGCGCGCCGCAAGCGCGATAGCATGAGATTTTCCAAGGCCGTTGCCGGCCCCGGTGACGATGGCGACTTTGCCGTCATAGTTGATAGACAATCGAACTCTCCCGTTTTAGCGGACAGTCACTTCTGACTTGATGGAATTCGCAATGAAGCATTCTTCATGCGACAAGTGGTGCATTTTTTCGAGCGTTCCGGCGTCAACGATTACGCCTTCAGCAAACATTATTTTCGGATGGAGTTCCACGCGCGTAACGGCGAGACGTCCGCTCTCGTTCCTTTCCATATGGCCGATGGCTTGGTCTTCGTATGAATCAACCACCAGTCGCTTTCGCGCAGCGATGGCGAGAAACGTCAGCATGTGACAACTTGCAATTGCCGCCACAAACGCTTCTTCGGGATCGACGCAGGATGGATCGCCAAGAAAGGCGGGCGCGGCGGCGGCTTTCACTTCTTCGCCGTTGTCGAACCGCCAGACATGGCTGCGGTTATAATCGTCGTAAGCGAAACTTTCTGTTTCGCGTTTCCAGCGGATCGTCGCAAGGTGTTCTGACATCAATTCACACCAATTGCCCTAAACCATCTGCATGGTCAGCCATTCAGCCACCAGCGCCGGTTTTACTTCGCCTTCGATCTCGACCTTGACGGCGTATTTCAGCGACCATTGGCCGGGAACCCGCTGTTCGGCGGACATGAGCGAGAAGCGTCCGCGGATGCGCTTTCCCGATTTCACCGGCGTTGAGAAGCGCACTTTTTCAAAACCGTAATTGACGCCCATCTTGATGCCTTCAAGGATCAGGACCGTTTCACGCGCCAGATGCGACAGCATGGAGAGGGTCAAAAATCCATGCGCCACCGTCGTGCCGAAGGGCGTTGCTTTCGCGGCTTCCGGGTCGACATGGATAAACTGATGGTCTTCGGTTACGTCCGCAAACTGGCTGATGCGTTCCTGACTGATCTCGATCCAGCCGGAAACGCCGACTTCCTTGCCGACATAATCCCTGATCTGATCCGGCGTAATCACAGGCATGTTTTGATTCCTCAGTAACCGCGCATCTGCGCAATGCGGTCGGCGTGAAACGCCGGGTCGCCGAACATTTCCTGCGCCACGCGAATACGTTTCATGTAAAACCCGATGTCGTATTCGTCGGTCATGCCGATCCCGCCATGCATCTGCACCGCCTCCTGGCTCGCGAGCTTCGCAACCTCGCCGACCTTGGCCTTGGCCAGCGAACAGACCGGCCCGGCGATGCCGTAATTGTCGTCAAGTTCCTGCAGCGCTTTCAAGACGACCGATTTCGCAAGTTCGATTTCCGAATATAGATGCGCCGCACGATGCTGCAGTGCCTGGAATGTCCCGATTTCGGTCCCGAACTGTTTGCGCTCTTTGAGATAATCGACAGTCATTTTGAAAGCGGCCTGCGCTGCGCCCGACATCTCCGCCGCAAGCCCGGCGCGGCCGGCATTCAGGACGCCCTCAAGCGCGCCATAACCGCCATCGACCTCGCCGAGAATGTCGTCGCCTGTCGCTTCCACGCCATCAAACTTGATGCGCGCTGCGTTGCGGCTGTCGACCATCTGAGTCCGCTCGGTCTCAACGCCTTTTGCTTTCGCGTCGACGAGAAACAGCGTGACGCCCTTCATTTCGCCCGGCGCGCCGGCCGTGCGCGCCGCGACAATGATCTTGTCGGCAACATGACCGTCGGCGACAAATGTCTTGTCACCGGATAATTTAAATCCGTTGCCGTGTTTTTCCGCCGCCATGGCGGTTTTCGCGGGCCCGTGTTTTGCGCCTTCATCAACTGCAAGCGCATACAGTAAATCACCGGCGGCGATTTTCGGCAGGCCTTCCTGACGCTGCGCGTCGCTGCCGAGTTTTTTGAGCGCCGTTGCGGCAAGGATCGACGTCGAAAGATAGGGCGAGGCCGTCAGGGTGCGGCCCATCTCCTCCGCCAACACGCCCGCGCCGACAAAACCAAAGCCGGAACCGCCATATTCCTCATCGACGATAATCCCGGCCCAGCCCATTTCCGCCATCTCTTTCCAGAGATCGCGGGAAAAGCCGTCCGGATCGTTTGTGTCGCGCAACTTCCTGAGCGCAGCGACCGGGGCTTTTTCATCGAGAAATCCGCGCGCCGAATCACGCAGCATTTCCTGTTCTTCGGTCAGAATAAGAGGCATTTTATTTCCTTCACGCACCCGGCAGTTCGAGAATGCGTTTTGCGATGATGTTAAGCTGGACTTCCGACGTGCCGCCTTCAATGGAGTTGGCTTTGGTTCTGAGCCAGCCGCGCGCGAGCTTGCCGTCCTTTGTGCGCTCGCCCTCCCATTCGAGTTCGTCAGAGCCGCCAGCGTCCATCATCAGTTCATAACGCCGCTTGTTCAGCTCGGTGCCGTAATATTTGAGCATGGACGAATTGGCGCCGGAGCCCTGGCCCGCTTTCGCCTCGTCCTTGATCCGCTCCAGCGTGAGCATGAACGCCCAGCCGTCAACGTCAGCCTGCGCGATTTTCGCCCGAAGCATGGAGTCGTCGAGGCGGCCGCCCGCATCGAGGCCGGATTTTTGCGCTGCGAGTTCGCCCGGGCTGCGCGCGGCGAATAACGACGCCGATCCGCCGCCGCCGATCATTTCGCGCTCATGGGTCAGGAGATATTTGGCGACGTCCCATCCCTTGTTAAGCTCGCCGACAATGGCGGAAACGCCTGGCGCATGTTCTTTCGGCGCTGTAGCATCGTCGAAGAAAGTTTCACAAAACGGCGACTTGCCGGAGATCAGTTTGATCGGCTTCGTTGATACGCCTTTCTGATCCATGTCCACGAGAATGAAGCTGATGCCGGTGTGCTTGGTCGCTTTCGGGTCAGTGCGTACAAGAACGAAAATCCAGTCAGACTCATCGGCGTATGACGTCCAGACTTTCTGACCATTGAGCAGCCAGTGATCGCCTTTGTCTTCACACTTGCATTGCAGCGACGCGAGATCGGAGCCGGCATTCGGTTCGGAATATCCCTGACACCAGCGGATTTCGCCCCGCGCAATCGGCGGCAGGAAATGCGCCTTTTGCTCATGCGTGCCGTATTTCAACAGCGCCGGGCCGAGCATCCAGATGCCGAAGCTTTCAAGCGGCGAGCGCGCCTTGATCGCGCGCATCTCGGCTTTCAGAATTTTCACTTCTTCCTTGGAAAGCCCGCCGCCGCCATATTCCTTTGGCCATGCGGGAACGGTCCAGCCCTTCTCGGCCATGCGACCCAGCCAGGTTTTTTGCGCTTCGGATGCAAATTTCCAGCGCTTGCCGCCCCAGCAGATCGAGTCTTCGCCGCCGGCGCCGGCGTCGCGCATTTCCTTGGGGCAGTTTTCTTCAAGCCAAGCTCGTACTTCTTTGCGAAAAGCTTCCAGATCGCTCATGGCGTTTCCTCTCTTTTACACCGCCAGCGCAGGCGGATGCTCCAGCGCGATTTTTCGCACGGTGATTTTATCAAATTTCGCCGTACCCAGTCTGGGCAATGGCGACGGCGAAATCCAGATGCGTTCGGGCGTTTTGAAATCCGCAAGCTCTGCGTTGATGAACTTGCGCAATTCGGCGGGATCAAGGCTTGACCCAGGATTGGGATAGACCACCAGCCCGACCCGCTCGCCGAGCTTTTCATCCGGCACGGAAAACACGGCTGCCTCAGCGACGGCGTCATGCTCATAGGCGCGGTTTTCAACTTCGATACAGGACACGTTCTCGCCGCCACGGATGATCATGTCCTTGATGCGATCGACAATGTAGACAAAGTCCTGCTCATCCATTTTGCCGAGATCGCCAGTGCGGAACCAGCCATCAGGCGTAACGGCCTTCGCCGTTTCTTCCGGCAGGTTATGATAGCCGCGGAAGTTCGCAGGGCTTCTGATCCAGATTTCGCCCACCTCGCCGCGCTGTACTTCGGCGCCGTCTTTCATGATCTTGATATCGGTCAGGGGCGGCACGGGACGGCCGGTTGAATCAGGGCGTTCCTGATAAAAATTCTGCGATATCACGCAGCCGATCGCATTGGTCTCCGACAAGCCGTAGCCGGATGACGGGTTGGCGTTCTGAAACTTGGCTTTGAGCTTTTTTACATGATCCGGCGGGCGTTTCGCCCCGCCCGCGCCGATATCCATCAGGGTCGGCACGTCCGCCGGGTCGACGCTCTGGATGAATTCGTAAGACTGGCTCGGCACGCCGACAAAATTCGTCAGCTTTTCTTCGTTGATGATCCGTGTGGCGTCTTTTGCATCCCACCGGTAAATAATCGCAAGGCGTCTTCCGATAATCATCGACATCATGAAAATCGAGTGCGAGCCGGTGACGTGGAACAGCGGCACGGCGAGAAGAATGCCGGGATTCTCACCCATGGGGCTGACGCCGCCGCGCGCTTCGGTCAGCGTGTTGACCACAAACCACCACGACCAGAGTGTTGAAATCGCCCCGCGATGGGTGAGCACCACGCCCTTCGGCTGCCCGGTCGAGCCTGACGTATAAACAATCGAAAAATCATCGTCGGGATGAATGTCCGCCTGCGGTTCGGTTTCGTTCGCCGAACCGGCGAGCAGATCTTCGTATCGGTAATCAGCCCCTTCACCCTCTTCCCGCGCGAGGATGAGCGTCAGGCCCATGCTTTCGCGCAAGGGTTTCAGATATTCGAGGCGCTTTGCGTCAGTGATGACAATTTTGGCGCCGCTGTCCTTGAGGCCGTATTCAAGCTCATCGGCCTTCCACCACGCATTGAGCGGCACCACCACGGCGCCGAGCGAAATGATCGCCATATAGGCGATGCACCATTCCGGGTAATTGCGCATGGCGATGGCGACATAATCGCCCTGTTTGACGCCGAGCTTATCCTGAAGCGCGTGGGCGAAGCGGCAAACGCACGACCACGTCTCTGCAAAACTCAGCCGCTCGCCCTCGAAAATCAGAAAATCTTTGTCGCCGAATTTGGCGCTCGCGGCGAAAATCTCCCGCAAATGCCGGGGGGCATTTGCAAAGACACGATATTTGCTGCCGCGAATCTCAGCCTCGGCGATGGCGAATTGCGGATCGGTTCCGGCCAGTTTCATCGCCGTCTCGATCAGCGTTTCAAGCGAGAGCGGCGGCGCATCGGCCAGCGGGTTACTCATCCCTGACATCGAATTCCTTTTTGCTTTGTTTGTCAGATTGTCTAGCCGAGAGGACGCCCGGACGGAACAACCGCCTGCAGTTCCTCCGGTTAACTCTGGGCCAGCCTGTTCTTTATAGTCTCCGCGGTTTCGCGAATATTCCGCTCCACACCGTCAGGGCGGCCCTCAGCCCGCCAGAACCCGTAAAGCGCGACTGCATAGACCAGGACCCCGAGAACGATATCTGCGATGAGGCGCAATGCCGGTGCAAGGTCTTCAACGGCCGCAAAATGGGGGCGGACGAAAATGAACCACGCCGCCATCGCAGCGACGGCGCCGAGCGAGCGGCGCGCCGCCAAAAGCGGCTGCCAGAACATGGCCCTGCTCGCCCGGGCGTAAAGCGCGAGGTTGAGGGCCACATGAAAGAGACCGGTGACGGCCACCGCAATGATCGCCCCGCGCAGGCCATGAGCGAGCGCCGCCCAAATAAACACCGGCATTCTCACCAGAAAGAAAACAAGCTCACGGACGAAAACAAGGCGCGTGAGCCCGAGCGCGACGGCGTAGGATTGCGTTGCAAAGAACAGAGACTGCAGCCCGATGACCGGCGCCAAAAGCGCGATCACCGGCGCGGCGGCCGCCCACTTCTCGCCCAGCACGACGCCGGTGAAATCTGTTGCGACAAAGGCTAGACCGAACGCCGCGGGCATGGCGAAGGCGCCGAGTGCTTCGACGCCGCGTAGAAATGCCTGCCGCATCCGCGCGGCGTCGCCCTGCATTTCCGAAAGCCCCGGAAAGATCGCTCGCGTCAGCGGCATGGCGATCTGCCCCGCCACCATTTCCGAAAGCTGAAACCCGAGGAAGAAAACGCCGGCCCCTCCCGGCCCAATGATCCTGCCCAAAATCGGCACGTCAAGCTTGTTATTAAGCGCCGCCATGAAACTTACACCGCCAAGCCAGCCGGAAAACCCGATCAGTTTTCGGAATGACTTGAAGGATAGCGACGGCGCATGGGGCCGAAGCACGTAGGAAAGCACAAGCTGAACCAATGCGCTCGCCAGCATGCCGAGAATAATCGCCCAGTACGTGCGGAAGATGATGGCGATTGTCAGCGAAACGCCGACGCCGATCAGACGGTTGATGATCGTCACGATAAATTCGCGGGAGAATTTCAGTTCCCGCTCGAATTCGTAGAACTTTGGATTGAGAAGTCCGAGAAGAACCGGGAACACCGCAACGCCGGCGAACGCCCAGAACATGCGCTGGTCGCCGTAAAACTCCGCAGCGAACGGCGCCGCTGCGAAAAGGAGCGCGCCGATCAAAATGCCGCGGATCAGCGAAAAGGTGAAAAGCGTATTCAGATCGTCCCGGTCTGCATCGCGAAACTTAACGACTGCTTGCGACACACCGATATCCGAAAAGCCCTGCAAAAGTTGCATAATGATAGTCGCGGTCGCTACGATGCCGATGTCCTCCGGCACGAGCAGGCGCGCGATGATGATCGTGTTGACGGCGCCGATCAGGCGCGCAAACAGCCCCGCCCCCATGATCCAGGCGGCGCCGTGGGCGACACGGGTCGCAAGCGTACGTTCTTGCGGATTGTCCTGCGGGTCAGACATGGCGAAATCGTTTCAGCACATCGAAGCGCTTAACCCGGTTTGACGGGGTTGGCGACATTTCGTGCATTTGAGGCCTTGCAAGGGCGGGCGCGGCGCTTAATGTGCGCGAAACCTTAAAAACACTGGTGCCCGATGCCGCATTCTTCCGCCCTGATGACTGTCATGATCAACGCCGCCCGCAAGGCGGCGCGGGCGCTGGTGCGCGATTTCGGCGAGGCGCAGGCGCTGCAGGTCTCACGAAAAGGGGCCGCTGATTTTGTCTCCCGCGCAGACTTGAAGGCTGAAGAGGAACTCCATGAGGAGCTCTCCAGGGCGCGGCCGAAATACGGCTTCGTCATGGAGGAAAAGGGTGAGATCGAAGGCGCCGACAACTCCAACCGCTGGATCATCGACCCACTCGACGGCACCACCAACTTCCTTCACGGCGTGCCGCAGTTTGCGATTTCAATCGCACTCGAACGCGACCGGCAACCCTATGCCGGCGTCGTTTATAATCCAGTCACGGACGAGCTTTTCTGGGCGGAAAAGGGTGAGGGCGCCTATCTCAACGATCGGCGTATTCGCGTTTCGGGGCGCACGGACCTCAGCACCTGCCTGTTTGCCTGCGGCCTTCCCTTTGCCGGCCGGCCGGGACGAAAGCAGGCGCTCCACGAAGCAAAACGCGTTTTAAAAGAAACTTCAGGCGTGCGCCGGTTTGGCGCCGCATCGCTCGATCTCGCTTACGTGGCTGCAGGACGGTTTGACGCTTTCTGGGAACGCAATCTCAATATCTGGGACGTTGCCGCCGGCGCATGCCTTGTTCGCGAAGCGGGCGGCATGATAAGCGAAATCGAGGGCGGGAAAAATTTCCTCACCGCCGGATCGATTCTCGCTTCAAATCCGGAAATTTTCGAAAAAGCGAAAGCGTTGCTCAAAGAGTAGCGTAGCGCATCACACGCACATATAATGACGATAGCGCCAGCGGACTTCATGCGGATTGGCGGTTTCGCCATCGTAAACAGCACGCAGGCCGTATGCTGAACAATGACTTTCCGCTTCCGCCTGCAAATCATCCGGATCGAAATCGTAAGGGTCGTAGGGAATTGAAATGGACTCGTCGCCGTAACGGGGCCCCGGATCGGACGCGCAGGCCGCGATCATCGTCAGCCCTGTACATGCAAGAAGAATTCGAGCCGGAAAATTCATAACGCCGCCCTCCCCGGCGCTGTGAAATGCGCCTGAAGCCGCCATGGTAACAAGCCGGGAAGAAATTAAAAAGAGCGCAAGGAGGGAGAGAGGGGCTGTACCTTGCGCTCTTTCTCAATCGGGGCTGGCATTACAGCCCCGTTATTCGCTTTTAGGTTTCAGGTTCGGCGCTTAGGCCGCGTCAGCGTCTTTCAGGATTTTGACGTTGCCGGCTTTCCCGCCGGAAATCGAAATCTTGCGCGGCTTGGCCGATTCCGGGATTTCCCGGCGCAATTCGATGTTCAACAGACCGTTCACAAGGCTGGCGCCGGCGACTTCCACATGCTCGGCGAGCTGGAAGCGGCGCTGGAACGAGCGCCCGGCAATGCCCTGGTGCAGGAAGCTGCGGCCGTCGTCGCTGTCGGCGCGGTTGCCGGTGACGGTCAGGGTGTTTTCGTGCAGCTCGACATCAAGCTCGTCTTCGCCAAAGCCGGCGACGGCAAGCGTGATGCGGTAGTCGTTTTCATCAACCCGCTCGATATTATAAGGCGGATAGCCGCTGGTCTCGGTCTTGCCCATGGTGTCGAGCAGGTCGAAGACGCGGTCAAAACCGACTGTCGAGCGGTAAAGGGGGGTAAGGTCGTAAGTACGCATGTGCTTGTTCCTCCTTTGATCAAGCGAGGTTTAAGACGCGATGCCACCCGCCGGTTTGGCCGGGAGAACGCGCCCAGTATTGCGATCGCCAAATAGCGACTAACAGAGCCTTTTGGGCCTCCGTCACCAACGGAGATAGGGGCCGATAAAACGAGTTCAAGAGCCCGTCAGGTCGAAAATCGCGCATTAGACGCCCGTCAAAACCATGGTAAAGCGGGCTCCTTATTACGACGGGAGCGATATGATGAATTTACGTAAAACCTTGCCCAGGACCTGGGCATGGGGCCTTGGTGCAATGGCTCTGACCTTGAGCGCCTGCGGCGGCGGAAACGATGCGGCTCAGACTTCCGAAACGGTCGAAACCGAAGCCGCGCCACAGGATAACGGTGCGCGGCTTGATGCTGTCCTCGCCGGCGACCATCGCAGCGACGAAGAAAAAGCCCGCGACCAGCACCGCCACCCCAAAGAAACACTCCTGTTCTTCGGCATTGAGCCCGGCATGACCGTGGTCGAAATTTCGCCCGGCGGCGGCTGGTACACGCAAGTAATCGCGCCTTATCTCAAAACCGGCGGCGGCAAGCTTTACGGCGCAGGCTTTGCGCCCGACGGCGCCAGTGAACGCGCCCTGGCGGCAACCGAGACATTCCGCGAAACCTATGTGGAGCAGCCGGAGATTTACGGCGATGTGGAGCTGACATATCTCGGCGAAGGCCATCATATTGCACCGGCAGGATCGGCGGATGCGGTCGTCACCTTTCGCAATATTCACGGCTGGCGCGACGACGGCCAAGCGGCGGCGTACTTTGCTGAATTTTACCGCGCGCTGAAGCCGGGCGGCGTTCTCGGCGTTATCGACCATCGCGCCGACGGCGCCGACCTGCCGNNCGGGACGGTTCATCCGGCTATATGTATACGGACGATGTGATTGCGTTTGCCACAGAGGCCGGGTTCGACTTCGAAGCGGCGTCGGAAATCAACGCCAACCCCGCGGATACGAAAGACCATCCGTTTGGCGTGTGGACATTGCCGCCTGTCCGCCGGTCTTCAGAAATCCGCGGACAGGACGATCCGGATTTCGACCGCAGCGCATATGACGCCATCGGCGAAAGCGACCGGATGACGCTGAAATTCCGCAAACCCCTCGCCGCTGACGGCGCGCTTCTGGAATAAGCGTTAATGTCCGGCGATAACGGAAACCCATTAGCCGAGGCGGCGAAAAAATCCTTCGCCGCCTCCTTCGGCGCCGTTTTGCAAATCGTCCCGGACGAAGGCAAACCGTTGTGGATCGACGGACGCGCCGCACCGCCGAACATTTCTGATGCCGCACCCAAAGACGCGGAAACGGCATGCGTTCTTTGCAGCCGGCGCGATTCTCTCGTTCGCGCGTTCGCCAACAACCGGGCGTTTGAAAGCGCCTATGTGTCGGGCCGGATCGCTGTCTCCGGCGATATGAGCGTCATGGCGCGGCTTGAACTCGGACCGAAAAAATGAGCCGGTTTTTTGAAATAGAAGGCAACCCAGTTCCTGACAGCGCAGAAGTTTTTGAATTCAAGCCGCCAGACGGCGCCAAACTCAGAGCTGCGTTTTTTCCCGCTGACAATGCACGCGGCACGGTCATTTTGATGACCGGCTGGTCCGAGTTCATCGAAAAATATTTCGAAACCGTCGAGGATTTGCGCGCGCGCAAGTTCAACGTCGCCATGATGGACTGGCGCGGACAAGGGCTTTCGGACCGGGAAACCGCTCCGCGCACGAAGTGGCGAGCCTTCTTCGCCGTCCTGCGCGATGATTTGCGTCTTTTTGTTGAGGCGCACGTCAAGCCGCGCTTTGGCGGACCTTACATACTGATGACCCATTCTATGGGCGGCATGCCGGCGCTGATGCTGCTCGCCTCAGGCTATCCGGCATTCGAGCGAGCTGTACTTTGTGCGCCAATGACGCGGCTTTTCCCCGAACCGCAAAACAAAATGACTGGGTTCGCCGCCGCGCTCGCCAGCGCCATCGGCATGGCCGCGAAGCCCGTCATGCGCACAACGGATCACGCCGACGTTTTCGAGGACAACATTTTCACCAGCGACAAACGACGGCACGCCCGGTTCCGCGACTTGCGCATTGCTGCAGGCGAGTCCGCCAACGACTCACCGAGCTATGGCTGGGTGAACGCCGCCATCAAGGCGAGCGACGCCATCCATGCGCCGGGCGCCCTTGACGGCATCGAAACGCCGACGCTCATCATCACCGCCGGCGCGGAAAAACAGATCGACGGCGCCGATCACGCCGAAATCGCCGACAGGAACGACAACATTTCGCTCGAAACCATTCCCGGCGCGCTGCATGAAATCATGATGGAGCGCGATGAATTACGTAGCGCTTACTTCAAGGCGTTTGATGCGTTTGTTGCGCCGGTATTTGGCGGCTAAATTCTGGAGGCATAAGCGTGCGCAATTTTTGGTTGACCTGTTGCGTTCTGTTTTTACTCTCGACAAGCGGCACAGCAACGAACCTAAATATTGAGGAAGCTTCATCCGAAGATGATGAGTTCATAATGCTTTTTTTCGTTTTACCCGTCCGAAGGAATATGCACCTCTGAAACTATTGAATTCGTAGATCTTGAAACGCTGACCAGAGATTCAAACCGATTTTTTGGAGAACGTGTTTCTACGGAAGGTTATTACAAGGCACGCGCACTATTTTTTCAGAAAGCGGACCTTAAACGATTGCACCCTTCTTCAAATAACGCCTCGTCGAAACGTCGCCTTGGCGTCTACGGCAAAGACAGCACCATGGAAAAACTTCACGAACTAGAAGGGCGCAAAGTGAGGCTGACAGGTTTAATTTCTGATTGTTCACAAATAGGCGGCCCTAACACAATGGTCATGGGCTACTGTCACTACACAAGTGGACCTGTAATCGGCTTACTCTCGTTTGAAGTACTGAAGTAGCTAACCCGCCAGCAATCCAAGGGCCCTTCCATGCAGCTCCGGCGTTGCGGCGGCGAGGATTTCACCGCGATCGTCGGCGCCGACTTTCTCACCGCGCCAGTTGCTGACGGCGCCGCCAGCGCCTTCGATCACCGGCACAAGTGCAGCATAGTCATGGCGCTGCAACGACGTTTCCAGCACGATATCAAGCTCGCCAATCGCCAGAAGGCCGTATGCGTAAGCATCCATCGAATAGCGCGCGACGCGCGACGCGGCGGCGACGCGCAAATAGGCCGCCGCCTCGTTTTCGGTGAAGTAGCCTGTCGCCAGCGGATCGGTGGTTGAAATCCGCGCCTTTGAAATATCTGTGAGGCCGCTCGTTCGTACTGTCTCGGATTTCCCGCCCCGCGCATAGCGCGTTACACCGTCAAATGCGATCCAGCGTTCATCCGTAAACGGCTGATCGATCAGCCCCAGAACATGCGCGCCCTCATATTCAAGCGCGATCAGCGTCGTCCAGGTCGCGCCGCCGCACATGAAGGCGCGGGTGCCGTCCACCGGATCGAGCACCCACCGCCAGGGCCCCGCGCCTTTGCGCTCCCCGAATTCTTCACCAAGCACGCCGTGGTCAGGATAGGTTTTCTCGATCAATGCGCGGATTGCGCGCTCGCCCTCGCGGTCGGCGTCGGTGACAGGATCGAAATCATCACCCGGTTTTTCCTCAAGCTTGTTGACGATGCTGGCGCCGCTGCGAAACCGGGGCAGCGTTTCATGACGCGCCGCATCGGCCAGCTCGCCGGCGAAGGCCGTAAATCCTTGAAGTTCTTCTGATGAAAAAGGCATAGGGCGGCGATCATGAAGACCGCCGCCCTATTGTGCAAGAAGGAGAGTACAAGCGTTAGTCGTAGTGAAATCAGCCGTCGTTCGAGAGGGCGCGGGCAAGATCAAGAAGCCGGCGGCGCGGCTCTTCATCAAGACGGTAGTAATAACGTACGAGGTCCATGGTTTCTTTTTCGTCGAGAAGCCCTTCGGCCGGCGCTTCGGCAAAGCCGTATTCTTCCCGCAGGTTCATATCGAGTTTCGGCTCGGCGCCGTTCATGCCGTCGAAAAAATAGGAGATCGAAACTTCAAGCGCTTTCGCCAGCGACCACAGGCGCGAGGCGGAAATCCGGTTCGACCCGCTTTCATATTTCTGAATTTGCTGAAAACGGATATCGACCGCCTTGGCGAGCTTTTCCTGCGTCAGCCCTAAAAGCCGTCGCCGCTGCCTGAGCCGTCGCCCCACGTGAACGTCAATCGGATGCGCCATTTGTCCCTACTCCACACAATACCGCGCTCCCCCTAGTGCGCGCGGCGTTTCTTTTTCGTGTGGTGGAGAACGCAAGGCCCGTGCCGTAGTGGTGAAACGCCCCGGATTTTCTCGCCTCAAAGGCGACTTCGTCACGTCAGGGATGTAATCGGGACGGCGCACGCAACATGGCGCGTGCAAAAAGCGTTTCAGAAAAGGACAGGATCTTCAGTCGATCATCCTCGCCGAACGCAGCCAGAAATTTTCATCGAAGCCCGGCGTTTCGAGATTAACGATAAACTGGCGCGACGCCGCTTCCCATGAAAAATTCTCCGCCCATTTGCGGCATTCTTCCGGATTGCGGTTTTCATATGCCGTCATACAGGCTTTGGTTAAATCCTCGTCCATGGCGCCGCAGCCGGCCGGCGCGCCGTCGAGAATTTCCAAAGGCCCGCGCACGGGATAGGCCGCCACCGGCACGCCGCAGGCGAGCGCCTCGACGTTAACCAGACCAAACGTATCGGTGCGCGAGGGAAACACGAACACGTCAGACGCCTGATAATATTGCGTCAGTTCCTCACCGTATTTCGGGCCGGTAAAAACGGCGTCCTTGTATTTTGCTTCAAGCTCTTCTCGCTGCGGCCCTTCGCCGACGACCACTTTCGTTCCCGGCAAATCGGCTTCGAGAAAATCCTCGATGCTTTTTTCAACCGCCAGACGGCCAACATAAAGAAAGATCGGGCGTTCGTGGTTGTCGAGAAACGCCCTGTCGCCAGGCGTAAACTGTTCAAGATCGACGCCGCGCGCCCAGAGTTTCATCTTTGTAAAGCCGCGCCCGGTTAACTCTTCAACCAGTCCCGGCGTCGCGACCATCATGGTCTCGCCGTCCTTATGGAAGTCTTTGAGGATCCCATAACCCCAGCTTGTCGGCACTTTCCAGCGTTCGTTGGCGTATTCGGCAAAGCGCGTATGGAAACTCGTGGTAAACGGATAGCCGCGGCGCTTGCAGAAACGGCGCGTCGCCCGGCCGATGGGTCCCTCGGTCGCGATGTGGATCGCATCCGGCTGAAAGTCGTTAATCATCTTCGCGACTTTGCGGTTAGGCAAAAGCGACAGGCGAATTTCCGGATAGGACGGCAACGGCACCGAACGGAAATCATTCGGCGTGATGTAAAGCACTTCATTGCCGAAATCGGTGAGGATCTTGCCAAGCGTGTCGAGCGTCCTGACGACGCCGTTGAGTTGCGGCTTCCACGCGTCGGTGGCGATCACGACTTTGAGCCCGCTTTCGCCTTTGGGCATGTCGAAGCGCTGCTTCACCCGGGTCAGCCGCCCGACGCCGGATCCCAAGCGCCTTAATGCGCTCTTCTTCTTTTCCGTCTTTGGGGACGGCTGGGCTTTATCTTCTGTCATGAAGGCCTGCTTTTTGGTCTGAGAGGCGCGTGGCGTAGTCTACCTGCACGATTTTGACAATCTGAAGCCCGGCGTGATGCGGCCGGAGGAGCCGAAAGCCCCGCTTTTGGCGAGTTGTCAATATGTGCAACTGCGAAAAATATATGGTGCAGTGCAGTATTTATTGTTGCAACGCAATATTATCCGCTGTTATATTGAAGTCGCAGCGCCTTGCGCTGCATGCCCAGTTCTTGGGCGTTTCCTCCCTAACAACTTCAGGCCGCGGGCTTTCCGCGGCCTTTTTTTGTTCCGCGAGCGCTTATTCGGCGGCCTGAGGCACGGAGAGACCCTCACCATGAGAGGAGACCAATCGCTCGATCAGAGCGGTCATGTCCCGGCGTAGCGCCTCAAATCCGTTGGTCCGGGCAATCCTGCGTTCATCGAGATAAAGCGCGCGGTTGATCTCGATCTGCAGGACGTGGACGCCTTCGCGCGGGCGGCCATAGGACGAAGCGACATAGCCCCCGGCATATGGCGCATTGCGGGCGACCTGATACCCAAAGCTGCGCAGGGCGTCTTCGGTTTCCGCAACAATCGCGGGATCGCAGGACGATCCGAACCGGTCGCCAAGGACAAAATCAATGCGCGGCTCGCCGGCGCGGAACGGCGCGCCGCCCGCTGACGGCATGGAATGACAGTCAATTACCACGGCGACGCCAAAGCGATCGCGCGCAGCATCAATCAGGCGGTGCAAGGCCGCGTGATAAGGATCGTAACACGCCGAAAGCCGGCGCTTGGCGTCGAAATAATAAAGCTTGCGCGCATAAATATCCTGCCCGTCGGCGACGATCCGCGGGATGACGCCAAGCCCGGCGATCACCCGGCTCGAACGCGTATCGGCGTGTTTCGGCACGTCATCGGAGAACATGCGCGGATCGAGTTCGTCTCGCGCCCTGTTTACGTCCACAAAGGCGCGCGGGAACAACGCCCTTAACAGCGGCGCGCCGAAACGCGGCGCCTCGTCAAACAGAAGGTCCACATAGGAGTCTTCGGACTGGCGTAACGCATGCCGGTCAAGCCGAGAATTGCGTAACAGCTCGCCCGGATAATCGCGGCCCGAATGGGGCGAGGCGAAGATCACCGGCGAAGCCGCCGGGCTCGGCTCCAGCACCTCCACCGCACGGCGCGATGAGAACAGATCCTGATGTTTAGACGTTGACGGCATTACGCTTCCAGGCTTGCAAACAAAATGACATCCGGCATGTTAACGTGAAGTTGCGACGCGAGTTAAGGCCATATCGTTAATGGGGCGCAAGGCGGAGCGATTTTTGCAGAGAGTTTCCCCTAATAGGGGACAGCGGCGCCCGATTCCCTATATTGGACGGATCGGGCGCAGTCGGTTCGCCTCTAGTTATTGATGAGTTAAAACAAAGGTTCAGCGTATATGGCGGCGATTTTATTGGCGGAAGACGATGATTCCATGCGCCGGTTCCTCAAAAAGGCGCTGGAGCGCGCCGGTCACTCGGTGATCGACGCGTCTCAAGGCGACGAGGCCCTGACCGAGCTACAGCTTCGGGAATTCGACCTCCTGTTAACCGACATCGTGATGCCGGTGATGGACGGGATCGAGCTTGCTCGCCGGGCGGCGGAAATCGATCCCGAAATGAAAATCATGTTTATCACCGGTTTCGCCGCGGTGGCACTCAATGCCGCCAATCAGGCGCCGGAAGACGCGAAAGTCCTGTCGAAACCGTTCCATCTCAAAGACCTCGTGCACGAGGTCGAACGCGTCATCGCAGCGTAAGCACCGCCCCTTGCGCCAGACTTGCGCGCCCGGATTTTTCCCGTTAGAGACCGGCCCTTCGAATTGGCCGCCCCTGCGCGCATTGCGTGCAACATATGTCAGGCCGTTCGGGCGCATAGCTCAGGGGTAGAGCGCTACCTTGACATGGTAGAGGTCCGTGGTTCGAAACCACGTGCGCCCACCATTCGAAGCTGGTCTGCCGGAGGCAGAATTTTTGATCCGGTGAATCAAAAATAGGCGGAGAATGCCCCGGCAGGGGCCTTCGCCGACTAACGTCGGCTTCGGCTTGGCAAGCCAGCTTATTTCTCAAACCATACTGGATATTTGCATCAAGTCAGGCGAAGGCTGTCGCGCCGTAGCTTCAGCGGAGGCGGACGTCATAAAGTATGTCTATATTCTTCAGAGTATAAATTACCCGGAACGTCATTACACCGGACGAACAGATGATTTGGACAAACGTATCGAAAAACATAACGCAGGGCTCGTCTCGCATACCGCCAAATTTGCGCCCTGGAGGCTACAAACGCATATTGGCTTTTCCGATCCGCTAAGAGCTGTTGAATTTGAAAAGTATCTGAAATCAGGTTCGGGACGAGCATTTGCAAAGAAACGCCTTTAACCTTTTTCTGACTACCTAACCTAAGAAACACACGCCCCGGACGGAGAGCACAAACGAATGCGCATCGACCGTCGCGGCCAGCGCGTCGCCATACGCTCAAACGGGATGGTTTTGACGAACATATGCGTCAGTTCCGAAGTATAGGCGTAATCGATCTCGCTGACGATGATCGATGCGCCGGCGTCGATCAGCACCGAAGACGGCAGATCGTCATACGCTGATCCTTGCGCATATGGCGTCCCGCCGGAATTGTCGCGACTCCACAACACTACGGGATCGCCGTCTGCATCGACACCGACGCTCACCAGCCTAATCGTTGCGGGCGCGCCGCCCGCCTCCATGATCTGCTCGACGCCTTCAAAAAGATCATCGACTTCTGATGTTTTGATCTCGAGTTCTTGCGCTGCGAGATCGGCGAGCGTTTCCGCCGCCACCGTCACCTGCCGTGAGCGCGCAAGCCCGTCGGCGCATTCTACGACGCCGAAAAACAGCGCAACCATAATCGGCGCCATCAGCGCGAATTCCGTCGCTGCGACGCCGGAGACGCACGCAGCGAACCGTTTTTCGCGGCGCGAACACTTGTTATCCATTCTGGCTGCCCCCGAACGGTTCGTTACGGAAGATGTTGACGGAGATAATCTTGCGCTCGCCATGTTCGGTTTTTTTGAGATTGAGCCCCAACCCCGGATTGACTGGCTTGTAGAGAAAACAAACCCGCACTCGGATAATGTCGCGCTGGCCGCCAAAATCATTCTGGTCGAATTGCGCGCCTTCAATCGACGGATCATTCCTGTCGCGACAGACAGGATCGGACAAATCCGCTGCAAGCGCGCCGAAGGACGAAAAACTGGAAATATCGATGGTCAGCTTGTCGTCGCAGGCGCCGAACTGATCGACAACACGACATATCTCATCGAAAAACGCGTCTCGCGACATGCCGCTCGATTGCGCCTGTCCGGTGCGGATCAGGTGCGCCGCATTCGCAGTTGCCTGCTGCACGCTGTTGGTGACGAAAAAATACCATCCGGCTTCGATGATGGAAAAGACGAGCGCCAGAAACACTGGCGCCACAATGGCGAATTCGACGGCCGCGGCGCCACTCTTGTTCCGTAAAATGTTCCGGCGTTTCGCCAGTCGCATAATGCGCGCCCTTGCGGCCTCGCCGCACCAATAATGCGCGGAAGCGCCAAAGGACGCCCGCTTTCACCATTCCGGAATGAATTACGGGATTTGCGGTTAATGTTCCCTCAGGAAACATCGTTAATCAAAGAAAAAGCGCCCGTTAAACGGGCGCTTTTTCAAAAATCGTACTTAACGAGGCGTTAATCGAGATCGTTCTGAACTTTCTTCTCGATCACGTTTCGCCCGATATTTTCTTCCTGGAGAAGCAGACGGATCATCGCGGCGCCTTCCTCGATGCCAACCTGATGCCGGGCGAAGCCCGTAGCGGTTTCAGGGGCATGAACCGGCTTGCCGGTAAGATTTTGCGTCACCTGCTTGTTCAAGTGAGAAGCAGACATATCGCTTGCATAACCTTCAAGGCTAACCGTCTGATGCGCGGAAGCAAGTTCGCTCGCAAACATTTCCGCCGTCGCAAGGAAGTTCAGCATCGACGAGGCGATGTTGCCGCGCGGAATGCCGTAATCGGAAATGTCATAGCGGCTGATATAGGCTTCGCCGTCCTGATCGACGCCCACCGTCACAAACGGAATGTTCGAGTTGAACGCCTGAACAGTCTGCGGATTAGGATCAACGCCGCGGAAAAACGTGACCGCCTGCATCCCAACGCAGCCATTGCTTCCCTGACATGCCGTAAAGAAAAGAATGAACTGCGTCGAACCGCCGGCGGCGATAATATACTGCGCGCCGTTATCGAGCTGGCGCACTTCCCACGGCATGCCGAGCTCGTTGAGCACCGGACCGACCGTCTGCACGCTGAAATTTTTAACGATGTTAGTCGGGTTCGCGAGGCCGGAGCCCGAAGAGCCCATCTCGTTCTGCGCGTTCGCGCCGCTCATCCCTGCCGTTAGCGCCAATGCGGCGGCGCCGAGTGCTGCAAATACCGGTTTCATGACCCCTCACTTATCCCCGTGACTACTGAACATGGACCTTAGCCGCTCAAAGACCTCAAGGTCAAAACCTCAATTTCAGCGCCATTATCACCGGAAATCGGGGATTTTGGGTGACATCGGGGCAAAGGCGTGGTTAAGCGCCACCCTATGAGCCAACCATCTGAAAACATTAGCCCTGCCGCGCCGGGGCTCGAATCGCGCAAGGCCGCGCTTGAAATCCTCGACCGTATCGCGGAGGGCGCCGCCCTTGAGGACGCGATCGCCAAGACGCGTCCGTTTGAGCATCTTGAGGGCCCCGATCGCGGCTTCGCACGAGCGCTGGTCAGCGAGACATTGCGCCGGCGTGGGTCCATCGATCATGTGATCGGCGGGTTTCTCGACAGGCCGCTGCCGAAAAAATCAGCGCGGGTGATGGATATTCTTCGCATCGCCACGACGCAGCTTTTGATCCTTCAGACGCCGCCGCATGCGGCTGTCTCTACATCGGTCGACCTTGCCGCCGACCGGCGCGAGACGGCGGGCTATGCAAAACTCATCAACGCTATCGCGCGCAAGATCGGCAAGACCGGTCCGGAAACTCTGGCGAAGCTCCCCGCCCGCACTGATACGCCGTCATGGCTGTGGCGGTCGTGGGAGCGCAGCTTTGGGCCCGTCAAAACTCGCGCCATCGCCGAAGCGCACCGGATTTTCGCACCGCTTGATATCACCCTGAAACCCGGAGAGGACGCGCAAATCTGGGCGGATCGTCTTGGCGCGGAGCTTTTGTCAACGGGCTCATTACGCATCGCGAAAGCCAGCGATGTAACCGCGCTTGACGGCTTCGATGAAGGCGCATGGTGGGTGCAGGATACGGCTGCGAGCATGCCGGTGCGGCTGTTCGGCGATGTCGCCGACAAGCGTGTTTTTGATCTCTGCGCGGCGCCGGGCGGGAAAACGCTGCAACTGGCGGCGGCTGGCGCAAGTGTGGTCGCCGTCGATAAATCGGGCGCGCGGCTTGAGCGGGTGAAAGCAAATCTCTCGCGCACGAAACTGACCGCAGAACTTGTCGAAGACGACGCCTTGCGCTTTCACACGTCTGAAAAAGCCGACGCGATCCTGCTCGATGCCCCTTGCACAGCGACCGGCACGATTCGACGCCATCCGGACATCCCATGGTCCAAGGGCGAAACGGCGCTCGCCGCCCTCGCCGAACTGCAATCGAAAATGATTGATCACGCCCTGGCATTACTGAAGCCCGGCGGCGTTCTCGTCTATTGCGTTTGCTCCCTTCAGCGGGAGGAAGGCGAAGCCCAGGCGAAAGCTGCGCTGGCGCGCCATGCGTCGCTGGAACGCATCCCGGTCACAGCGGAAGAGACTGGCGGCCTTGCCCAGGCGGCGCTCACCCGCGACGGCGACTTACGCACCCTGCCCTCCCTACTGGCGGACAAGGGCGGCATGGACGGGTTTTTCGCGGCGCGGTTCCGGCTCAAAGTGTGAGCGGGCTAAAATTCGCCTAAATTTGAAGGCGTTAACGATCTTCATCTCGTCGAAAATCGGTCGGAGCCCTTACGAAATCCCTTGATTGCCGACGCGGGGACCCCGATATTACACAAGGATTTGAAGGGGCGCACCGCCCCCGATAAAGGCGAAACGAAAGGACGAAAGTCTTATGAACGAACCTCGCAGACAATTTGGCTCAGTCGCCGAGACCGGCAGCGTCGCGATTGACCAGGGCCTGCGCCAGTACATGCTTGGCGTTTACAACTACATGGCGCTCGCCGTCGCCGGCACGGGCCTGTTCTCCATGCTCATGGCGAGCAATGAAGCGCTGATGTACCAGATTGCAGCGACGCCGCTCAAATGGGTCGGTTTCGCCGGCATTCTCGCTATCGGCTGGTTTTCGCCGCGGCTGATCATGGGCGGCTCCAAGGCCATGGCCCATGGCGCCTTCTGGCTCTACGCCGCGCTCTGGGGCGTAATGATCGCGCCCATGCTGTTCTTCTTTCAGCAGGCCGGGGCAGCGCAGGATATTTACCGCGCGTTTTTCATCACCGCTGCGGTCTTCGGCTCCATGAGTCTTTGGGGCTATACGACTAAGAAAGATCTCTCCGGCTGGGCGAGCTTTCTATTCATGGCGAGCATCGGCCTCCTTATCGCGATTGTCGTGAACGCGCTGATCTTCCAGAGCACGATGATGAGCCTCATCACGTCATGCGGCGTTGTTCTGGTTTTCTCCGCCGTCACCGCCTGGGAAACGCAAGCAATCAAATCATGGTATCAGGAAGGCAGCTCAATGAATGAGCGTACGTCAATCTTTGGCGCGTTCATGCTTTACGGCTCATTCGTCACGCTGTTCGTACATATCCTGAATATTCTCGGGATCATGCGCGACTAGCCATACAACGCATGCACGAAAAACCCCGCCCCCCGTTAAAGGGTAATGTGGCGGGGTTTTTTATTGGCCTGACCTGCTCGTGACCGGACGTCAGGGTTTTGCGATTTGCCGCCGCCGGAAAGCCGCCCTAAAGTCCCGCCATGTCAGTACGTGATTGTTTTGAACTTCCTGTTACCGGCGCATGCGCGCAGTCCGCGCGTGGTTACAATGACTATGTTTCCGAATTTTTGAGCTATGGCGCGAATATTCGCGGGCTGTTCGCCATCGCCGACGCGAACGAAGGCTCAGCCTTGATCAACGCACACGCCGCGGCGCTGCATCTTGCGTTCGAGGGCGCGGAAGGCTGGGCGGCGGCAACACCCTATCTCGCGCGCATGCAAACGACCGAAGACAAGGCGACAGATCGCGAGCGATTGTTCTGTTCAGCGGTCAGCGCGTGGGCGGCGCAGGATTTCAATAAAGCACTTGCGCTCATCGACGAACTCACTGTGCGCTGGCCGGCGGATTTATGCGCCATCAAATGGGGGCAATATCACGCGTTCAATCTTGGCGATCAGGCGGCTTTATTACGGCTCGGTCAGCGCGCCGCCATCGTTCACGAAGAAACACCTTATGCACACGGCATGATCGCCTTTGCGCTCGAACAGAACCATCGATTGCGCGAGGCCGAAGAGGAAGGTTTGCGGGCCGCGGAAATCGCCATCGATGACGCCTGGGCGCATCATGCGGTCGCCCACGTTCTTGAAACCGAAGGGCGCGCCAAGGAAGGCGCGCGCTGGCTCGATCACTGTGCGCATACCTGGGAGAAGAAGGGCGTTTTTATCCGTGATCACAATTGGTGGCATGCGGCGTTGTTTCAACTTGCTCTTGGGCAAGAAACGGAAGCCCTCAAAATTTTCGACAAACGCCTTTGGGGCGCGTGGCCGGAGTTTCCGCAGGAACAGATCGGCGCCGTTTCCATGCTGTGGCGGCTCGAATTGCGCGGGCTGGATGTTGGGGAGCGCTGGAAACCCGTCGTCGAACAGGCGCGCCGTCGCGCCGGCGAACATTACTTCCCATTCCACGACCTGCATTATCTTTACGCGCTAGCGCGCGCCGGAAACGACGGCGAAGCAGGCGCGTTCCTCACCTCGCTGAAATCGAAAGCTGAAAACGCGTCTGGCGATGCGGCGTTTGTATGGGGCGAGGTTTGTGCGCCCGCTGCGGAGGCGATTGTCGCATTTGCATCAGGTGACAGAGCGTTCGCCGCCGTACGGCTTGCGCCTGTCCTGAGCAACCTCCACCGCGTCGGCGGCAGCCATGCTCAGCGTCATGTTTTTACGGAAACTTATGAAGCATGTGTTGGCATCGACCGCGCCGCTGCGCTCCGGCTCTGACGGTCGTTACGTCGCCAGTTTCAGTTTCTGACGGTCGAAAACTTTCAACACCTGCGCGAGGTCATGGCCGCGCTTGATGATGGCGCCGGTCATGGAAACGACCACCCATGCGCCCTGTTTCTTCGCCAGCGCCGGACGCTTTTCGATACGATAGAGCGGCAATTCCGACGCGCGCCGGAAGATCGAAAACACCGCCGCATCTTTCATGAGATCAATAGCGTAATCGCGCCATTCGCCGGCGGCGACGAAATAGCCGTAAACGGCGAGGATGCGGGTGAGTTCGCTGCGGGAAAAGGCGACCGGGTCGGGCCGCTTCATCGGCTGTTGGGACAAGGCCTGAGTTCGCATTGCGTTTGAGTTTCGCGCGGCCCGGCGGCGCCTGCAAGCCCCGGGCGCTCACGAAAAGGGGAAAATCATCCTTAAAATCGCCTTAATTGATCCTGATCTCCGCCCCAATCCGCAGCCAGATTGGATCAGAGCCGGGCGGGTGGTTCGGCCGGAGTTTCCGGTTTTAACCATCGCCCCCAGCCCCCGGGAGATTTGGCCTTATCTCTCGCCCGGCCTATTTCTTTTTCTGATTACCCTTCCCCAAGCTTGACGCATGCGCCCGGACACGGTGAGACCCTGATCTCGCTTTCCCGGGGACTGCTTCGCCCATGTCGTCCGTCATCTCCGTCGCCTTGCCGGTCTTTGCCATCATCGCCGCGGGTGTTCTCGCCGGGCGCTTGAAATTCATGACGGCGGAAGATTCCGCCGCGCTCAACAAATTCGTTTTCCGGTTTGCCATGCCTGCGGCGCTATTCGGTCTCACCGCCGGAACGGCGCCGCCCGGACGCGAGGACCTCGCCATCATTTCCGTCTATGCGGCTGCAAGCCTCGCCGTGATTTTTGGGTCATATTTTGTAGCAAGGCCGTTATTTAAACTGTCGAAACAGGAATCCGGCGCCCATGCTGTTGCTTCGACGCTCGGCAACGCGGTTTTTCTAGGTTTGCCGGTCGCTTTATCCGTAGACGGATGGGCGCGCCCTTTCGTAACGCTGATGCTGATCGAGGGCACGATTATTGTCGCCATCTCAAGTGCCTTGATCGCGCCGCGAAAGGAAGACGGCTCAGCGCTGACGCGCCTAAGCGAATTCATCATGAAACCGCTGAAAAACCCGCTGGTCATCGGCATGGCGGCCGGGTTTGTTTATTCCGCTATCGGGCTTCCCTTTTCCGGGCCCGCCGAGACATTCTTTTCGCTACTGGGCCGCGCCGCCGGGCCGACAGCGCTTTTCTCCCTCGGCCTCTTTCTGATCACCAATCCGATGCCTCCGGCCGGTTCCGTCGCGGGCCGCGTCGGCGCGATTGCGTTCGCGAAAATGGCGCTCTTGCCGGCCATAGCGCTCGGCCTTGCCGGCGCGCTTGGGCTCGATGACCCTGAGTATTGGGGGGGGCTGGCGCTGTTCGTGTTTACGCCGTCAGGCGTCGTTTCCTTCGTCCTTGCGAGCCAGTCCGGGGTCTACAAGACCGAGACTGCAGCAGCGGTGAGCTTGACGACGCTGCTTGCTATTTTGACGATTTCAGGCGTGCTGGTGGCGTTTGGGTGAAATCGAAATCGGGGTATTAGCGGTTCATGGGGAGACTAGTTGAAATCGCCCACTTTTATGATCCCGAGGAAGCCTATTGCGCTAAAGGTTTTTTGCTTGCGCACGGCATTCAGACCATTTTTCAAAATGAACACTACGTGACCGTTGATCCGGCACTTCGATTTGCGCTCGGCGGATATCGAATGCTGGCGTTGTCCGAGTTTGAAGAAACCGCCAGAGAAGCATTGGAAAGCATTCACGGTCAGGCGGGTGAAGACGATCCAGACCCTATTCAAAAAACCCCACACAACTGGTTGTGGCTTCCGATCGCCTTCCTTGTGGGGATTCCTTTTGTCCCGCTGTTGAAACCGAAATGGATGTTGCCGTTCCAATTTCTGATACTCGCCACAATAGGTCTGTTCCTAATAATTTTTATGAATCGCAATTTTATTGCGTACTGGTTCCTTTATTAACCCCGCGCGAGAACTTTCTTCACCGCCTCGACAAGTTCACTGCGCTTCGCCGAAAACTGCGCAGGCTGTTCCTCGCGCCATGCCTTGTTATCTTCGATAGACTTTGAAAGCTCTGCGCCTTTGACGAGATCCTTGATGGTGACCTCGCCTTTTTCGCGCTCATCCGGTCCTTGAATAATCGCGACGGGCGCGGCGCGCCTGTCGGCGTATTTCAGCTGCTTGGCGAAATTCGACCCGCCGAGATAAACTTCTGCGCGAACGCCGGCGGCGCGCAGTTCCGCCGCCATTTGCTGATAGTCTGCCATCCGGTCTTTTTCGAGCGCAAGCACGACGACCGGGCCTTGCGCAACTGATGCCGACGCATTTTTCAGTTCCAGCGCTGCAAGCAGGCGCGAGACGCCGACCGATACGCCCACGGCGGGCACTTCCATCCCCTTGAAGCGCTTGACGAGGCCGTCATAGCGCCCGCCGCCGCCGATGGAACCCATCTGCACCGGCCGGCCTTTCGCATCGGTCAGCGTCGATTTGAATTCCGCCTCGAACACAGGGCCGGTGTAGTAATCGAGCCCGCGAATGACGGAGCAGTCGAAAATTATACCCCGCGCATCGAAATCCGGGATCGATGATTTGATGCCGTTGAGTTCGTCGAGTCCTTCGGCGCCGTTCTTCGTATCACCGAGAATTTTTGCAATCACCGCCAGCGGATCGTCGCTTGAGTTTTCTGGGCCCGACTGCAGGAACGACAAGACGGTTTCGATTTTCACGTCATCGAGCCCGGCGCCGTCGGTGAAGTCGCCGCTCTCGTCCTTGCGCCCCGGCCCGAGCAGCTGCGCAACGCCCTTAGCGCCGAACTTGTCGAACTTGTCCATGGACCGCATGACGGTGAGGCGCGTTTCCAAATTCACCTCGCCTTCAAGTCCGATCTTTTCAAACAGGCCGTCAACAATTTTACGGTTCGAGACGCGAATGAAAAAATCATCCCGATCAATGCCCGCCGCCGCAACGACGTCCGCGAACAGCGAGCAGATTTCCGCATCTGCATAGGGCGCCGGCGCGCCGACCGTATCAACGTCACATTGCGTGAACTGACGGAAGCGTCCCGGCCCCGGCTTTTCGTTACGCCAGACCGGCCCCATCTGGTAACGGCGGAACGGCTTCGGCAGCGCGTCGTAAT